>JAHDWG010000060.1:0-20500 GCA_023384495.1 Caldilineaceae bacterium
CAATGTCAACGGGGTAAGCTATCTGGCCGAAGCGGATGAGGTCATCTTCTCGCTCAACGCAACCCGGGTTCAGGTTGAGGAAGAGGTTGAAGAAGAGGCCGCGGCAGAGCCTGAAGTTGTGGGTGGGCGCGGCAAGAGAGATGAAGACGAGGACGAAGAATAGCGTATTATGGCTTGCGCATCCGCCCTTGCGCTCGGTCGAAGCAACCGTCACCAGGTCGGCCTCAAATGGGGCCGGCCTTTTTGATCACCGCCACCCGCCTGCATGAGGAGACCATCCAATGGCCTACACACTCAGCGATCACTTTCGCCCGCTGCGGGTTGTATTGCGCATCAATGGGGTTGTGGTCGGTTCGTTGCTTGGCGTGGTGTTGCTGACCGTTTCGCGTAACGCACTCGGCGCGTGGGGTCTCTACGAAAGCGGCCATCTGTGGCCACTGCGGCTGGCCGGCGCGCTATTGATGGTGTTGGGGCTGCTCTCGCTGGTTATCTCCGGCCAACGCGTGATTGGGCTTGGATTGTTGGCGCCGGTGACCATCGCCTATCTGTTATTGGCGCTGGTGCTGCTCTCCGCTTACTTTCAGCGCGAATTCTCCCAATTGTCGCCCCTGGGCAGCCTCTTGCTCGTGATCGTATTCTCACTCTGCCTGGTTGCGGTGCTGGCTGCGCTTCCTTATCTACGCGCCGAATATCGCACGTAAGACAATGCAGGAATAAAACCCGCAACCGACAATCAGAAGTCGCGTCTGCGACTCGAATTCCAGCGCCTGCGGCCCCCTTCCCCTCTCAGCGATGTCCCTTGGGTGCGTTGCGATTGCGAAGCCCGCGATTGTTCTGGCCGGCCTATTGCTCTACGTTGCCGCGGCGTGGATTGCATGCTATACTGGTGTCGCTGTCTGTTGCAAAACGTTCCCGCATCTGTGCTGCGATTGATACGGTGAGTCTATTGCCTGGCCAACCCTGTGGTCGAACGCGTGCGTTCCGCACATTGATTCCCGTTGCGCTTGCGCTTGTTACCCTGGTGGGCCTCACCCTGGCTCTATCCGCATGTGGCAGGCGGCAGGCCGCCCCGCTTGATCCCTGGGCGCGCTACCTGCCCGCCATGAAGCCCGATTTTGCAAGCCAGTTTGATGCGTTGGCGCTGGCGCCCCGCTACGATATTGACGTGACCTATGACGCCGAAGAACAAGTGCTGAACGGGGCAGCTTCCATTGTCCTTTACAACACGACGGAAGACCCGTGGCGGCAATTGGTCTTTCGCCTCTACCCCGCACTAGAGCACTATGGCTCCGGCATCACCATGCAGGGAGCAGCCGTCAATGGACGCTCCACCCCATTCGATTATGCCACCGGGCGCACGGTGGTGCGCCTCAACCTCGCCGAGCCGCTCGAAAAAGGGCAGCGCGCCGAGGTGCGGCTGACGTGGACGGCCGCCATCCCCCGGTGGACCGATGGCGACGCAGTCTATGCGCTCTATGGAACCAGCCAGCAGATCACCAGCCTCCCCCTCTTCTATCCCTCGCTGGCTGTCTATCAGCCGGGGGCAACCCTGGGCGCCGGGCGCTGGTGGACGGACACGGGCTCCATCCGTGGGGATGCCGCGTTCAACTACGCCTCGCTCTTTGTCGTCACGGCCACACTGCCCGCCGAGCAGGTGCCGGTGACCAGTGGCACGTTGGTCTCGTCCACCCTGGTGGAAGGGGGACAGGCGCGTCACGTCTGGGTAACGGGGCCGTCGCGCGAGTTTCTGCTACACATGAGCCCCCTCTTTCAGTCGGCGTATACGGAAACATATGGAACGCGCGTCACCAGCTATTGGCTGCCGCAGCATGAGGCCGCCGGCCGCGCGGCGCTCACCTATGCGGTGGCTGCACTGCGCATCTACAGCGACCGCTTTGGCCCCTACCCCTATCGCGACCTGCGGGTAGCCCCGGCGCCGATTAACTTTCGGGGCATGGAATATCCGCAGGCAATCCTGTTGGGCACGCAGCTCTATGGCCGATTCCGCGAGAATCTGGAAGTTCTCGTCGCGCATGAGGTGGCGCACCAGTGGTGGTATCTGATGGTGCACAACGACCCGGTCAACGAGCCGTGGCTAGATGAGGCGCTGGCCGAATATTCGATGAAGATCTACATGGAGGAGCTACGAGGGCAGGGCAGCGTCAACCGGCTGATCAACGAGCGTTGGCAACTGCCGTGGAATCTGCTCAAAGGGCGCCAGGCCGATATTCGGGTTCATCAACCCGTGGCGGAATTTGCCGATGGCTCACAGTACGAGACGATTATCTATGGCAAAGGCGCGCTTTTTTACACGGAGCTGCGCAAGCAACTGGGCGACCGCCACTTTTTCCGCTTTCTCAGCCACTATTTGGAGGCGCACCGCTACGGCATTGTGGATACAACCACCTGGCAGGCCGAACTGGCTGCGCTGCAAAACCCGGCCATCGATGCGCTCTTTGTCGAATGGATTACAGCGCCGGGCGTCAACAGCTTCGACGGCGCTCCCCGTCAACCTGAAAATTGAGCGCCACCAGAAGCGCCATCCCAGATGGCTACAGAATTTGGCGCAGAAAGAGCTTGGTGCGTTCGTGATGGGGATTGGTGAAGAAGTGTTCGGGCGCGCCGATCTCAACGATCTCACCACCATCCATAAAGACGATCCGGTCGGCCACCTCACGGGCAAAGCCCATCTCGTGCGTCACCACCAGCATCGTCATGCCCGAGCGCGCCAGTTCCTTCATCACATCCAACACTTCCTTGATCATCTCTGGGTCTAGCGCTGAGGTTGGCTCATCGAAGAGCATGATCTTGGGTTGCATGGCCAAGGCGCGCGCAATTGCCACACGCTGCTGCTGGCCGCCCGAAAGCTGGCCGGGGTATTTGGCGGCCTGCTCGGGGATGCCGACCCGTTCGAGCAACTGCATGGCCAGCGTCTCGGCCTCGGCCTTGCTCTTCTTGCGTACGTGCATGGGCGCCAAAGCAATGTTTTGCAGCACCGTCAGGTGTGGGAACAGATTGAACTGCTGGAAGACCATGCCTGTCTCCATGCGCACGGCCTCGATGTTGCGCACGTCGCGCGTCAGCGGGATGCCGTCCACAATGATCTCGCCCTTTTGATGCTCTTCGAGGCGGTTGATGGTGCGGATGAGTGTTGACTTTCCCGAACCCGACGGCCCAATGATCACGACCACTTCTTGCGGCCGCACGGTCAGGTTGACATCACGCAGCGCATGAAACTCGCCATACCATTTGTTGACATCTTTCATCACGATGATGTCTGCTCCGTTGGTCTGATTGGACACAGATTTTTCTCCCAAATTTGCAAACGCATTAGCGATGTCCGACGCCCAACTGGGCTTCAAGGCGGCGGCTGGCCCAGCTCATGCCAAAGCTAAAGATAAAATAGACCAGCGCCACAAACACGTAGACCTCACGGGTAACGCCGCCCGTGATGGTGAGCCACTCGGGTTGCTGTATCACGGCCCGCCCGATGCCCAGCAGGTCGCTCAGCCCGACCAATGCCACCAGCGACGTATCTTTGAATAGCGCAATGAACTGCCCCACGATGGCGGGGATCACGGCGCGCAACGCCTGCGGGAGGACAACCAACCGCGTCCGCTGCCACCCGCTCAGCCCCAACGCATCGGCGGCTTCCCATTGCCCCCACGGCACAGCTTGAAGCCCGCCGCGCACATTTTCGGCCAGATAGGCCGCGCTAAAGAGGGTGATCGCGACCATGACGCGCGTCATGGCCTCGGGGCTGGGCATCCCGCGTGGCAGAAAGAGCGGCAGCACCAACATGCCCATAAAGAGCAACGAAATCAGCGGAACGCCGCGAATCAGCTCAATGTAGCCGATACAGAAATAGCGGATCACGGGCAGCGGGCTGCGCCGCCCAAGCGCCAGCGCCACACCGATAGGAAAGCTAAAAGCAATGCCCACCACCGTGAGCAAAATCGTCAGCAGCAACCCCCCATACAGATTGGAGGGAACCGGCGGGCCAAAGGGCGCCACCGAAATGTTCAGGGTGCGGATATCCAACGTACCCCGTAGCATAAGCAACGCAAACGGGATGCTCAACACCCACGCCACGGCCAGCGCCCGATTGGGGATGCGGAGTTGCAGACCGGCAACATAGCCGGCGACGAGCAGCGCAAGGCTGATCCCCATCCAGATCTGCGCAGCCGGGCCAATCGGTAGCAGAGCGAGCAAAAGCAAGAGCGCGGCCAGCCCCACCGCCACCCGCTGTACAATGCCGCCCCACCGGCCTGCGCTCAACCCAAAAAGGAGGCTGACCGTGGCCAAAACCAGGCAGGGCTGCAACAAACGCGACTGGGGGTACGCGCCCACAGCAAAGAGCTTGCGGTTGACCCACACCGGCTCCCAGTAAGCCTGGCCAAAGGCCCAGCGCGCCAGTGAAGTCACCACGGCATAGATAACTAGCAGCGTCGCCACCGTCAGGAGCGTATTACCCACGCCGTTAAACAGATTGTTGCGCAGCCAACCGACGACCCCCAAGTGGTTGATGGGCGGGCGCTGGGCTGGCCTGGGATGGGCCTGGTTGACCCAGATCGGCGCGTCAAAGTCTGCTTGCGCCATGGGCTATCGCTCCACCAGCGCCATGCGCCGATTATACCAGTTCATAAAGGTGGAGGTCAGTAGGCTCAGAGCCAGATAAGTGGCCATGATGAGCACAAACATCTGCACCGTTGCGCCGGACTGGTTAAAAATGGTTCGTGAAACGTTAAACAGATCGGGGTAGCCTACAGCAATTGCCAGGCTTGAATTTTTGGTGAGATTGAGATATTGGCTGGTGAGGGGGGGAATGATCACCCGCAGCGCCTGGGGCAGGACGATCAGCCGCAAGGTTTCACCCGATTTCAGGCCGAGCGCCCGGCTCGCTTCCCATTGCCCCTTGGCCACGGCGTTGATGCCGGCGCGTACAATCTCGGCGATAAAACCGGCTGTATAGATCGTGAGCCCGAAGAGCAATGCGGCAAACTCGGGCGAAAGACGCTGGCCGCCCTGGTAGTTGAACCCCTGAAGCAGCGGCTCATCCCACACAATCACCGGCGGCGCTTCCCAGGTCAGGCGGGCGCCTTCGGCCGCGAGATTGTAAAAACGGAAAGCGCCCTCGCCGTCGGTTGAGGTCACGCCAAGCAGAGAGCCATCTTCGGCGAATAGGGTCACGGGCACATAGGCCAGGGGCTGGTCCACCCCGCGGTTGAAGACGCCGTTGCCATTGTGGTCTACAAAGAGTACGCCCCGGTCGCCCCGATGCAGGGTGTAGATGGCGTTTTCAGGCAGCGCGCCGGTAACGGTGGTGATGCCGAAACCCACCGCCGCCAAGATGACCATCGCCAACAGGCCGGGCGCCAGCCCACTTTGGGGTCGCCCCTGTGCGGCGCCACGCCGGCGCGCCAGCACGCCGACCAGCAGCGCCGCAACCACGGCTGCGGCTAACCAATAGACAAGACCCTGCCCAGTCGCGCTGATACGCGGCCACGTCAATGCGATGCCCCGGTTGCTCAGCAGCGCCACGCCCGCCCATTCGGCGCTGGAACGAATGTCGGGCAGCTTGAGGATAACGGCAAAATACCAAAAAAAGAGCTGAACCAACAGCGGCGTGTTGCGCACAATCTCCACATAGACAGTGGCCAGGGTGCGCACCAACCAGTTGTTCGACAGCCGCGCAATGCCGACCAGCAAGCCCAGCAATGTGGCAAGGACGATGCCAACGATGGCGACGCGCACGGTATTCGAGACGCCCACAGCAAACGCGCGCGCATAACTTTCGCTAGGGCTGAAAAGCGGCCCTTCGGCAATCTCAAAGCCTGCCTCTTGACGCAGAAAATTCCACCCCAGGGGGATATTGCTGGCCCGTAGACCAACCACCAAATTGTTGATAAAGAATGCGCCGGCGGCCACGACCACAAGCACAAACGCAACTTGAGCCAAAATGGCAAGAATCCGAACATCCCGATAAAAGGGTACGGCTCCGCCGGCGGCGCGTAACTCTGATACGCTCATTCAGAACCTCGGTCGGGGTTAGGGTATGTCTGGTGTGTGGGTTGCATGTGCGAGACGATGGGCGATGGGCGATGGGCGATGGGCGATGGGCGATGGGCGATGACGAAGTATACGTTCTGCGTGTCAACCAAAAAGACCGTGGCGCACGGCGATAGCAGGCGTCGTGCGTCACGGTCTTGCATCTCATCGCTCTAGCGGAAGGGCGGGGCGTAGATCAGGCCGCCATTGGTGTACTGGTTGTTCTGGCCGCGCGGCAGGTCAAACGGCGTGCCGGGTCCAAGATTGCGGTCATAAATCTCCCCGTAGTTCCCCACAGCCGCCAATGCGCGCACGAGGAAGTCATTGTCCAACCCCAGCAGGGCGCCCATATCGCCACTGACACCCAACAGACGCTGGATGGTGGGGTCTTCACTGCTCGCCATCTCGTCCAAATTGGCGCTCGTCACCCCATATTCCTCAGCTTCCATTAGGCCGTAGATCACCCAGCGGACGGCGTCGGCCCAGGCCGGGTCACCCTGCAGCACGGCGCCGGCCAGCGGCTCTTTGGACATGGTCACGTCCAAAATGACATGGTCGTCGGGACTTGCCAGGGTTGTGCGGCGGCTCACCAGGCCCGATTTGTCGGTGGTGACGCCGTCGCAACGGCCTTCGTCGTAGGCGGCAAAGGTGCGGTCGGCATCTTCGAGCACAACGGGTGTGAAGTCAAGCCCGCGCGCGCGGAAGTTGTCCGTCAGGTTCAGTTCGGTGGTGGTGCCCGTCTGCACACAGATGGTGGCGCCATCCATATCTTCGAGCGACGTGATGCCGCTATCGCTGCGCACCATCATGCCCTGGCCATCGTAGAAGGTGATTGGCATAAACTCCATGCCCACACCACTGGCGTCACGCTGCAACGTCCATGTCGTGTTGCGGAATAAGACATCGACCTCACCCGTCTGCACAGCGGTAAAACGTTCGGCGGCGGTGAGCGGGCGATATTGAACAGCGTCAGGGTCACCCAATACAGCGGCGGCAATCGCCTTGCAAAAATCCACGTCAAAACCGCTGTAGTTGCCATCGGTATCAATGTAGCCAAAGCCAGGCAACTGATTGTTGGCGCCGCAGATCAGTTCGCCACGGCTCTTGACAATCTCCAACAAGCTCTGGCCGGCAGGCTGCGCCGCGGGGGCCTCAGCGGGCGCTTCCACCGGGGCGGCAACCGCTTCAGTGGGGGCGGGCGTGGGCGTCATGAGATCGGTGGCGACGGGGGCGAAGCAGGCGCTGATGGCAACCAACACCACCTGCAAAACGATGGTCGATAGACGAAATCGCTTACTCTTGTTCATATTCTCTCCTCGCAAGTCTGTTGTGTCATGAGCCTGCCGCGCAACAAAGACCGGCGCGCGGCTTCAATGGTGAGAAGACCACCTATTGGTAGTCAGCCTGCCTGTTTCAGATGCCCCCGCAGATCATTCTCCAGCCGCGTGGCGCAACGGTTATCAGCGGTCGGAGATAGATCTGACATGGGTTTTTGCAAACATTCTGCGACAATCGTGATGGACAGAGCGGTCATGGGCAGGATGCCGTGAGCCAACCCCCCACCGTGCGGCCACCATCGGATATGGGTACAAGGATGGTAATTAAGGAAGGTGTTACCCGAAGAATCTGGGGGGTGATGGATGCGTCAGCATTCGCTGTTTGGCTTCATCGCCAGTTTCATCACGATACTCTGCTCTGATTGAAAACGCGGTTTCTTTACTTTTTCAAGCGGACGGCGTTCACGTTTTCACAGCAACCGCACTTTAGTCGGCTGTCGACAAAGATGGACGGTTCCACACTGGGCTTGACGCAGAAGTAGTACAATCTTTGTACCATAGCCAGGCCATGACTATAGCACGGCTATGTCGATGCTGTCAAAATAAAAATCACGGGGGTTCTTTCAGCTATACTGAGCTCTGTTTGAAAACCGGAATTACTCGAAGGAGTACGGATCTTCGCAAAGTCCGGTTTTCAAATCAACCGCAATAGAGTTGAAAGGGATGCTGGTCTCTGTCGCCTTCCCACCCAGGCGACAGCCCCGATCAGCGCTATCACAGCGATTGACGCCACCCAAGCCCCCGTTGCGACCGGGGGGACGCCGCCGTGTTTGATCGCGATGCCCACGAACGCCCAGGCAATCACAAGCATGTATCCAATATCGCGGCGCAGAAAGCCCATTACGGCGGCGATGAACACACCCACGGCCAACAGGATGATCGCCCACAGCTCGGGGCGGATCCCCCATCCGCCCCACTGGAGATGGTGCAGCACAGCTGTGACATTGGCGATAGTCGCCACTGTGATCCAGCCCAGGTAGAGGCTAAACGGTATATCCACACACCACCGCTCCACTGCGGTAACGCGAACCTTGCCGATCTCCAGCCGCAGATAGATGGCGATGAGCGAGAGGAGCAATACGAACATGACCAGCACGGTCAACACGAAGTATTCGTAGTGCCAGAGGAAGAGCCAGGCCATGTTGGCAATACCACTCACGACGAACAGGTAGCCAATGCGCTCCAAGCGCGGATTGTCCCGTTGGGCCGGGAGCAGTTGATAGATGGCAAACGCGAGCCAGCCAATGTAGATCACACCCCAGATCGAAAAGACATAGCCGGCGGGGACAAAATAGACATCAAAGCGGTCCGAGATCTCCCCGGTGCTCTGCCCGTTCAGCGGCAGCGCGTTCGCCAATCCGTTGAACAGGATCGTCACAATCGCCACAATCAGGTTGACGTACCGGCGTGTTGTCTCTCCGTTCATTGGCTATTGGTCCTCTGGTAGCCCATCAAAAAACTCCACCACACCCGTCTCCAGCGAATATTCCGCCCCCACCACCAAAAGCCCCTCGCGCTCGATGAGCGCTTCGAGGATCGGCGAGCCGTAGCGCAATTGGTGCGCCGCCGCGCGCACGTTGGCGCGCACGGCGGCCTGCATCAGGGCGTGGGGTTGGTGACGCAACTCAGTGTCCAGCAGCCCCGCCACTGCCGGGCGGATGCGCTCGACAATCGATTGGATGTTGCGCGAATGGCTGCCCGTGGGCCGCTGCAATTCCTCCAGGGTAGCCGATACGGCGCCGCACTGGGTGTGGCCCAACACAACCACCAGCCGCGTACCAAAGCGGGCGGCGGCAAACTCGACACTCCCCACCTGCGAAGCGGCGACGACGTTGCCGGCCACGCGGATCACAAAGAGGTCGCCAAGCCCCTGGTCAAACACGATCTCCGCCGGCACGCGCGAATCCGAGCAGCCGAGGATGATGGCGATGGGCTCCTGCCCGGCGGCCAGTTCGGCGCGGCGGGTGTGGCTGAGCAGCGTATCCAGGCTGCGCACATTGGCGACAAAGCGTGCATTTCCTTCGCGCAGGCGTTCTAGCGCGGATGGGGCATCGAGCATGGTTTCCTCATGTTGTTGCGTTGCGTCTCTATCCGTATCACTACAACGAGACTTTGACGATTATCGCCGTCAAGACCTCCGGGAAGTGCCCAGCATCGGCTTCGTCAACCAGGCAATTCGTGGGCACTTCCCGGAGGTCGGGTTGAGCCCGCCAAGCGAAGTCTCGTTGTAATACTATATTCTGCGTCACTGTGAGCCGCCGAGCATCGTCGGCGCCCGCAACCATGTAAGGATGGGCGCTTACCGGCTCGCCCACATCATGCCGCGGATCTGGATCTCCTTGGCTTCGGGCACGTTGAAATCGCGCGCCACGTGGCCCAGCGACGAATAAAAGACGCGGCCCTTGTCCCACATGCGCTTCCAGACCACGGGCATGACCACACCCTTGACCCAGTGGGCGTGTTCGCCGCTAAAGGTGGTGGTGGCCAACACTTGATTGGAGGGGTCCACGTGCATGTAGTACTGCTCGGAGTGCATCGTGAAATCGCTCAGCCCGGCGGTGATGGGGTCCTCGTGGTCGATGATGTTGACCTGATAGTCGATGATGTTGCCGGGGTGGGCCACCCACTGGCCGCCCACCATCCACTGGTATTCGGTGTTGTTGCGGAAGGCGTCGGCCATGCCGCCGTGCCAGCCGGCCAGACCCACGCCGCCGGCGACTGCACTGAGCAGCCCCTTTTCCTGTTCTTTGGTGATCGTCCCCATCGTCCAGAGCGGGACGATCAGGTTGAGCCCCTGCAAAAACTCTTGGTTGAGGTAGATGTCCAACGTGTCGGAGAGCGTGACATCATAGCCGCGCTCGCGCAACAAGGGGGCAAAGATCTCGGTGCAGAGCTTGGGTTCGTGGCCTTCCCAGCCACCGTAGACGATCAGCGCTTTCTTCATCATTTGTTCCTCTTTTGACTTGGCTGGCAGGATGACCCGATGGCGTCATCTTCTCATCCTGTCAGACGGGAATCTCTGTAGTGACCTGAATTGCATCGTAGACCTTGACAACTTCGGTGCGCTGCGGCGAGCTATTACAGCGCAACAGGTTTACGACATAATCGTGAACCTGAGGTGTATAGTACCGTTCGCCACACTGGGTGCACACCCAAGCAGGCAGATTCTCGATCAGAATCCAGCGATTACCGTAAGGCTGCAAACGATTGACCCGCCGCAGTGCAAGCCGACCCTGGCAGTACAGGCATTTTTGTTCCGTCATTGTCGCTTCCTTGTTCGAAAATCTGCTTCCCACTCAGCCGATGATGGCTCATAAACCGTAATCACTTTTATCGACACCGGGTAACTTACTTGTATGTGCAATAACCGGCCTGTCTCTGCTTGACCAAGAATCAGACAGCTAGGTCCATACTTATCGTTTGGGTAATCCTCAATTACATCTCCGTTGCGAATCGCAGCTTCAATTTCGGTGCTATCAATCTCCCGTTCTGCCGCCCGCTCTGAGGCATGTGCAGTTAGCAGATATGATTTGGCAGTGAAGTAGCTACGTAAACTTTCCAGATCGGGTGGCATAATCCGATGTCTTTAAGAGTCCGTCGCCAAACGATACGTTTCAGCAGAGTCTAGGGGTTTGTAGCCAACAGTTTGATAGGCATGACTTAAGTCGCGATAGCCCCACTGGTTATCCGACGTGACAAAGAAAATGTCATACTTGAGTTCAGCCGGCGCTTCGATAGAGCGCTCGACCATCTGTGCGGCGTCGCGCTGGCTGCACCAGATGGGGAAGTGGCGGGGCTCCGTGGGCCGGTCGGCCTGGTTGACCACGCCATAGCGCAGACAGATCATCGACATCGGTGTCGCATCGGCAAAGTGGCGGGCCAATTGTTCGCCCCACACCTTGCTGACCCCATATAGACCGGCGGGGTGGGGGAGCGATTCGTGGGTGAGCATGGGCCAGGGTTGGGGAACCTCGTCATAGCGCCCCTCGAGCAGGGCGTTGTATGGGAACTGGCGGGCATAGCCGCCCATGGCCATGCCGCTGCTGGCAAAGATCACCCGCGCCACGCCCGCCCGCCGCGCCGCCTCGAAGACATTATACGTACCGACGACGTTGTAGCGCAGCACATCGTCCCACCCGGCCTCCCCACTGACGACGGCGGCCAGATGCACCACCACCTCTTGCCCGGCAAAGGCCGCCTCGATGGACGCCAGGTCGGCGATGTCGGCCTGGACGGTGCGCGCGCCGGCCACATCGCGCCGGTTGAGCGCGGTCAGCTCGTAGCGCCCTTCCAACCGCCGGCGCACCGCCCCGCCGATCAACCCGCTCATGCCGGTAACAAGCACCTTTTTCATCGTTGCCATCCTCGCTATCCTGGTGACAGTCACTTGCGAAGTGACTGTCATCTTGCGGTCACCTTGCCCCATTGTATCGTGAAACAGGGCGGAAACAAAAACAGCGTGGGGAGAGGTCGTTTGACCTCTCCCCACGCCAACACAATCACGTACGAACCCTACACAGCATGGGCTGCGCCAGGCTCACCCCACACTAGCGGCGCACAAAGGGCAGGAACAGGATGTCCGTGCTGACCAGGTCGGCGCTTTGCGTTGAGACGTTGCTGGGCGGCCCGAAGTTGGGGTCGGGCAACCCAACCACCGCATGTGCAATGACGTAGACCTGGCCGCCACCGAACGGGCTGCCATTGGTGTACTGGCCCGGCGCCACGGTGTTGCGGCCCTGCTTGTCCTTCGGGAACTGGGTGGCGCCGACATAGACGTGGGTCTCCTTCAGGCTATAGGGCGACAGCATGTTGTAGGTGACGGTCACGTAGCCGTCGGCGCCGTAATTCACGGTCACAGAGCCAACGAGCGTGCCCTTACCAGTGTCGCACTGCCCGGCCCCGGCCCACAACGGCCAAACGTAGACGCCTGGCCCAATCTTGTTAGTCCAGCCCCAGTTTCTAAAGGTGGGGATGAAGCAAGTCGCAATGCCATTATTACCATAGGCGTAGGCGGTTTCGTAGACAAAGCACTGGACGTTGACCTTGAGTGTGGCCGAGGCGGATTGCTCCGTTTCGACGATGGTGGCGGTGTTATCGTAGACGAAGTCGCCACAATCCTCCGCGCCATAGTCTGCCCAGGCGAACTCCTTGTCATAGGTGAATGTATCGCCATTCGGGGCGGTCACCTTCCCCAGTTCCACGTCGCCAAAGAGGTCGCTGAGGTCCTTGACGGTGACGGTCTCGTTGATCTCCTTGGCGGGGTCGCCCCAGATGATCGGCTCTTCCGCCGTGTACGTGTCGCGCTCGGTGATCACCGTGACCTCGTTGCTGCCTACGACGTAGCCATCCTCGTTGTAGGTGCAGGTCAAGGTCTCGCCAGCCGGGAGCGTGTATGGCAACTCGAAATCATCGCCGCAGTCGATTGCGATGGCGGTGCCGGCGAGGAGGTCCTCGATTTCAGTGATCACCGCGTCGAGCGACCCGGTGTTCTCGATGGTGATGTCACCGGAGACATTGTGCTCGCTGTCTTCGTAATCCTTGTAGGTCACGTCCACGGTCCAGGTGGCTTTCTCATCGCCCCTGCCGTCGATGTAGAGCCAGATCTTGGCGTAGCCTTCGTGCTCGTGGCTATCCTCAGTCTCGACCTTCTTGGCAATGTCCCAGAAGTGCTCGCGGGTGAAGGAGGTGTCGACGGTCTTGGTGACGGTCAGCTCTTCGAATGCATCGGGAACGCACACATGCGACAGAACGAAGTGGTTCTGGCCACCGATGCCGGTCGCCTTGGCCTTCTCGAGCGTGGCGTCGAGTTCAGTCTCGAAGTAGACGCCAGTGACCGTGCCAGGCGGCGGGCCTACTGTTTGTACAGCTGTCTGATCGCCGGGGTAGGTAAGGATCAGATACGGCATCGCTGGGCCAAAACTAACCTCCATCGACACCAGTTCTCCACCCGGGTGGACAAAGTGCCATCCAGCCTTGCCTTCAGTGACGCCGGGGCACCCGCTGTAGGGTTTGTTGTTGACCTCTCCGAGATCCACCAGTTCCCCGGCTGTGTAGCCATAGAATTTCTCCTGATTGCCCGATTGGCCGAAGGTAAGATCTCTTGCATCAGCAGCCAACACGCCGCTACTTAGCACCATCGCCAACAGCAGCGTCAGCGTGATCGTCAGAAACAATCGTCGTTGTAACATACAATACCCTCCCTTGGGGAAACTAAGGATTGAAAACCAAACCAAAGATCAAACACAGATGTCACAGATGTTGGGTAGGTTGTCCACAGGGTTGGAGACGAACTGGAGCGATGGATGTGGGCATGGCCGCGCCCATTTCATACAGGTGGAACTGTGTCCATTATACTACGATTTGACCCGCTATTTCTATAAATTTCTAAATATTTTGCCTACTTTTCCTGACAATTCTTTCTTTGCCGTAAGGTTCATAATACAAAACCTACGTTTTTGTATGATTTTTGATGCAACAGGGCTTTGATCAGGGCAATGAATGGGGTGGGCTGACAGTTGCTGACGCGCAGCGCCGCCTCCATCACGGTTCGAACCATGACGAAGGCGGCGCTGTGCGCTTCGGGGGAAGCGCAAGCCAGATGTACGGGGAGCTTATGATTCGAGCGCGGCAAGGCGAAACCGATAGCCTGCTCCGTGCTCGGTGAGGATATAGTGGGGGCGCCTGGGGTCGATTTCTAACTTTTTGCGCAGGCGCGAGATGTAGATATGGACATACTGGTCACTCTCGCTGTAATCAGCCCCCCACACATGTTCCAGAATCTGCTCAAAGGGGCAGACCTGGCCGGCGTGGGCAAAGAGGAAAAAGAGGAGTTTGCGTTCGATGGTGCTCAGCTTGACTTCCTTCTGCTGCACGTAGGCTCGCTGCGTCTGCGGGTCGAGGCGGAGATAGTCATCGGCGTAGCAGATGTCAGGCCGTGTCGGCGGACGCGGTAGCCGCAACACCGAGCGGATGCGCGCCAGCAACACATGAGGCACAACGGGCTTCACGATGACATCGAACGCGCCCTCGTCAAACCCGCGCGCAACCTCGTGAGAGTTGTAGGTGTTGGCGAGCAAGATGACCGGCGCATTCGACAACGCGCGGATCTCGGCCAGCGTTTCCCAGCCGTCCATGCCGGGCAGCACGAGGCTTAGCAAGATCAGCCGCGGCTGCCAGTGATAGACCATCTGCACCCCTTCCAACCCATTGGCGGCGACAACAAAGTCGATCTCGCCGCGCGTCAAAAGCTCCCGCAACTGTTCGACTGTTCCAGGGTGACCATCGATGATCAACAATGGGGGGGATCGCGGATCGCTCAACTTGGTATACACCTATGGCGCCCCCAAAAGGCGCTGATGGGGCCCGTCCGCGATAGGTGACAAGCAGCGCCCGGCGAACAGGCCCACGACCGGTCGTAGACTATGGCTCCAATTCCACCGCGCCGTCCAGCCCGATGCGTGTAACGGCGGTGTTGGCGGTGAAAAGCGCAACGGTCAACGCTGCCGACAGCGATGCGCCGGCGGCCAATGTGAGGTGGCTCTGCGTACTGTTCATCACGTTGACAAGCCCCTGCCCAGGGATGCTGCTCCATGGTTCCAGCGCCATGGTATAGGTCCGCTTGTAAAAGGGGAACCCGGAAGAACCATACATCTCTTGCCAGAACCAGAGATAACGAAAGATTTCAGCGCTCCACGCCAGCCCCACCCCAACGCCGAGCTTGTGGTTGACCAGGGCATACCAGGGCGGGCCGTCAAAGTCTATCAAATAGGCCAGCGTGTTGCGCGGCTCGCCCTCGCCCGGGACGCGGCTCATGTCCACTGTGCGGCCAGCGGGCGCCTCGCCGTGGGGCCAGTGGGCTTTGGCCCCTGGGAGCAGCACACCGTGGGGGGCGTTGTGCAGCCGGTCGGCCCAGATTGTCTGCGCGTTGGTGTAGATGCGGGTGTCGCCAGAGAGAAAGGGGGCGCCATAGGCCGGGTGATGGCCCCACATAAAATCGATCGGCTCGCCGGCCAGGTTGGTCATGGTCTCTTGCAGGCGCAGATGCTGGTCGCCGGCCCGTAGGCTCATGCGCCGGGTGCAGCGCAGCGGGCTGCGGAAGAGTTGCACCGTGAAGTCGACGACCACCTCGTCGCTGCTGTCCTTGACAATCTCATACGACCAAGGCAACGTCGAAGATTCACCGTGGAAGTTGAGCTCGACGCCTTTGTATTGACAGGCGTCGCCGCCGTTGGGGAAGAGCTCTTGCCAGCCGCCCTCGTACATTTCGAGCCAGGCCGTCTGGCTGTCGGAGGCAAACCATCCCTGCGTGGGGGCGCGCAGCCCCAGCGGCGACTTCCACATCACATCCACGCCAGACGGGATGTGCGCCAACTCAAAAATATCGGCGCCCTTGTTGGCAAGCACGGTTACTTTGACCCAGGCATTGGCCAACGTCACCGCTTCGATGCCCGGTACCGGGTGGCTGGTCTGCACACTACAGGAAGAGTTTGGCATGGATCGATTCCTTGGTGTTGCGGTCCGCTCAATAGAGAGCTTTCAGGAAAAAGGTAGACAAAAATTGAGGTAGACAGGAGGTCTTTCCTGTATACCTTCTGCTTCTCTTGCTTGTTTACCCAGAACTCAGTAGATTGCGCGCTAGTGAAGGTGGGGCGACGATGCAGCGATTATACCCTGTCTGCGCCCCTACGTCAACCAGCCCAAAGACCTTGCGGTTCAGTGACCTTCAAAAAGAAAGTCACTGCCACCTGGATGCGTCCCAGGTTCTAGGCAGAAATCTTGCCGGAAGGGGTCAGGTAGTCGCTGGACGACGCACCAGCATTCGACCCCTTCCGGCAAGATGGCGGCGCTCCTAAAGTTTCGGATGCACCCCTGCCCCCTTGGCTTCGTTGCATGCGCTCATCAACCCATGCTAGAATGGATGCAGCATTTGTCACCTGGCCGGCTTGCCCAGACCGATTGGGTCACGCACCGCACCATCAACCAAAGGAACTGTTCCATGCACGCAACAACCTTTCCCGCGCTCTATTACCGTGGCCTGCAAATGCGCCCAGCGTATATGGGCGAGCTGCGCGAGGCCACCGATCTGCTCAACGACCCTGCCGCGCTGCGCGCCCGCATGGCCGAGGATGGCTATCTGTTTCTGCCCGGCCTGCTCGATCGCGATGAGGTACTCAACGCCCGCCGCTCTGTGCTCGACCGGCTGGCCGAGCAAGAGATGCTCGACTTGACCCAGCCGCTCATGGATGGGGTGCTCAATCCCGACGTGCGCCTGGCCTTTCGCCCAGACCTGGCCACCAAAAACCCGGTGGTGGAGCACTTGCTCTACAACGGCGCCATGATGCGTTTTTTTGATCACTTTCTCGGCGAGCCGGCCACCCACTTTGACTTTACCTGGCTGCGCGCCAAGTCGGGCGGGGCGGATACGGCCACGACGCCTCACTGCGACATCGTCTTTATGAACCGCGGCGCCAAAGAGCTCTACACGGCATGGACGCCGCTGGGCGATATCCCCTATGAGATGGGGGGACTGATGGTGTTGGAGGGTTCGCACACGCGCGCCGACGTATTGGGCGAATATTGGCAATTTGACGTGGATACCTACTGCGTCAACGGCGAGAAAGAGGATGAGAGCCTCAAGTGGTCGTGGAGCAAGACAGGAGGGTCGTTTACCAAGGACGCCATCGGCGTGCGCGAGCAGATGGGGGGGCGCTGGCTCACCGGCGACTACAAGATGGGCGACGTGCTCATCTTCTGTATGCAACTGCTCCACGGCAGCCTGGACAACCAGACCAACCGCGTTCGCCTCTCCACCGATTCGCGCTACCAGCGCGCCTCGGAGCCGCTCGACCCACGCTGGATCGGCGAGAACCCGATTGCCCACGGCGAGGCAGCGCGCGAGGGACTGATCTGCTAAAGCAACCGGCTCACAGAGCAGTCATCATGACCTACGGTCATCCATAACGACGAAAATGGCGGCGTACAGCAGGAACACAGAGTGCACCGAGGAGACGCCGAGCACACAGAGGGTCTTGTCCATGAGACAAGACCCTCGCGTTTTTCTCGGTGTACTCTGTGAGCCCGCCGTTTTACCCTCACACCCCGTAGATGCGCGCGGCGTTGTCATGGAGCAGTTTGCGCTGCTCATCTTCGCTGCGGTTCATGATCACGATCTTGAGCGCGTTGACCCAGGCCGCATAGGGCGCGCCCAACGTGCAAACCGGCCAATCGCCGCCAAAGACGACGCGGTCGGGGCCAAAGGCGTCGAGGCAGTGGTTGATGGTGGGCGCCAGGTCATTGGCTGTCCAATTATTGGGGCGGGCCGAGGCGATGATGCCCGAGATTTTGCAGACCACATTGGGGCGATCCGCCAGGGCGCGGATATCATCCATCCATTGTTGGCGGGTGTGGGGGTTGCCGTCTGCTGGCTGGTCGACGCCAGCTACGATGTAGAAATTGGCGTTGCCGCAGTGGTCGAGGATAAATTGCGTGCCCGGGCACTGATCCACCAATTTGACGGCGTCGCTCAGTTCGCCCGGCCTCATGCAAAGGTCAAAACTCATGCCCATCTCGCCCAACAGTTGCACACTCCGCACGAACGAGGGTTGAAGACAATAGCCGGCGGGCGCGCCAGGCCCATGCAACACCTGGCGCACGCCTTTGATGTAGGGGCTGCCCGTAAATCGAGCGATATATGTTTTGAAGCCCTCGGCATCTGCAGGGCGGCCCGAGATGACAGCGGCCACGGTGGGGTTGTCGTCGCGCTGGCAGAGCGCGATAATCGCATCGGCCTCGGCGGTCTGTTGGGCTGGGTCCACATCCACCTCCATGTAGATGGCCTTGACCACGTTCAGCCCCGCGGTTGCTTCTAGATAGTCGCTCGTGAGGTAGTTGCGCGCCAACGAGGGGGCCGAATCGGTCCAGGCCAGGCGAAACTTATTGAGATCCCACAGATGTTGGTGGGTGTCGATAATGGGGAGCATAGCATTTCTCCGGTTGTGCTCATGTGCTGATTGATTGCCTGAGATTGGCTTACAGGCTCGGCATCACGCTCACCAGCGTTTGCGTTTGACCAGTCTGCGCGGCAAGGCGGGCCTTTTCGATGATCTCCACCACATGGCGCGCCTGCTCGCCGGTGGCGCGGGGCGCGCGGTTCTCCACGATGGCGTCGACCAGATCCATGATGTCCACATAGACATGCGGCTCTTCAAGGGTGAGATGGTCTCCCCGCAAATAGGGCTGGGCCGCAAGTTCGGTTGTGTGCGTCGATGGGTTGCGCCCCTGTACCTCAAACTGGGTGGGATAGCCACTGTTGCCATCCACCTCGAGCACGTTGAGCACACCCTCGGCGCCGTGCAGCGCCAGCCCCCCCCACGGGGTGCGCCGGTTGCCCCGGCTGTTGGAGCCAACCGCCGTCACCAGCGCGCCAGAGGCAAATTCCATGAGCACCAGATTGTTATCCTCCACCTCGACTTCGATGGTCTGCCCCTGCCAGGTGCGGGTGGGCGCCAGCTTGTTGTTGAGCGCCGTCACGCGGCGCACCGAACCGAGGATGCTGGTCGCCAACTGGAGCGAGTAGACCGTCACATCGGGCAGGGGGCCAGCGCCGGCGCGATAATACCATGCAGGGTTGATGGCCGCCAACGGGCCTTCCCCCGTGCGGATCGACTCGTTTTCGTGCCCAAAGCCGAGCGTGTAGGTGAAGCCGACGCCCACTTTGCCGATCGCGCCGCTGTTGACCACCTCGCGCATCTGCGCCGTGGTGGGGAAGAGCTCGTAGCCGGGCGCAGCGGCCAGCTTGACCCCCGCCCGCTCGGCGGCAGCAAGCAACGCATCGGCCTCGGCCAGCGTGGTGGTCATGGCCTTTTGCACATAGACATGCTTGCCACGGGTGATGGCCGCCATCGCGTTGCTGTAGTGGAAGGGGATTGGCGTCAGCACGATCACCAGGTCGAGATCCACCTGGTCGAGCATCTCCTCAGTGGCGGTAAACCAACGGGGAAGCTGAAAGCGCGCGGCGGCCTCTTGGGCGCGCTCGGCCACCGCGTCCACCACGGCGACCAGGCGCACCCTTTTTTGGGCATCGGGCAGGCTCAGGTGAGGAAACGGCCCGCGGATGGCCAGGCTGCCACAGCCGACCAGGCCGGCGCGCAGAACATTATCAGTCATAATCGCCTCTCTTGTGTGTCATGACTTACGCAGCGGCTGACGTTTGCCAGGCAAAGATTCACGCTCAATCATCGTGCACTCAGCCAAGGCTTGCGTAAGTGCTATTGGGTATGAATGGGCGCCGGCTCGGTCAGAACGTGCTCTCGACCTCGACGACGCGCCCGGTCTCGGATGACTTTGCCGCGCTTTCGATGATCTCGACTACGTGCAGGGCGTGGTCGATGCTGAGCAGCGGCTGCCGCTCCTGTTGGATGCAATCGACCAGATGCTCGATGCCCAGGTGATGGTCTGGCCCGGCCTGCCGCCCAGCGCCGTTGTCGACGGGGAAGGGCGGGGTGACCGTCTGCCAGCCCCGGCCCTTGCGCAACACCGCCACCGGGCTGGATACATCGATTGGGTCGAGGGCGATTGTGCCGGCCAGCCCGTGAAATTCAACCACCGGCGCTTTGGTGCCGAGGACGACGTTGTTGGCCGCCAACGAAACAAGCCGCCCACCGCCAAAGTCGAGGATCAATTGCCAGTTGTCGTCGGCCTCGACGGGCACGCGCTTGCCGGCGACGGGGCCGTCTTCAACCACAAAACTGTCGAGCACCTTGGTGACCATCGCCGTCACTCGCCGCACTGGGCCGAGCAGACCGGTGATGGTGTGCAACGGGTAGACGCCCATATCCATGGCCGGCCCGCCCCCCTTGGCAAAGAAGGGGCTTGGGTCCGACTGATACCCCGACCACGGCGGCACGCCCATGTGGCCGTATCCACGCGCCGAATAGATCGCGCCAATCTCGCCCTGCTCGATCAGTTGCCGGGCATAGCGCACTTGCGGAAAGAGCAACACACACGGCGCACAGACCAGCTTCAACCCGTTCTGTTCAGCCTGTGCCTTGATCTGCTGGGCCTGCGCTACCGTCCCCGCCACCGGTTTTTCAGTGTAGACATGTTTGCCCGCAGCC
>JAHDWG010000060.1:20510-24014 GCA_023384495.1 Caldilineaceae bacterium
ATGAAGCTGGATTGGCGTCAGGTTGATGACCGCGTCGGCGTCACTTTCAGCAAGCATCTGCCGGTAATCGGTATAGACATGGGGGATCTGGTATTGTCCGGCCGCCGCGTGCGCTCGTTCCTGCGTACGCCCGCAGACGGCCACGAGTTGGGCGCGGTCAGCCAGTCGGTGGAATTCGGGCAAATAGTCACGCTGGGCTACATCGCCGCAGCCGAGAAGGGCGAATTTGAGTTTGGTCATCTATCCCTTGATCCCCGTGAGGCGGATGCCTTCGAGAAAATAACGTTGGGCAAAAAAGAAAACGACCACCAGCGGCAATGTAGCGAGCGTGGAGGCGGCCATCATCAGGCTCCACTCGGTGGTGCGCTGGGCGCGGAAAGCAAAGAGACCCAGCGAGAGCGGATATTGGCGCTGTTCAGACAGATAGACAAGCGGCCCAAAGAACTCGTGCCAGGTCCACAAAAAGGTGAAGACCGCCATCACCAACAAGGCGGGTCGCACCAACGGCAACATGATCTGCCAGAAGATGCGGAACTCGCTGGCGCCGTCCACCCGTGCGGCGTCGGTCAGCTCCGCCGGCATCCCTTGAAAGAACTGGCGCATCATAAAAATGAAGAAGGCGTTGCCAAAAAAGGCGGGAAGCACCAAGGGGGCATAGGTGCCAAGCATCCCCAGATTTTTGAACAGGATAAAGGTGGGAATAAAGGTAACGATGCCTGGGATCATCAGTGTGGCGACGGTAACCATAAATAGTAGATCGCGGCCAGGGAAGCGCAGCCGGGCAAAGCCGTAGCCCACCGCAGCGCAAGAGAGGATCGTCCCAATAGAAACAGAAAGCGAATAGAAGACGCTATTACGCAGATAGAGAAAGAAGGGGAAGCCGGCGTAGTTGATTGCGGTGGGAAAGTTCTCCCACCGCACGGGGTCGGGCCACCATTCGATTGGATAGGTGAAGACTCTGGTATTGTCTTTGAGCGCGGTGATGATCATCCAATAAAATGGAAACATGAAAAGAATCGATACCAGGATCAGCACAGCATGGCGCGTGATCATGCCAAATAGCTTTTGCCAGTTGGTTGACGATGCGCGGCGGGCTGCTATCCCCTGACTCTGCCGCTCGACATCACCGTGTGCGATCTGGGCCATAGATTCGGTCTCCTTTTTGAACTAATCCTGCTCGCCGTCTTCCTGAAAAACCCACAGCCGCGCCGACCGAAAGATCGACAGCGTTACGATGAGCACAGTGACAAAGAGCAGCACCGAGAGCGCCGAGGCATAGCCCATCTTGAAATACCGGAAGGCGTTGCGATAGATGAGCACCATGTACATGAGCGTTGATTCGAGCGGCGTTCCGGTTGTGCCGCCGATCACAAAGGCCGATGTAAAGACCTGGAACGACCCGATCACGCCCATCACCAGGTTGAAGAGCGTCACCGGCGTGAGCAGCGGCAGCGTGACATGGCGCAGCCGTTGCCACGCGTTGGCGCCATCGATGGCGGCGGCTTCGAGCAGCGACTGCGGGATCTCTTTAAGACCGGCCAAAAAGACCAGCGTGCCAACGCCAACTCCCCAGAGGCTGAGAATGATCAGGCCAGGCTTTGCCCATTTCGGGTCTGCGAACCAGCCGAGCGCCGGCAGACCAACTAGCTGCAACATCTGGTTGATCAGCCCGCCCTGCGGGTTGAACATCACCACAAAGATGATCGTCCCGGCCACCGGCGGCGCCAGCGACGGCAAATAGAAGAGTGTGCGGTAGACCCCAATCCCCGTCGCCCGCAGATTGAGGATCAACGCCAGCCCCAACGACACCACCAACCCCACCGGCACCGAAATCAAGGCATAGTACGCACTGTTCCACACCGAGATCCAAAAGGACGGATCACCCGACGAAAGAGTGCGATAGTTCTCCATCCCTATCCAGCGCGGCGAAGAGACGATATTGTAATCTGTAAGCGACAGGTACAGGCTGGCAATCACCGGATAGGCAGTGAAGATCAGCAAGCTCAAGATCCACGGCAAGACAAAGAAATAGCCCGCCCGCGCCTCGCGACGTTGCAGCACACTTGTCCGTTGTGGTCGGCTGGCAAATACGGCCATCGTCACTCCTCTCTAATGAATCAGGAGTGAGGAGTGAAATCGCATCTTCACTCCTTACTCCTCATTTCTCACTTCTCACTTATCACACTTCTCACTTATCACGCACTCTGCAACAGATTTTCGAGCTCGCGCTGGCAGGCGGCCTGCGCCTCGGCCAGGGCAGCGGCAGGGGTGGCCGCTTTGTTGTAGATCTGATCCAGCGCCCGGCCAATCTGGTCGTTGGCAAAGTCTTGGATGGGAGAATCCCACATGGGGGTGGCAATGTCAAGCTGGCCGCGGAAGAAGTTTGTCACTTCCTGTGCGAATTCATCGCCTCGGTGTTGAGCGGTCAGCGTGGGGTAGAGGTCGGTCGGCACATTCTTGTTGGTGGGCAGATCGGCGATGTTGGAGAACCAGACCTTGATCCCTTCCGCTGACATGTAATCGAGGTAGTTGAAGGCCTCTTCGGGGTGGCGCGAACCCACGGGCACCACCAGCCAGTTGGGCCAGTAGCCCGAAGTGGTGGCCGCGCCGCTGGGGCCAACCGGGTTGGGCGCCACATTCCACCGCTCGAATTTGACCTCGTAGTTGTACATATCGCCGCACACCCAGAAGCCGTTGAAGCTCATGGCGACGTTGCCCTCTTGGAAGCCCGGCTGCCGGCCTTGCGAGTCGTCGTACATCCCCCAGTTGCCGGAGGTGTTCACCCGCTGGATGTTGCCCTGATATTCTTCATCCAGCCAAGCGAGGAGATAGTCCATCATGGCCACGTTGGCCTCATCATCCAGATGATATTGTCGGTTTTCAGCATCATACAGCCGGGAGCCATTCAACGCCGACCAGATGGGCAATTCAAACTGATCGGGGTTGGGGATAAAGCCAACCTGCTCCAGGAGGTCGCCATTCCAGCGGGTAAACTCCTTGGAAAGCGCACGCAATTCATCCCACGTCTTGGGGAAATCCTCGCGCGCCGAAGAAACGCCATATTCTTCAAACATCTCCTGATTGTAGTAGATCGCATAGGTGCCGGCAGCCACTGGCAGGCCATAGGTTTTGCCATCATAGATGCAGCTTGCCAGCACACCCTCAGGCCAGGCATCCCGCTGTGAATACTGCGAGCCGGCCATCAACTCGTCCAATTCGAGCAGCGCGCTGCGGGCGCCAAATGCGGCCGGTGAGGTCCACAAAATCGTACAGTCGGGCGGGTTTCCAGCCGCGATACGGGCCAACAACACCTCGTTGAAGTTCTGTTCCCCCGTGCCACACTGGACATCCTCAATGTCGATGTTGGGGTTCAATGCCTCGTAGTTCTGGGCGATCGTGCCAAAGCCCTGGCAGTAGATCTGCGAGCCGCCCGGCGTCCAGAAGCTTAGGCTGATCTTGCCGTCGGTAGAGGCCTGCGCCTGCTCGCCGGTTGTGGCTTGCGGG
>JAHDWG010000648.1 GCA_023384495.1 Caldilineaceae bacterium
ATGGGACCAGGTGGCCCTTGTTCGCCCTGTGGACCCTGCTCGCCCTGTGGCCCGGTCTCGCCTTGCGGACCCTCCGGCCCCTCTGGTCCAGCCGGCCCGGGTGGGCCTTGCTGGCCGCCGCCACCGCCCCCACCACCACTAAGCACAACCGATGTTGGCCGGGGCATGGCGACCATAACCATGCGGCCCTGGTTGGCATCCCAGCGCATGATTTGGCCGTCGTTGGCGTCAGTCAGCATGCCAGGGCCATCGGGTAAATCTTGTAGGGTGGATTCTGCGTAGGCGGTGGTCACTGTTGTCCTCGGATGATTGCAAGCATCTTGTCGGCTTCGGCCCGGTCGCTGGCCTTCTCGGACTCAGGCAGATCAGCGTAATCCGTGTTCATCTGGCGCCGCCAACGCTCAAGCGATTCCGCTGCGATAGTCCAGCCGCCGTAGGCGTCGGGCCAGCCCCGTTTGACATCGATCATGTACTTCATCCACCCCGACCATGCTTCGTGTGCGTAGGCCGCCAACGCTTCCCGTAATTCCTGTTCGCTCATAGTACCTTCTTCAGCTCCCTCACTGCGTCAATAATGCGACCGCCGGCCAGGACTTCCATTGCCCCGCCTGTGGCCCCCCGTGCATCCCCGTTGGCGACAATGCGCTCGGCGGCTGCGACGATGGCGGCTGTTTCCGGGTCTGTGGAGCCGTTGCGGTGGTAGGCCGGCGCTGGCAGCATCTCCGCAATCTCCCTGGCCGGCGGCTGCTGGGCCGGCTGTTGGGGCTGCATGGCCCGTGCTTGCTCCATTACCTGCTGGCGGCGCTCTTCCCGCTCTCGCCTGGCCTGTTCCAGTACGGCGTCCACGTCCTCCACGTCTACCGGCATCAACATGACTGCTGTCCGCTCGTCGAGCAGGCCTTCGCCAAAGGCCCAGGTGATGGTCTCCAGGGTCAAGCGGCCGTCTTGGGTCAGTTTGGCCCACTGAATGGTAGGTGTTTCCCGGGAAACACCTGGCTGCATCAGCGACAGGTAACCCAGCACGATCTCGGCGACTTCGGTAAGCCAGGCCGCGGCCTCGCGGCGCCGGCCTTCGATGAAGGTCTCGAAGACAGGCATTTGCGCCTCTGCACTGGCCTTGCTCGATGCGATGGCGTTGCCGAACACGAATTCGGGGATCTCAGTGTGCTCGAGGATCAGATAGAACATCAGCCCGAGCAGCGTCTCCGTATCGCCGGCGAAACTGCCCGGGCTGGCGTAGTGGAGCTCGGCTCCGCTCACTGTGAGGAGCTGCGATAGATCCACGCTGAGCGTCTGGTAGGACTCGACACGGCCGTCGGGCAACGTCTGGCGTTCGGTTTTGCCATACAGCGCCCAGAACTTGTCGAGGTCGGCGACCGTCTCGAATTGCAGTACCGGCGTGGGCCGGCCCTGGAGCTTGTTGCCCTCGATGGCGGCCTCGAAGACCTCGCCATAGCGGTGCAACACCTCGACCAACCCCTCCGCCTCCGGGTGGCCAAAACGTTGGCCCTCGTCGGGTTGGTTGGCCACGTGGATAATCGGCAGCCGGCCCAGCAGGTTGGGGAAGATGGTCTCCTGCACCACTATCCCGTTGCGCTCGATCCGGTGGATGCGCTGCATTGCCGTGTACTCGTCAACCAGCGTCATCTTGTCGCCGGGCCGGGTGGGGTGGGCAAGGACCTGGGTCGCCCGCCAGCCGATTACGTTGCCATAGTCGTCTTCGGCGACGATGGGTTCAACGGTGTCAGGTGGGAGTAGGGTCACGCTCAGATCCGAGTTGACGACGAGGAAGCTATCGCCCTGCTTGAGCCCGGCCAGCATCGCCTTGAGGATGTCCACATGGCGGCTGTCCCACCAGGCGTCCAGCGCCTTTTGAGATGCGTCGTTGGCGCATTTCCAGCCCGGTGGCCGGCCCAGGGTCCAGCTCGTGATTTTGGAGCACAACGGCTTCAGGAAGAGGCCGCTGATCTCCAGCCCTCGCACCTGGCAGCGATACGCTCTCCTGTAGAACTCATAGTCCGGTCTTGACCAGTCATTTGATGGTCTAAACAAAGAGCGCCGCATGGTGGACCAGGTGGTTCGCACCGTGCGGCTGACCACGTTGCTGGCGGTGGTGAAGAATTCGGTCACCCGGCCTACAAATCTGCGTATCATGCGGCCACTCTCCTGACTGCTGTGCGCCGCATAGCCCCCGGCCCCTGATAAACAGTCGCCTGGCGCATCCCGGTCACGTTGATCAGCATGGCAGCCCGGCCCACTTGCGCCAACGCATAGCTGTCGGCTCGGTCATCGTGTTGGCCTTCGGGCGCCCGCAGGGTCGAGCCCTCGATGCTAGCCAACTGCATATAGGTCGGAAATGAGTGCAATGTGGTCGCCTTGTCGCGAAAGCAGTCCGCCATCTCGTTGTAGAGCAGTGCCTTACCCAGTTGGCTGGAAAGCCAGCCCGGCTTGTCATCATGGCCCGGCAGTCGACGCAGCGCGCTGTGCTCTTCTAGCCAGAGCAGCACGGCGTGGCCATGGTTGTTACGCTCCACCATCAAACCGGCGTCGTTGTAGTAGCACCCTATCTGGTCTGCATAGCCGGCCAGCACCGACGGCTGAAATTTGCCGGCCAGGGCAGCGCACTCCTCACCGGTCAGCACGTCCATCACAGTCAGTGCGCTATCGTCGGAGGTGGGGTTGCCCTCCGCCGGGTCGCTACCTACCACGTACTGGCGCCCGGCCTCCGGTTCCCGGTA
>JAHDWG010000061.1:0-4844 GCA_023384495.1 Caldilineaceae bacterium
CGGCATGTTCGTTGGCTGCCAGGGCGTCGACCGCGGGCAGATCATCCAATTCGAGCAAGTTTTCGTCCAGCCACTGGCGATAGGGGTGGTCGTTGGCCATGGTCTGCTTGAGTTCTTGATCGTCGATAATGCGACCGGCCTGTGTATCGACCAGAAACATGCGCCCAGGTTGCAGGCGCGCCTTGTATTCCACATCTTCAGGGGAAATCTCATCGCCCAGCACCCCCACTTCCGATGCCATCACCACCAGGCCATCCTTGGTGACATAGTAGCGCGAGGGGCGCAGGCCGTTGCGGTCGAGCACCGCGCCGACGATTGTGCCGTCGGAGAAGACGATCGAGGCCGGGCCGTCCCACGGCTCCATCAGCGTCGAGTGATACTCGTAGAACGCCTTCTTCTCGTCGCTCATGGTCTCGTGATTGGCCCACGGCTCGGGAATCATCATCATGGCGGCGTGGGGCAGCGAACGACCGGCCAGGTGCAGGAATTCGAGCACGTTGTCAAAGCGGGCGCTGTCGGCGCCATCGGGGTCCACGATCTGTTGGGTGACCTTGGGCAGATCATCGCCAAAGAGGTCAGACTTGAGGATCGACTGGCGTGCGTACATCCAGTTTTCGTTACCGCGGATCGTGTTGATCTCCCCATTGTGGATCAGATACCGATTGGGGTGAGCCCGCTCCCAACTCGGGAACGTGTTGGTGCTAAAGCGCGAATGGACCACCGCAATGCTCGCCTCGACATCGGGGGCAAGCAGATCGGGGAAATAGACGCTCACCTGTTCGGGCGTCAGCATCCCCTTGTAGACCACAGTCCGGCACGATAAGCTGGAGACGTAAAATTGTTCGCCCTGGGGGTGACCACCGTAACGAATAGCCAGTTCCGCCTGTTTGCGGATGACGTAGAGCTTGCGCTCAAACGCCATCTCATCGGCGCCGACAAGGGCGGCATCGTTGCGCCCAACAAAGACCTGCCGCATCAGCGGCTCGCTGGCCTTGGCCGTCTGCCCGATGGGGCTGTTGTCCGTAGGCACGGTTCGCCAGCCCAGCACCGTCTGGCCCTCAGCGCGAATGAGCGCAGCCAGCTTCTCTTCAAACTCTGCCCGCAACGCAGCGTCTTTGGGCAAAAAAAGCATCCCCACGCCATATCGGCCCGGTTCGGGCAGCGCAAAACCATTTTCAGCCGCCACACGCGCAAAAAACGTGTGAGGCAGTTGCATCAAAAGACCCGCGCCGTCCCCAGTGTTCTCTTCACAGCCGCATGCGCCGCGATGGCTCAGATTGACCAGCACCTTGAGCGCCTGCCTGACGATGGTGTGGGAGCGTTCACCTTTCATATTGACAACAAAGCCGACACCACAAGCGTCTCGCTCAAAGTGAGGGTCATAGAGACCTTGTTTGGGCGGCGCCCCTCTCGGTGGCTGAGAATTTGCGCGGTTCATGCAAGCGTTCTCCTATATGATTCAGTAGGTGAAATCACCACGGCAACAGCGCCACCAGCAGGGCGGCGACGCCACCGGCTTCGAAATTTGAATCGACAGCCTGGCAAGGAGCGCATCAACGTGATGGTAGCGTCCAGCCCACCGGCAGGCAACGCCAGTGAACCAGGCCAGGCCTATCAGGCCCATGTGGATTGAGCAAACGAAATAGGACGGAATCAACAACAGGACGGGGCGAAAGGAGGGTGACGCTACCCAGCGCGTCATTGCGCGGCTACTTCGCTGACCAAAACAAATCAATCGTTCAATTAATCTGATTATTCACACGATAAATAAAAAAGGCACACTGGAGCGTAAACTGTGTGAAATTTGTCACACGAGTATACTATATCCGACGCTGTGTGACAAATTTCACACAATCGCAGATGCAATTTTACATCGGGAGGTTGAACATATTATTATACCGGACGACGGATAAAGCGCAAAATTTACGTTCTATACTGAGCTCTGTTTGAAACCGAAGTGACTGGAAGGGCTAAACATCTTCGCAAACTCCGGTTTTCAAAGCAATCGCAGTATGGCTTTCCGTTGCGCAAACGCTGTGAAGCAGGTATGTTGGGGGATGGGCATGCTGTCGAACGTTCCGTTGCACCCACTCGAGCTCGCACCGATGATGGATGGCGACCTGGAACTGCTGGTCGGGGAAATCTACCCAGGGGATGTGCGCCGGGGGTATGTGCCCGCATACCGTTTTCGTATGATGAGCATCCCCCACCAGACGCAGATGGGCGAGATCGAGTTGCGCCTCGGCAACACAGACCACATTTGCCTGTATGCCGGGCACATCGGCTACAATGTCTATCCCTCCTTCCGCGGCCACCATTACGCGGCGCGCAGCGTTCGGCTGCTCCTGCCCTTGGCCCGCCGCCACGGTCTGTCACCCTTGTGGATCACCTGTAATCCCGACAACTACGCCTCGCGCCGCACCTGTGAGTTGGCCGGCTTCACCTTTGTCGAAATCGTTGATCTGCCGCTCGACACCGACATGTATCAGGAGGGTGAGCGGCAGAAGTGCCGCTATCGGCTTGATCTGAGTGGGCCAGCAGTCGTGTAACCTCATTTCGTCACCATTTTTCCAACAACCCCTGCTTTACGCTGCAACTACACAGACGCCCTTGGGGCGTCTGTGTCATTCAAGGCTTACATAAGTCCTATTCTATTATTGATACTTTCTTGACCCCCTCCTCTCACAATTTGACCTCCTTTTGACCTCACTTCAGCGCATACTCATCCTAGACACGAATTGTGTATTTGTGGAGGCGAGGCTATGCAATGGGATGTCGCAATCACTGGTTTGGTAGCCCTGGGCCTGCTGGCCTATCTGACCTTTTCGCTGCTGTCCCCAGAAAGGTTCTAACGGTGATGACAATGACAGTATGGCAGGATCTGCTCGTACTCTTTCTTCTGATTACGACGGCGCCCCTGTTGGCGCTGATCTGCATCTATGGCATGTCGGTGTGGGCGCATGGGGGGCTGTGGCAATGAACTGGGTCGACTATGCCCAGATCGGGCTTTATATCACCCTACTGGCGCTATGCGCGCCGCGATTGGGCGGCTACATGGCCAAGGTCTATGCCGGTGAACGAACCTGGCTGACGCCGCTGGCTCGGCCTACGGAGCGGATGATCTATCGCCTATCCGGCATCGACCCCACCGCGGAAATGAGATGGACGACCTATGCCCGTTCGCTGCTGAGCTTTAGCGTGGTGGGATTCTTGGCGCTGTTGGTCATGCAGATGGCGCAACGACTGTTGCCGTTCAACGCCGGTCAGCTCCCGGCCGTTCCCTGGGCGCTCGCTCTCAACACGGCAACCAGCTTTATGACCAACACAAACTGGCAAGCCTATGCCGGCGAGGTGACGTTGAGCGACTTTACACAGATGGTGGGGCTGGGGGTGCAGAATTTCTTGAGCGCGGCCACAGGCATGGCGGTTCTCGTCGCCCTGGCTCGCGGTCTGGCCCGCCGCTCCGCCGGCGCCATCGGCAACTTCTGGGTCGACCTCGTGCGGAGCATCGTCTATGTGCTGCTGCCCCTATCCCTTGCGCTGGCCATGGCGCTGGTGAGCCAGGGCGTTGTGCAGACCTTTGCGCCCAACGCCGTGACCCACACACTGGCGGGCGCGACACAGACGATCCCGCTGGGGCCGGCGGCCTCACAGGTCGCCATCAAGCAGTTGGGCACAAACGGCGGCGGCTTTTTTGGCGTCAACAGCGCCCATCCGCTGGAAAACCCCACGCCGTTGAGCAATTTCTTGCAGATGTTCGCCATTCTGCTGATTCCCGCCGCGCTTACCCACACCTATGGCGTCATGGTCGGCAACCGGCGTCACGGCTGGGTGATCTTCATCGTCATGGCGCTGCTCTTCGGCAGTGGGTTGACCATCGCGCTCGCCGCCGAGCATGGCGGCAACCCCATCCTTGACGTGGCTGCCCGCATGGAAGGCAAAGAGGTGCGCATCGGCGTCGCCAACAGCGTGCTCTGGGCAATGGCCACAACCGCAGCCTCTAATGGCTCGGTGGTGGCGATGCACGACAGCCTTGCGCCGCTGACCGGGTTGGTCGCCCTGCTCAACATCATGATAGGCGAGGTGATCTTTGGCGGGGTGGGCGCCGGCCTCTACGGCATGGTAATCTTCGTGCTCCTCACCGTCTTCATCGCCGGATTGATGGTCGGTCGCACACCCGAATATCTGGGCAAGAAGGTCGAGGCGCACGAGATCAAAATGGCAACCCTGGCCATCCTATTGCCCAGCGCCTGCATCCTGCTCTTCTCGGCGCTGGCGTCGGTCACGGCGGCCGGGTTGGCCAGCCGCGCCAATGCCGGCCCCCATGGGTTGAGCGAGATCCTCTATGCCTTCTCGTCTGGGGCGGGCAACAATGGCAGCGCGTTTGCCGGGTTGAACGCCGATACGCTCTTCTACAACCTGTTGATGACGCTTGCCATGTGGATCGGGCGCTTTGGCGTCATGCTACCGGCCCTGGCGATTGCTGGCAGCATGGCCGGCAAACGGACAACGCCCCCCTCACCCGGCGCCCTGCCCACCGATACCGCGCTCTTTGGCGGCTTATTGGCCGCCGTGGTGCTTGTGATCGGCGCGCTGACGTTTTTGCCTGCGCTGGCGCTTGGGCCGATTGTCGAGCATTTCTTGATGCAGGCAGGGCGAACATTTTGAACCGATACGGCGCAATTGAGGTGTAATGAGGTGTAATGAGGTGTAATGTGGAAAGCATTTCTACGCGGCAGCCAAAAAAATCAAGCGCAAGACCCCTGCTCGACCGGGTCATCCTTGGTCGAGCCACGGTCGACGCTGTCCGCAAACTTGACCCCCGCCAGCAAGTCAAGAACCCC
>JAHDWG010000061.1:4854-23893 GCA_023384495.1 Caldilineaceae bacterium
TTGTGGTGGAGATCGGCGCCCTATTGACCACTGCCGTCGTACTCAGCGAGTTGGTGGCGGGGGGGGTCTCTGATTTCAATGTTCAGATTATGCTCTGGCTCTGGTTTACCCTGCTCTTTGCCAACTTTGCCGAAGCCGTGGCCGAGGGCCGCGGCAAAGCACAGGCCAATGCGCTGCGCAAAGCGCGCGCACAAATGATGGCGCGCCGATTGCTCGAAAAGACAGAGGGTGGAACCCACGAAGAAAATGTGCCGGCCTCCCAACTCAAAGTGGGCGACGTGGTCGTCTGCGAGGCGGGTGACGTCATCCCCGGCGACGGCGAGGTCATCGAGGGCATTGCCACGGTGGACGAATCAGCCATCACAGGCGAGTCGGCGCCGGTCATCCGCGAAAGCGGTGGCGACCGTAGCGCCGTCACTGGCGGCGCCAAGGTGCTCAGCGACCGCATCATCGTGCGCATCACGTCGGCGCAGGGCAGCACTTTTCTCGACCGCATGATCGCGCTGGTCGAAGGGTCCAAACGCAAGAAGACGCCCAACGAAATTGCGCTCACAATCCTGCTATCGGGGTTGACGTTGATCTTTTTGCTTGTGGTGCTCACGCTCCGACCGCTGATCGCGTATAGCGAAGCAGCCGGCGGGTTAACCGGCGCCACCAACGCCACGCTGCCCGTGCTCATCGCCCTGTTGGTCTGCCTCATCCCCACCACAATCGGCGGGCTTCTCAGCGCAATCGGCATCAGCGGCATGGACCGGCTGATCCGCCGCAATGTGTTGGCGACCAGCGGGCGGGCGGTCGAGGCTGCCGGCGACATCGATGTGCTCATGCTGGATAAAACGGGCACCATCACGCTGGGCAACCGGATGGCGACAGCCTTCCACCCTGCCCCGCAAGTGACCGAGGAGCAACTGGCCGGGATTGCGCAGCTTTCTTCCCTGGCCGACAGCACGCCCGAAGGTCGCTCGATTGTGATTCTGGCCAAAGACCGTTTCAATCTTCGCTGGTGGGAATTGGGAGACGCACAGGCCGAGTTCATCCCTTTCACCGCTCAAACCCGTATGAGCGGTGTAGACTTCCCTGCGCTGGATGGCAACGGGCCGCGCCGGATTCGCAAGGGCGCGGGTGACGCCATTCGCCAACACGTGGAGGCGCAAGGGGGTCTCTTTCCGCCCCCGGTGCAGGCGACGGTGGACACGATTGCGCGCCACGGCGGCACCCCGTTGGTGGTTGCCGAAAACCAGCGTGTGTTGGGCGTGGTCGAGCTCAAAGACATTGTCAAGGGCGGCATGCGCGAACGCTTCGCCCAATTGCGCGCCATGGGCATCCGCACTGTGATGATCACTGGCGACAACCCGCTGACCGCCGCCGCGATTGCAGCCGAGGCGGGCGTAGACGACTTCATGGCCCAGGCCACGCCGGAAGACAAACTCAGGCGCATTCGCCAGGAGCAGAGCGCCGGCCATCTGGTTGCCATGACCGGTGATGGCACGAACGACGCCCCTGCGCTGGCCCAGGCCGATGTGGGGGTCGCCATGAACACAGGCACGCAGGCGGCGCGCGAAGCGGGCAATATGGTCGATCTCGACAGTGACCCCACCAAACTGATTGACATTGTGGAGATCGGCAAACAGTTGCTCATGACGCGCGGCGCGCTCACCACCTTCAGCATTGCCAATGACGTGGCGAAATACTTTGCCATCTTGCCGGCGCTTTTTGGTTCGCTCTACGCTGCCCCGGGCGAAGCAGGCCCATTGGCAGCGCTCAACATCATGCGGCTGACCTCGCCAGAGAGCGCAATTCTCAGCGCCACCATCTTTAATGCGCTGATCATCATTGCCTTGATCCCCCTGGCGCTGCGCGGTGTGCAATATCGCCCCCAAGCGGCGGCGGCGAGTTTGCGCCGCAATTTGTTGCTCTATGGCGGCGGTGGCTTGATTGCGCCTTTCGTGGCGATCAAGCTGATTGACCTGCTGCTGGCAGCGTTGGGGTGGGCGTGAAAGATTTTGTCGATTCGAGGGACAAATGACCAGACAATTTGGAACGGAACGAACGGCGCTGCTGCTGCTCTTCTGGCTCACGATTTTGACAGGAGTGGTCTACCCGCTCTGTATCACCGGTGTGGCGCAAGCGCTCTTTCCGGTGCAGGCGAATGGCAGTCTGATTGATGTGAACGGTGTATTGGTCGGGTCGGCGCTTGTGGGTCAGGCGAACGACGATCCCCGCTATTTCTGGCCTCGCCCCTCGGCCACCGACTACAACGCGCTGCCGTCGGGGGCCACCAACCTGGGGCCCACCAGCGCTGCGCTTGCGACAGCCGTCGAGGCGCGGGCCGCAGCGCTTCGACGGGCGCACAACCTGCCGCCCGACGCCCCCATCCCCGCCGACATGCTCTTCGCCTCGGCGAGCGGGCTCGACCCACACATCAGCCCGGCGGCGGCGCAGATGCAGATTGAACGAGTGGCCCACGCGCGCAACCTGCCGGCCGGCCAGGTGACGGCGTTGGTGGCGCAGTTTACCGAACCGCTCCAGCTTGGCCTGCTCGGCCAACCGCGCGTCAATGTGTTGCTGCTCAATCTGGCGCTGGATGAGGTAGAATAGGACGCATGAACACCTATCGACCCGACCCCGACGCCCTGCTGGCCGCCGTGCAAAAGGAAGAGACGCGGCGGCAACGTGGTAGGCTGAAGATCTTTTTGGGCATGGCGGCCGGTGTGGGCAAAACCTACGCCATGCTCGAAGCCGCCCAGAAACAGAAGGCGGATGGCGTTGACGTGGTGGTGGGCCTGGTCGAGACGCATGGCCGCCCCGAAACCGAGGCCCTGCTGGATGGGCTGGAACTTATCCCGCGCCGGCGCATTGTGCATCGCGGCGCCCTGCTCGAAGAGATGGACACCGACGCCATCCTGGCCCGGCGCCCGCAGTTGGCGCTGGTCGACGAGCTGGCGCACACCAATGCCGCGCCCGCCGATGAATCCCCGCGCCATCGCAAACGGTATCAAGATGTGCTCGAACTGCTCGAAGCAGGCATTGATGTGTACACCACGGTCAACGTCCAGCATTTCGAGAGCCGCGCCGATGTCGTCCGTCAGATCACCGGCATTGCGGTGCATGAGACCGTGCCCGATTCGATCCTGGACGCCGCAAACGAACTGGAGCTGATCGACCTGGCGCCCGAAGCATTGCGCTCCCGGTTGGCCGAAGGCAAAGTCTACACGCCGGAACGGGTTGAGGTTGCGGCGCACAATTTCTTCCGCATTGGCAACCTCACTGCGCTGCGCGAGATGGCGTTACGCCTGACCGCCGAACATGTGGACCATCAGCTGCGCGACTACATGACGGTCAAGCATATCGCCGGCCCATGGAAATCGGGCGAGCGACTGATGGTGGCGGTGGGCCCAAGCCCCTTCTCCGAGCAACTGATCCGGTGGACGCGGCGGATGGCGTACACGCTGGAAGCGCCGTGGCTGGCCGTTCATGTCGAAACAACACAGCCCCTCTCCCCAGCACAAAAAGAGACGCTGGCGCGCAACGTGGCCCTGGCGCGGCAATTGGGCGGCGAGGTGGTGGTCACCGCCGGCGAAGAGATTGCCGAGGCGCTCTTGCATCTGGCCCATCAGCGCAATGTGTCGCAGATTGTGGTGGGCAAGCCGCTGCGCTCCCCATGGTATGACCTGTTGCGCGGCGGCTCCCCGGTCGACCGGCTGATCCGCACCAGCGGCGACATTGACATCTATGTTGTCACTCGCCAGCCATCGGCGACCCGAACCGCGGCCCCGCGGCCGATGACCGATGGCATTCGCTCGCAATGGGAGGATTATCTCTGGGCGGCGGCCATCGTGGCCGTCACCACCGTGATCAACCTCTTGCTCCTCCCCTGGTTTGGCTATCGGGCCAATGGGCTGATCCAGTTGTTGATCGTGCAGTTGATCGCGGTCTACATTGGGCGCGGTCCGGCGATCTTGGCGGCGACCATCAGCGCGCTCTCGTGGAACTTTTTGTTCATGCCGCCCCAGTTTACCTTTTTCATTCATACGCCGGAAGACACGCTGCTCTTCCTCCTCTATTTTGCGCTGGCCATCGTCACGGGCAACCTGACCGCACGGTTGCGGGCGCAAGAACGGCAGGCTCGCCACAACGCCGACCGCACCATGGCGCTCTACACGTTGGCGCACGGCGCCGCAGTGGCCAACGCCTTGGAAGATGTGCTGCGCACGGCCGTAGCCCAGGTGGGGCAGAGCTTTGACGCCGAGGTGGCGCTCTTCCTCTCAGACGCGGGCAAAATGTTGGGGCCGCCCCATCCGTGCAGCACCTTGACACTCGATGAGAAAGAACAGGCCGTGGCGAATTGGGTCTTTGCTCATGGGCGGCCTGCCGGTCGTTTCACCGAGTCGTTACCGCTGGCGCGGGCGACCTATCTGCCGCTGCTCACGACGGGCCGCGTGGTGGGCGTCATGGGCATCCGGACGCGCGGCGAGCAACCGCTCAGGGTGGATCAAGAGGTCTTGCTTGAAACCTTTGCAAGCCACATTGCGCTCGTGATTGAACGAGAACTGCTAAATGAGGCCGCCCAACAGGCGGCCACCTTGCGCGAATCCGAACGGCTCTACACCACGCTGCTCAATTCCATCTCGCACGAATTGCGCACGCCGCTCTCCACCATCCGCGGGGCGGCGGGCATTCTGCTCGACCCGGAGTCCACACCGACAGCAGAGGCGCGCTCGACGTTGCTCGATGACATCCAGGGCGCGGCGGACCGGCTCAATCGGCTGGTGGAGAACTTGCTCGACATGTCCCGATTGGATGCAGGCCGGCTGCAACTCAAACGGGAATGGTGCGACGTAAGCGAGGTCATTGGTGTGGCGGTCAAGCGGCTGGAAGTGGACCTGGCCGACCACCCGTTAACCATTCGCTGCCCGCCCGATCTGCCGCTGGTGTGGATGGACTTTGCGCTCATCGAGCAAGTGTTGGTCAACTTGCTCGACAACGCCTGTCGCTACACAGAGCCAGGCGCCGCCATCGAGGTGATGGCCCAACAGGAAGGGGCCTCGTTGGTCATCCGTGTGACAGACCATGGGCCTGGCGTCCCACCCCATGCCCAGGCCGCGATCTTTGATAAGTTCTACCGCATCGCCGGCAGCAGTGCTGGTGGGACGGGATTGGGTCTGTCGATCTGCCGTGGTATTGTCGAGGCGCACGGCGGCGCACTGACGCTGGAGAGCGCGCCGGGCCGTGGCGCCCGCTTTGTCACTCGGTTGCCCGCAGAGTCCACACCCCCTCCGGTGCAAGAGGCGACGCCTCACGCCGAACCGCTGGCAGGCAGTGTGGCAATAGGTGATACAGGATGAGCGAAGGGCCGCAAATTCTTGTTGTGGATGACGAAATCCAGATCCGGCGATTTCTCAAGATCAGCCTCGAAGCCAGAGGTTATCGCGTCTTCGAGACGGCCAGCGGCCAAGACGCGCTGGAAAAGGCCGCCCTGGTGCGGCCCGACCTGATCATTCTCGATCTGGGGCTGCCCGACATGGACGGCCTGACCGTGCTGCGCCAGTTGCGCGAGTGGACCCAGACGCCCGTGGTCATCCTCTCGGTGCGCGACGACGACCAGGGCAAGGTGGCTGCGCTCGACGCCGGCGCCGATGACTATCTCACCAAACCGTTTAGCGTCGAAGAGTTGATGGCGCGGCTGCGCGTGGCCCAACGCCATGCCCAACCTGCGCCGGCGGAAGCTGTCTTTCAAAACGGCGACCTGCGCGTCGATCTGGCGCGGCGTCTGGTCACCGTCAAGGGGCAGCCCGTCAGGCTGACGCCCACAGAGTATGCGCTGTTGCGCCTGCTGGCGCAACACGCCGGGCGCGTGCTCACCCACCGGCAAATTCTCAAAGAGGTGTGGGGGCCGGCCTATGTCGATGAGACGCACTATCTGCGCGTCTACTTTGCCCAGTTGCGACAGAAGCTCGAAGCAGACCCGGCGCGGCCTCAGCTGATCCTGACCGAGCCGGGCGTGGGCTATCGGTTGAGCGTCCGCGAGCCCTAGCGCGCTTCAATGCAACTGCTGAAGGTATTGCTCGACAAAGTCGAAGTCCACCAGGTCGACATAGGCGTCGGTCAGCCGCTTGGTGACCGGGCCGGGGACGCGGCCATCCGCCACCACCTTGTTGTTGAACGAGTGCACCGGGCAGATGCAGAAGCTGGTGGAGGTGATAAAGGCCTCATCCGCGGTGTAAGCGTTATAAGGAGTCAGATCATCCTCGATGACCGTGAGCTTGAGCTGCTCCGCCAGTTCGAGCACTGTCTCGCGGCTGACGCCGGCCAGCACATATTGCTCTTTGGGGGTGTAGAGCGCGCCATCCTTGACCAAAAAGATGTTGCTGCCCGTTCCCTCAGCCAGAAAGCCGCGCGTGTCCAACAGCAACGACCAGGCGTTGGGGTTGTAGCTGCGCACCTCAAGGTCGCCCATGATCAGGTTGAGATAGTTGTGGCTCTTGACGTTGGGGCTGAGGCATTCGGGCGGGATCCGCTGCACCGAGGGAAAGATCACATCGATGCCGTCGCGGTAGAGATGGGCGCGCGCTTTGAGCGGCAGCGGCGTACACTCCACGATCAGGTTGGGGCCGCTGTTCTGATAGAAGTCGCCCCCCACCACATCCACCCCGCGCGAGACGCGTTGGCCCACCCAATAGTCTGATCCTTCCGGCAGCAGGGGCAGGTTGCGCGCCACCACCTCTTCGCTGATGGCGGCCAGTTCGTCCATGCTCACGCCGGGGTCGATGCCCACATATTTGAGCGAACGCGCGAACCGTTCCAGATGTTCGCGCAACTTGAAGATGCGCCCGCCAAAGGTGCGCGTCATGTCAAAGACGCCATCGCCATACTTGAAGCTGCGGTCACGAAAAGAAACCAATACCTGGCTTTCGGGCACAATCGCGCCGTTGAAATAGGCCACACGTTCCGCTGTGCTCATGCACCCTCCCAAAATCAATATCCCTTGCGCTTGTCCACCACATTGAGGGGGCGTTCTCCCTTGAGATAACGCTCCAGGTTCTGGCGAAAGAACTCGAAGACCATGCGCGGGCGATGCTGCGAAGCCCCGGCGCGATGGGGCGTCAGGATCAGGTTGGGCGCATCCCACAGCGGGCTGTCGGCGGGGAGCGGCTCCTTCTCGGTGACATCCAGCCCGGCGCCGGCAATCTGGCCGGCCTGCAGCGCGGCCACCAACGCCGGCTCGTCGATGATCCCCCCACGGGTGACGTTGATCAGGTAGGCCGACGGCTTCATCTGCGCCAGATCCTCTGTGCTGATCAGGTGATAGGTCTCTTTGGTCAGCGGGCAAGCCATCATCACCACGTCGGAGCGGCGCAGCAGGTCGTGGAGGTTTTCGCGCGTGGCCGGCTTGAGTTCGGCCACCAGGTCGGGCTTTTCGGTACGCATGGCGTCAATCGCCAGGATCGTCATGTTGTAGCCCTGGGCGCGCTTCGCCATCTCGATGCCAAAGCCGCCCAACCCCACTAGCCCCAAGGTTGTTCCCGAAAGCTCCACGTTCGAGCCGCCGCCCCACTTCTTGGCCTTCTGGTTGTCCCACGACTGGGTGATCCCGCGCGAGAGCGCCAGCAGCAGCGCCCAGGCGTGTTCGGCGCCCTGGCTGGCGTAGAGCCCGGCCACATTGCTGATCATCACCTCATCGCGCTCGATGATCGCGGGGAAGAGAAACTTGTCCATCCCCGTGCTGAACGACTGGATCCAGCGCAGCTTGGGCGCAGCGGCGCAGACTGCCGGCGGAAACGCGCCGAGGATCACTTCGCACTCGGGCGCATGGCGCAACGCCGTCTCTTCATCGGTTGCGTGAAACAATTCACTGCCATAGCGCGCCGCCACTTGGCGCAATTGTGCGATCTGCTCCTCGGTAAAGGGATATTGAACCAGAATTTGCACAGGTCCCTCCTCAATGGTGGTGATGGTGAACAGACAAACGGCGGCGTCACTCGGTCACCGTGCGCCGCCCTGGATGGGTGGTATGATAATCGCTTTGGTCGATTGCGTCAACGCGCCCAAAACTGTATTAAGGTGACAGTCACTTTTAGATGTGACTGTCACCTTGCAAACGTATCCTGCTCACAAGGCCCTAGGGCCGGCCGGTCAACTCGCGCCAGAATGAAGGGGCCGGCCGGTGGTCATCGATCACCACCCGCTCACCCTGGTCGCAAAATCGATAGAGCAGCTCGGTGAGCGGCAGCCGAAGGCCGGCGGCCTGACACGCCTCTATAAAGTAGGGCAGCTCGCGAAACTTGACACCCACCTCGTCCCCGCGCCCCTCGACGATTTGGCCCGCTGTGGCGTGAAGGTCGGCCCGCCAGCGCCCACTATTGCCCAGCGCCTGCTGCAGCACTGCTGCGTCCACCCCTAGGTTGACGCCAAACGACAGCGCTTCCAGGTAGGCCGCGTTGCCAAGCCCCATCATCAACTGGTTTACCCCCTTGACGATCTGTCCACTGCCCACAGGCCCACAGTGGGTGATGCGCGCATCACCGCCAATCGCGGCCAAGATTGGCATACAACGCGCCACCACCTCTTCGGAGCCGCCGACAAACATATAGAGTTGCCGGCGTTCCACCCCGCCAGGGCCGCCGCTCACCGGCGCATCGACGAGGGCCACGCCGCGCTCCGCCATTACCTCGGCCAGCGCCCGAAAAGCAGGGACAACCGATGTGCCCAAGTCGATCACAATCTGCCCGGCGCGTAAATTGGGCAGAATTTCGTTTTCAGCCACCGTGAAAAAGGCCTGGGAGCTGGGCAAACTGGTGAGAACCATATCGCTCTGCGCCACCACATCGGGCGTGTCGCAGCCGGCGATCATGCCGCCAGCGACACCCGCCGCCACCCGCTCGGCGTTGAGGTCGAAGCCGCGCACCGCATAGCCTGCGGCCACCAGGTTCTTCACCATGGGCGCGCCCATATCACCCAACCCAATAAAGCCCAACGATGGAAGTTGATTCATCTTGCGCTTGGTTGCTCCTTTTTGGTCTTCTTTGGGTTACAGCAGTTTGGGTTACAACAGCCGGCCCCTTGCTCAGCGGGATGGCGGCCCCTGCAAAGCACGCCAGACCCGCTCCGGCGTATAGGGCAATTCGTCGAGCCAGACGCCAATCGCAGCATGGATCGCCGCGCCAATCGCCGGCGCAAGGGGAATGAACGGCATCTCGGCCATGCCACGCACGCCCAGCGGCCCCTGCGGGTCGGGCAACTCCAGCAGCACCGGTTCGATGTTCTCGGCCACGTCGAGCACACCGGGGATCAAATAGCTGCTCAGGTGCGCCGTCAGCGTGCGCCCCTCTTTTTGCAAAAAATTTTCCATGAGCACCCAGCCAAGCGCCTGGGCCACACCGCCCTCGATCTGCCCCTCGATCAGCTGCGGGTTGACCGCCTTGCCCACATCGTTGACGCTCACCACCCGTTCGATATAGACGTGACCGGTCTCCCGATCCACCACCACGTCGGCCACCTGGGCGCAGTAGCCAAAGGTGATGTTGGGCGTCCCCGCACCCGTCACCGGCGCATAGGGGGTGGTGGGGGTTGGGTGAAAGACAAACTCACCGCGCGCCGGGCGCTCCTCCGCTTGCCAGGCCTGGCGCGCCCGCGCGGATGCGCCCAAGATGGCGTTGCCGCTCATAAAGGTCAACCGGCTGGCCGAGGCGCTGCCGCTAGAACCGGCGTCGTCTGTGCTTTGCGCCTGCAATTCGACCTGCGCCACATCCAACCCCAGCGCCTCGGCGGCCAACTGGCGCATGGCCTGATGGGCGCCCTGCCCCACATCGGCGCCGACGCAGCCGACCACCGCTCGCTCCACTTGCGTCGCGCCGTGCAGCTCGACCCACGCCGCGCACGCCTCGGGGAAGCCCAAGCTAAAGCCCACGTTTTTGTATGACAGCGCGAACCCCCGCCCGCGGGCGACGTGCGTGCGCGATGCGTCAAGCGAGGTGAGTTGCCTGCCACGCCCGCCGGTCTCCGCTTTCCCGTCCCCAGCCTGCCCATAGGGTCTCGCCGCCGCCTCAAGCACCGCTGCCGCCGTGCAGCCGGGCGGGACGGGTGTGCGCGTGGGCAGGATGGAACCCTCGCGCCAGACATTGCGCCGGCGCAGGTCCACCGGGTCGATCCCCAGCGCCGCGGCGATCTTGTTCATCTGCATCTCGGCGGCGAAGTGCCCTTGGGGGCCGCCAAAGCCACGGAACGCGCCGCCAGGGCAATTGTTGGTGTAGACTGTGCGCCCCTCGAGCAGCACGTTGGGGATCGCATACGGCCCCACGCTCGCCATGATTGCATTGCCGAGCACCTTGGTGCTGGTATAGGCGTATGCGCCGCAGTCGCTGGTCACATCCACCTGAGCGGCAACGATGTGGCCAGCGCGGGTAGCGCCCCATTTGGCTCGAAAGACAAAGGGGTGGCGCTTGTGGTGACCGGCGATGCTCTCTTCGCGGCTCCAGACCGTTTTGACGGGGCGGCCGGTTTTCCATGCCGCCAGCGCCAGCACAATCTGCACCGACATATCCTCGCGGCCGCCAAACGCGCCGCCAATCGCCGGGTAGCGTACGACAATCTGCTCTGCACGAAGACCGAGCGCGTGGGCGACCTGCGCCCGGTCTTCGTGCATCCACTGGCCGGCGACAATCACCTCGATGCGGCCATCGTCGCGAACATAGGCCAGGCCCGCTTCGGGCTGCAAATAGGCATGCTCTTTGGCATGAGTCCGGTAGACGCTTTCAACGATCACATCGGCTTGGGCAAACCCGGCGGCAATGTCGCCCCGCTCAATGCGCAACTGATGGAGCACATTCGAAGCCAGGTTGCGCTCGCCATAGGGGAAGGGGAAAGGGTGTGGATGCAGAACGGGCGCATTGGGCTGAAGGGCGGCTTCGATACTGTCCACCACAGGCAGCAGCTCATAGTCGATGTGAAGTTGGCCTGCCGCGCGCTCGGCCTGGGCTTGGGTCTCGGCCACGACCACGGCCACCTGGTCGGCCTCCCACCGCACAAATTCGGCGGCGGGCGTGCTGCCGGGGCCACAGAGCACGGGCTGGTCGAACATCACCAGCCCATACTCGTTGACCGGCACATCTTTGGCCGTCAGCACGGCAAGCACACCGGGGGCCGCTTCGGCCTGGCCGGTGTCGATGGCGCGCACGCGCGCATTGGGTACCCCTGCAAAGACGACCGTTGCCCACGCCTGCCCCGGCAGATCAATGTCGCCGGGGTAGGGGGCCGCGCCCGTCACCTTGTCCACCGCATCAAATCGAGGGATACTGCTGCCCACTGCGCACATAACACTTCCTTATAGACAAAGCAGACCAAGGTGGCGCACAAGTTGATTGTTCACGAACCCATACTGGACGAGGGTCCATCGTCTATCGTCTATCGTCCATCGTCTTGAGCAACATCGGCCCCAAGGGGCGCCCGCCGATGAGGTGCATGTGCAGGTGATAGATCTCCTGGCCGCCGTACCGGTTGCAGTTGACAAGCAGGCGGAAACCGTCGGCGGCGATGCCCTCTTGGGCGGCCAGTTTGGCGGCCACGGTAAAGAGGCGACCAAGCGCGGCTTCATCCTCGGCGGCCACGTCATTGGCCGTGGGGATCAGCTTGTTGGGCACGATCAGGATGTGGGTGGGCGCCTGCGGGTTGATATCACGGAAGGCGGTCACCAGCTCATCCTGATAGACGATGTCCGACGGGACTTCGCGGCGGATGATCTTGCTAAAAATCGTTTCTTGAACCATAGCCACCTGTTCTAAACATAACACAAAACAACGTAACACAGAGCGCACAGAGATGCACAGAGATGCACGGAGTTCGGCGCTGTGCATCCATCATATCAGAACACCGAGAATGCTCTCTGTGTTCTCCGTGTCTCCTCGGCGTGCTCTGTGTTCCTGCTGTACGCCACCTTTTTCATCGCTTTCGGTCTCCGCGGATCACGCAATCACCGCCAACTTTTCGTGTACGAGCGAAGCCAGAAAGCTCCGTTCTTCGGCCGCGTCGAAGAGCACGACAAGCTTCACGTCGCGGTCTTCGTGCTCCATCGCGGTGATAACGCCCTCGCCAAAACGCTCATGTTGAACGCGCGCCCCAACCGCGTAGGGGCGGTCGAGTGCAACGGCGGGCAGGGGACGAGCAGAAGGCTCAGCCGTCGCCCCATCGGCAAAACTGGTTTCCCGGTCGCGCCAGGCTTCGGCCAGCGACGCCATCGCCTGGGTTGGGTTGTGGGCAACTCGGCTGCGCAGTTCGATGGCAATCTCGCGGGCGGCGCTCAGCGCGGGCATCCACTGCTGTTTGTGTTGCGGTGGCCTGTCGCTCTGCGCCAGGGTGCGGCTGGCGCGCGACAAGGTGCGGATCAGACTGTCGAGTTGCTTGGGGGCATCTTCTTGGGCGTCAATCAACACAAGCTGCACCCCATTGGCGCGACAGAGTTCGGCGCGCGTCTGGTCGCGCTGTTCGGTTTCCATCGCCTCCCAGTCGCTCTGGCGGCCTTGCCCTTTGGCCAGTAGGCCGACAAAGCGCACAGCCACGCCAGCGTCGGGATAGTACTTGTCGAGTTTGAGCCGACGGCGCGTTGCCGGGTTGACCAGCCATTCAGGGCTGACATTGTCTTGTTCTCGAAAACTGGCAAAGATGCGGGCCAACATTTCCCGCCAACCATTGATCTCCACGTACATACGGTCATCCTGTGCGAACCTATTGCCCGATCAGACGGTTATCTATGCAAAGCCGCTATCGACCAGACAGTTCTTCCTTAGCGAAACGCATCGGTGGCGGCCGCGCGTTGAATCGTCTGGGCCGGCGCAAAAGGCGCATTGGGCAGGCGATAGCCGCGCACAACAATCACCGGCTGGCCTTCGCTGCTCTGGCCCATGAGCAGGCTGGCGGCGGCGGCCAGTTCGTCGGCAATACATTCCTCGCTGCTCTGAAGGGTATAGCCAAAGAGATCGGGCAGGCCGCGCTGATCCCACACGGGGGGCAACCCCGCGCAACCGATGGCGACGCCCACCGTCCCCACGCGCCAGGCGCGCCCGTGGCTGTCGTTGATGATCACCGCCGGCGCAACGCCAGTGTAATCGGCGAGCTTCTGGCGGAGCTGGGCCGCGCTGGCGTCGGCGTCGTCGGGGAGCAGGGCCAGGTGCTCATCGCCATCGGGGACCTGCTCCACATTGCTGCGATCCACGCCGGCATTGGCGCAGATCCAGCCGCGGCGCTGTTCAACGACAAACAGGTGGCGACGCATACGCAGCACATCCCGGCTATCGTCCAGAATAACCTGCACAATGCGCGGGTCTTTCTCGACGATCTCGGCGATGCGATACGCCTCGTCGCTGGGCGTGACAGTCGACAACTTGACCAATCGCCCTTCGGCCTTGCTGACCACTTTTTGCGCCACCACCAGGATATCGCCCGGCTGCAATGCTTCACCGGCGACGGTCAGGTGTTCGACGATCAACGCGGCCAGGTCGTCACCGGGCTTGACGAGGGGGAGATTGGGAACAGGGAACAGATGCATGATCCACGCTCACTCTTTTTGCAACAGGGGTCATCGGCATCCCCAGCCGGCCGCGATTCAATGCGCTATGCCGGCACAAACCGATAGCCGCGCCCCCGTTCGTTTTTGATTTCCCCAACCGGCGGCTGCTGCTGTTCGAGTTGCAGACGCAACCGGCGGATCGCCTCTTGTACGCGCCGGCTGGAGGCGTTGGGGCGCTTCCACACATCGGCGAGCAACTGTTCGGTCGAGACAATCTTCCGGCTGTGCTGCTGCAGATAGCGCAACAGGGACGCCTCAATTTTGGTAAGTTTATCATAAAGGGGCCATGTCTCTACATCTTGCCTCACGGTTGCAGACAGTTGCGCTGCGCTGTGTTCATCTGTATGGATGTCGCCAGGCGCCTGCTCCAAAAAGTCGGCCAGCAATGGGGAATAGAGGCGATAGGTGATCGCCTCGTCATCAGCATCTGCCGCGGCCACCGCCTGGTTGATCAACCAGTTGAGCGCCGATTGCCTGTCGGGGGCAAGGGTGTCGAGCCGGACGGGGCTACGGCGCATGTGGTCCAGAAGCCAAAGCAGCGCGCCGCGAGCCACATGGGCCGGCGGCGCTAAGAAGAGATTGCGCTGAGCCCTAAAAAGCGGGCGACCGTGCTCCGCCAGTCGCAAACGGAGAAAGGGCAATAGCGGTTGACCAAGCGTTGGCGGCGCCGGCAGCATGGGCAACATCTCAGCAAGACAGTCGCCCAGTTTGTGCAGTAAGAAGGGGTGGCGGCCAGTGTACGCCAAGATCGCATCGCGCACAGCGTCATCCGTGTCCAGTATGTCCAGATTGACGCCGAGACTGTCGAGGTGGTGCGCAAGCCACGCCGTGGCGGCTTCTTGCTCCAGCAACCCCAAGAAGAGATGCGTCATGTTGCACAACAGAGAATCAGCCACCGCTGTCGATAGATTATAGAGAGGGTGTTGCGTGCTCAACACCAACAGGGCATGGGCGGCAAGCTGGCAAAGCTGCGCACAGAGAAGGGCCGGTTGCGCAACTTGTAACAACAGATGGTCCACGTTATCGAGCAGGATGGTCAGTCGCTGTTCGGGCTTTCCCGCTGCGCTGAGCATCTGCATAAAGTGATCATACAGGCCATCCAAGTTCCCAGTGGGGTCAGGTGGCGTGCGCCCGGCCACGGCGGTGGGGAGGGCGCGCCAGAACCCGGCGTGACTTTGGCATTGGGCGCAATCCACATAGAGCGCTAACGGGCGCGGCGCGCCTCCACGCGCTTCACCCTGCGCCGGGGCAGTCAGGCTGGCAGCCAGATGATGAAGCAGGGCGCTCTTACCCGTTAGCCGGGCGCCGACCACCACAAACCCATCACGGGCGTCTGTTGCCGCAGCCCGTAAGATGCGCGTTTGTATGAGTGTATGTCCAAAATAGGGCGCTGTGGCAGTATTCATTCACAAATTTGTGTGCGAATAAAACACACGAATTGCTTACCGCTATGGCCGGCGGCTTTGCAGAGTTTATTTTTACACAATAAAGACACATAAATTACACATGTAACTACCAAAAATTCTGAGAATTCAGTAGCGTTCAGGCTGCCATCTATCGGACGCTTTTTATCGGCGACCGATCAATCCGGCGACGGACAGCGAAAAGTCGCCGCGATTAGATTTGCAGCGCCTGCGGGCGCTTTTCACTGTCCGTTGCGGGTTTCAACCCTTGCCAATTTGTCAAATCGATCAGTCGAGCAAGCATACAATTGGTCGAGCCGCGCCCCATAGAACGAACAGGTTGGATTCTCGTCGCTGGACGGGCGCTAATCGCGACGCAATGAGGTAGACTATACTCAAATCAGAATGAAAACCGGAGTCTGAAATGCTCACGTCGAGTCCGTGACTCGGCGGTTCACGGAACCGCCCGGAGCACAAAAAACTCGGGATTTCATTGCGAACTCGGTATAAACCTTGGAACCAATCCGCGCTATCCGAATCACGCTGCGATTAGCACCATTCGCAGGTGCGCGGTTGGGGCTCGTAACCGTCATTCGGATGAGTTCCAAGCGCCAGTGCACAGCCCGTCCTTGTGTAGTTCCACATATCATACACAGACAGACTATGTTTTACAAATATAAGTTTCACAGACACCTCACACATCTTGTGGGCCACCCGACGAAATCTGTATGGGAGCCGTATCTATTGCACCGTCGCTGTACGAATCTGCTACGTAGCGAATGCACCTTACAGTTGCGCATCGTCAGTAAAGCTTATGTTTGACGCCTTCTGATAAAGTGATGTCACTGTCGCCTACATCGCCGCCCCCACCAAGCAAACTGCACAGTGTTCTTGTCCCTTTGTGGAAAGGAGTCTCTATGTTTCGTCTTCATTCAAACAGGCGACCGCACCGGGTTCGCTTGCTGCCCCGTACACGGGCGGTGAGCTTGCTGGTGTTGGCTTTGCTTGTCCTGGCCGGCCTGGGCGCCTATTCGGTTGCCCAACCCGCCAACTGCGCCACGCTCGTCGACGACACTGCGTTTGACAGCGGCAGCGGTTGGCAGAGCGTCACCAGCGGTAGTTATGTTGTGGCCAGCGACTTTCTCACCTATCGTGGCGCGGGCGCCGCGCATCTGGCCGGGGTTGACAACGCCACCGACCAGTTGTTCACCACCTTGACGCTGCCGGTGGACAAACCGGAAGTCACGTTGACCTTTTGGTGGCAAATCCATAGCGAAGAAGAGAGTGGCGAATTTGACAGCCTGACGGTCTTGGTGACCGACCTGGCGGGCAACGCGTTGCGCTCGCTCCTGACACTGGGCAGCGACAGCGCGTCTCAACAGTGGCAACAGAGCGTGCTCGATCTCAGCGAGTTCGCCGGGCAGTCGGTCCAGCTCAAATTCCTCGCCCAGACCGACAGCTCGTTGGTCACCGATTTCTTTGTCGATGATGTGACGGTAACCGCCTGTGGCGGCGCCGCCGAGCATCGGGTTTTCTTGCCCGTGACGCAGCGCTAGGAGCATATGACCATGATGCTTACACACAAGCCCCGCCACATCTTGCGCGGGCAACCCAATCAGCAAACAGCTCACCTTCTTGCGCCCGCCCAGCCGTGGCTGCTGGCGCTTCTCTTTATGGCAATTGCCGGCCTTAGCTTAGTCGCGGCGCCAGGCGTCTCCTGGGCCACCTTTGGCACCGTGCCGCCGCCGCCGCCAACCCCTGTCACCGTGCTTGTAGGCCCTGTCGATAGCATCTCGCCGGAAAGCGACACCCTCACGGTGGCCGGCGTTGTCGTGCAGACGACCGACGCCACCCGCATCGACGAACGCGTCGGCCCGCTTGTGGCTGATGCATGGGCGCGTGTTGAAGGCGCCAGTGACGGCAACGGTGGCCTGGTCGCGTTGCGCATCAAGGTGTTGCCTCCCATGCCATTGGTCAAACTGATTGGCCCGCTGGATAGCCTGGGTGACGACGATCTGCAAGTCGATGGCATTGTCGTCCAACGCACGCGGACCACGCTCATCATCGGCGATCCGATTCCGGGCGAACACAACGTGAGCATCCGCGCCGCCATTGAGTCCTCTGGCGCGCTGCTCGCGCTCCAAGTCGTCAAAATCAACGCCATCCCCGACGATTCGGAGGACGATGACGAGGATGACGATACGCCGGCGGGCGAAACCCGGCTGACGGGCGTCGTCATGAGAATGCCCGACAATGGGCTGATCGGCACCTGGATCGTCAGCGGCATCCCTGTAGAGATCACAGACGGGACCCGCCTGCACAAACGGGTGGGCATGTTGGCGCCGGGCGCCTGGGTCAAAATCAGAGGCCAGGCGCAAGGCGGGACGCTCGTTGCCAAAGAAGTAAAGACCACGGGCACCAAGCGCTTCCACAAACTGACCGGCGTGCTCACCAGCCTGACGCCATTGGACGTAACGGTGGATGGCATTGAGGTCGAACTAAGCGAGACAGCCGCCATTCGCGGCAACCCGACGCCCGGCCAACGCGTGCGGGTCAAGGCGCAATTGAGCCAGCGGACGGGGGTGCTGGTCGCTGTGTTCGTGCAGGGGCCGGGGCGCCCTGGCGGCCCGCCGCCGGACTCGCCGCCGGGTCTGGTGATCCGCTTTACGGGCGAAGTGCAACAGTTGCCCAACGATGGATTGTATGGCGAATGGAAGATCGCCGGCCGCACTGTCACCGTGCCCGAGGGTGCATTCATCGATGAGCACAAGGGCGCAGTCGCGCAGGGCGCCTTTGTCGAGGTGACAGCCATTCTGGGGCGCAACAACTCGATCACCGCCGTGTTGATTGTGGTCACGCGCAGCGGCGACGATAATGATGGGGACGACGGCGATGACCGCCGCGACTGGACGGAATTCCGTGACACGATCCAGGCGCTGCCCGATGGAGACTCCCTGATCGGCAACTGGAACGTGGGCGGCCGCACGGTGCAAGTCACCGATGAGACTGAGCTAGAGACATACGGTCGCCCTGTGGAGCTTGGCGCCAAAGTCAAAGTCTGGGGATGGCGTCAGCCGGGCGGCAGTGTGCTCGCCAAGCGCATCGAGTTGGTCAAGGCGGAAGGGCGCACGCTGCACTTCACTGGCGTGATCCAGGCCTTGCCAGACGATACGCTCATTGGGTCATGGACCGTCGACGGTCGCCAAGTTGATGTGAGCGAGACCACCCAGCTCAAGGATCATCACGGCCCGTTTGTGGTCGGCGCCCGGGTCAAGGTCTATGGGCGCGAAGGCGAGGGGATGGTGCAGGCAGAGAAGATCGAAACATTGCCGGCGCCAGAAATCCAATATAGCGGGCGCATCATGGCGTTGCCCGATGGGTTGTTTGGATCATGGACAGTGGGCGAGAAGAGCGTTGCGGTCACCCCAGAGACGGAACTCAAGCAAGGCAATGGCCCCTTTGCGCTGGGCGGGCTGGTGAAGGTAAAAGGGCGCCTACAAGGCGATGGCTCGATTGTGGCGCTCAAGGTCGAGACGATGCCCATGCCGAAGATCGAGTATGTGGGCGAGATACTTGAGTTGCCGGACACCCCTGATCTGACCGGCACATGGCGGGTCGGGCGGCTGTATGTCGAGGTAACCCGCGACACAGAGCTTGAACGCGATGACGGCGACTTTGCCGTGGGCGCGTGGGTCGAGGTGGAGGGGCGTATGCGGCCCGACGGCGTGGTCATCGCCAAAGAGATCGAGACGCGGCGACGACGCTAGGTTAAGGTGACAGTCACTGGCCGACATAGGGCGGCAATGCCGGCCCTTGCCGCTGAAAGTGACTGTCACCTTGCAAACAGAGCTCAGTATAGCTGAAAATCCCGGCGCGGCAATCTGCGCCGGGATTTTCTTTGATTGAATCTCAAAACATTGCGCAGGGCATCAACCGATGATAACATAGACATCTGTATCGACTTGTTGTGCCGACCAACCCTTCGCGTCCCAGTGGTGCGAAGGGTTTTTCGGGCGTGGTGTGCGTGTTCGGCATGCGTTGTGGATTGGTATGAATACGGCTCTTCATTGGTTTAGTC
>JAHDWG010000649.1 GCA_023384495.1 Caldilineaceae bacterium
CCCATGTGTGTTTCTAACTGTCAGCGATGTTAATTTCTAATTGTCGTTGAAAGGGCCTTGCCCGAATGGATGCGCAAAAAGGTCGATGAGCTGCGCGCCGGTGGCGCAAAAGTGCTCGTGGGCCATTAGGTGCTGAGCTTGGCTTCTTTTGTGTCGTTTGGGTGACGCATGTGTCGTTTGGGTGACGCAGTATTGCATTGGCAGTGGGGTGGCCCCGCTCTTGTTTCCTGGCGGGTGGGGTCATGCCTCGCTGCGGGTTGGCGAAGATGAAAAAATGGTCGGGCGCGAAGATGATACTGGGGTCGATGGCGTTGATGCTGGTTGCTACATTGGGCTGTACCCCTGTTCAATCGCAACCGCGCCGGACAGCGCCACACGCGTCGGAACCCAATGGAGAAACGATTATGCTGCCCCCAGCTGTCCATACGAGTGACATCGCGGTGGAACGTGCGTTGCACGAACGCCGCTCCATTCGCCAGTATCAGAACGAAACGCTGACTCTAGCCGAACTCAGCCAGCTACTCTGGGCTGCGCAAGGCATCACGCATCCAAGTGGTCTACGCACGGCGCCCTCTGCCGGCGCGCTCTATCCATTGGAACTCTATGTGGTTGTGGGCAATGTCGCCGAACTCACAGCAGGCGTTTACCGGTATCGGCCTCAGACCCATGACCTGATCTTGATCGCGGCAGGAGACAAGCGTCCGCTGCTCAGCCAGGCTGCACTGGCTCAAGACGCGGTACGAGAGGCGGCCGCCGTGCTCGTGTTGGCGGCTGTCTACGAGCGGACCACGGTGAAATATGGTGAACGGGGGATCCGCTATGTCCACATAGAGGTGGGCGCCGCGGCCCAGAATGTCTCTCTGCAGGCCGTGTCGCTTGAGCTTGGCACAGTCTACATTGGGGCCTTCCACGACGAGCAGGTGAAACAGGTGTTGACCTTGCGCGCTGAAGAGCAGCCGCTTTGTCTCTTGCCGGTTGGCAGACCGCGACCGTGATGAGAGACAGCTGACCTGTCCTAATACTACAACGAGACTTTGACGATTGTCACTGGCAAGACCTCCGGGAGGTGACCACAAATAGTTTGGTTAACGAAGCTGATTCCGGTCATCTCCCGGAGGTCGGGTGTACCGACCACGCGAAGTCTCGTTAAGGAATATTCCGCCGTCGCCCGGCGTGTGATCCAGAAATGCGGCGCCAGGTTGGGCCCTTACAACTGGATGAGCAGGGGCTGGCCCTCACTGTTGTCTGGTGGCTGGCGTATTGGAACTTGCTGGGTTAAGGGTTGCACCACAGAACATCGTGGAGGTCCGAAGTGTGCGACGCGCTCCAGCTGTTGTGCGGTGCTACCGAATGGTCAGGCATGAATCAGCCTTCAACTACTTAACGGAGATTCCAAACGCACCGGTGCCGGTGTCCTGGTAATGTTGAACCCTTACTTTATAATGACCCGGAGCCAGTTGCCTCATAATCCTTGCATTCCAGGCTTCTCCGCTATCATCATCAAATGCCAGCGGTTCTGCACCATGCTCGGTTGCGTGCAGAGCCATCGTTACATCCGTGATGCCGGTTGTCTCAAAGATATACGTCCCTTCGATATCAGCGTTGAAAGTGAAGACTTTGACTTGGCCTGGCGCCTCTATAGCTGACTGCAAATGGGCGCCTAACGCCAGTACAGCCGTACCATCAGTGGTTGACCCAGTTGTCGATCCATCTTTAGGGTACATTTGAGCAATAAACTCCCTATCCACCACAGAAAGCTGGGAATTCCACCCAACTTCCCAGTCACCGAGTGTGAGCTCGTTGTCAATGGCGTAGAGCATAATGGAAGCGGGGTCAAAGGTGGAGTAGTTCAACTGGTCATGAGCATACTTGCCAAACAGGTTGATGTCTACTTGTGTGGTAGACCAATTATTAGGTGGCTGCCCATAGAAAGCGTAGACGGCCTCTCTGTTCCACGGGATCTCTGCCGCCGGACTCTGGTGTTCATGAATGGCTCCGAGGGCATGGCCAAATTCGTGCAGGACAACCCGTGAATACGTGTCATCGCTGCTGGTCGGCGTCAGCCAACCAAAATTCATGGTAGGTTCAGTTGACTGCGCCAAGAGCGCATCGGTGCCCACGCGTGACCATGAGCGATTGTTTAATTCGAAAGAGACCCGTATATCCGATGGCTGATTCGGGTCAGTTAGAAAGTCAAAGTGAATGTTGGCGTAGGCTTCCCATTGCCGCGCAAGTTCAATCACACGCGCTTGAACAGTTGGATGGCCACCGAGGAAAGCAACGCGCAACTCGCGGCCATTTGCCCAGCGTTTGCCGGTCATGAGCGTCAGATACAATATGGACAAGCTGCCCTGCTGGTTGTTATCCAAGACCTGCATTCGCATTTGAGGGTCCAGCTGCTCTAGCATTCGATCTTCGATCTGTCGGAATGAGTCAGGCGCCGCGGCCGCCAGTACATCCTGACCTAAATTCGCCGGCGGAGGCGGTAAATGCTGTATGTCAATGGAGACCATCTGTTGTTGCAGCGTCTGGATGGTGTCATCATCGCCTAGATCATCTAGGTTAGGAATATTCTGTGGATTCTCTTGCTGGGCAGCCTGCATTGAGTCATAGGGATCTAAAGGCCTATCGATGCACATCTTCATGATGAGATTCTCCTTTGGGATCTGCTGTCAGATTTGACAGCAGATCCGGGGTAGCCTGTTTACTCTCAGGATGGATACAATGGTA
>JAHDWG010000062.1 GCA_023384495.1 Caldilineaceae bacterium
CGTCGTTCCATTTGACGTCATCACGCAACGTGAGGGTAAGTTCGGTGAAGTCATCGTTATAGCTGTATTCGGTCGCCAGCCAGGGCTGGATTTCGCCGGTGGCAAAGTTGGCATAGAAGAGATACTCTGTGCCAAGTTGCAGGAACCCGTTGGCAAAATCGTTTCCGTTGGGGATGAAGCGATTGAAGCTGTCAAAGATACGGAAGGTGGCGGTATCTTCCATGTAGATCGTCTCGTTGCGCGGCACGGGCAATTCACCACCGGGGGCGACTGCTGCCGCTTGCTCGCTGGGGGCGCTCGCTTGCGGGCCGGTTGGGCCGGTGGCGCAGGCTGCCAACACCAACGCAAAGACCAAAGCAAGATTGAAGATGATCAATCTTTTGTGCATACGTTCCTCCAATTGGTTCCGATACAACGGGCTTCGATAGTAAAGGTCGACGGTTGGGAGTGCAAAGCAATCGTCCAAGAACGATGACCAAGCGTCTAGAGCAACAAGCCTCTGCCCAGCATTCTGGGTTCGCGGTATTCATGTTACGAATACACCGGCAGGGTTCACCTATTCGACCATAGGCGTCTCCTTGTATAAAAGGCTATACTGTGGTGTCTTTGAAAACCGGAAGCTGACGACCCGTTACTTCATTGGGTGGCTCCCGCTTTCAAACAGAGCTCAGTATAAAAGAGGATGTTCGGTGAGTTGGATCGCTATTATAGCCTGCTTGTAGGCGGCGTGCAAACAAGATCTTCAGGTGGCAGTCACTGGATTCTGTTGACATTTGCTCTTGGCGACGGCGCCCAGTGGGGTCCCAATTCGGCTTCTGACCGTGAAAAGTCGGGACTCTCTGGGCGCCGGCGCTGAAAATCAAGTCGCTGAGGCGACTTTTCTTTGCGAAAGAAATATGCCAACAGTCACTACAGAGCCGCAGGCCAGGTTTGCGCGCTGTTTACGGTGATGGCAAACACGCCTGGCTCTCAACCCAAACGCACTTCCGCTTTGGTCTGCGCCGCCCGATAGACTCCCTCCAGCAACTGCGTCAGGTTGCGTCCATCCTCGACCGTGATGGTCGTGGGCGCGCCGTGCAAAATGGCGGCGATCCACTGGTCCATGGGTAGGGGCAGCGGGTCGGGCAGCCTGGAGGGGGTGATGGCGCCCTGGATGTCGCCCGGCTGGAGCTGCGTGCTGATCAGCTGGATCGGGTCGCCGGGGCGACCGTTGTAGCCCACATACCCGTCCGTCCCATAGATTTCGACCGGGTTGGGGCCGGCCCGATGGACCCACGAGGTGTCGAGGATGCCGAGCGCCCCATTCTTGAACTCCACCACGGCCAGCGTCTGGTCGTCGATATCGTACGCCTGGCTGAAATTCTGCACCTTGGCGATGACGCTGGCCGGCTCACCCAAGAACCAGCGCATGATGTCCGTCGTGTGACAACCCAGGTCGAAGAGCGCGCCGCCACCGGCCAGCGCCGCATCGCCAAACCAGAGCGAGCCACCCTTGAACCAGCGCCCCAGCGCCGCGCTGTGGGCGACGCGGGCGCGCATCATGGTGATGCGACCCAGCCAGCCGTTGTCCAATACCTGTTTCAAAAAGAGCGTCTCGGGCCGGGTACGGCTGGGGAGCGAGATCATAAACTGGATCCCGCTGGCGTTGACCGCCTGCACCACCTCCTCGGCGTCGGCGGTGGTGATGGTGAGCGCCTTTTCGGTGAAGATGTGTTTGCCGTGGCGCACGGCGGCCAGCAGCACCTCCTTGTGTTTGGCCGTTTCGGCGTTGACCACAACGGCGTCCACATCGGTGCGGCGCAACACCTCGTTCAGGTCGCTGACGTACGGAACCTGAAATTTCTGCGCCGCCGCCTGTCCCCGCGCGACGTCATCATCCCACACGCAGACGATCTCGGCTTCGGGGTGATTGGCGACATGGCGGGCATAGCCATCGGCGTGAACATGGGCAAAGCTCAACAAGGCAATCCGCAGCATGGAGTTCTCCAATGATGGTGTGAAAAATATTCTCAAATCTCAGCGAATTTGAGGAGATAACGGGTATTAAAATGCTGGCACGGTCACCGGCGTCTCTGCGCCACCTGCCTTGGCCGAGGCGATGACGCCATCGATGATCACGTTGGTCAGCAGCACGCCCATTGGGTTGATGGGGGCGGGGCGTCCTTCGCGGATGGCGTTGTAGAAATCCTCGATCTCGCGGCGGAAGAGCTCCACATCGGGCGTCGGTTTGGCTTGCGGCGCGATGTCAACGAGGCAGCCCCATTGGTCGCGGAAAACTTTGAACTCCGGCGTCAACCGCAGCCCTGCCTTGGGACCAAGAAAGAAGGCGCCGCCGAGCGTGTCCATGTGCATGGCCCAGGTCGTCTTGAAGACGAGAACGGCGCCATTGGCAAAGCGGACCCAGGCGATGCCCAGCTCTTCCACAGTCAAGTCTTCCGCCTTCCAACGCCAGCCGGGCGTGAGGGGCGGCTCATGTGTCTTGCCGATCACATCGGTGATGATGCCCGAGACCGAGACCGGGGTCGGGTGCCCCATCAAGTGCAGCGCTGTGTCCAGCGCATAGACGCCGATGTCCGCCGTGGCGCCGATACCGGCTGATTCCTGGCGCACAAAGCTGCCGCCGGGGATGCCGCGGCGGCGATCCGCCACGGTTTCGGCGTAGTATATCTCGCCCAACTCACCGCTTTCGATGATGCGTTTGGCCGCCATGATATCATCGCTGTAGCGGGTCTTGAGCGCACAGTTGAGCAATTTACCCGTCTCTTTGGCCGCCCGCACCATGGCGGTGGCGTCGGCCAGGGTGGCGGCCATGGGTTTCTCCACCATCACATGCTTGCCGGCGTGAAGCGCATCGACGGTGGGCGCGCGGTGCGCCTGGTTGAAGGTGCAGACGTGGACGGCGGCGATCTCGTCCATGGCCAGCAGTTCGCGATGGTCGCCAAAGACATGAGGGATGTTGAACTGCTGGGCGCGCTCCTGCGCCTTCTCCAGCGCCACATCGGCAATGGCCAGCAAGCGGACGCCTGGCAGCGTGCTCAGCGTGTGGAGGTGAATGCGCGAAATGCCGCCCGCGCCGATCACGCCCACGTTGATGGGTTCCATAGATGCTCCTTTAGATGCTTGTTTGACAAGATGCTCGTTTGACAAATGGCCGGTTGAACAGAAATTGGCGCATGCACCCTGGTGCGAACCGGGTCTAAAGTTGATACGCGTCGACCTTTGGGCTATTCTGTAGCGTACCACCGATTGGGTGCATGGTCAATTGGTCGGCAAATGTACGGTGCGATTCCGTTAAGGTGAATGTGACTTCGCCAAGCCATGAAACGAGCGATCCCTCATCCCAGTAGCTTCTCTGTCCGACTGATCGCTGGGTTGGTAACGTTGGTGCTCCTCACCACCCTCAGCGCCGGGTCGCCGGCCTATTGGCTGACGCGCACCCAACTCGAACGCCAGGCGGTCTCACAGGTTGAAAGCATGCGCCAGGCGACTGTTTCGCTCCTTCAGGCCGAAGAAGAGCGGCTGGCCAACCTGGCCCTGCTTCTGGCCGAGCGCCCAACGCTGCGCCGGCTCGTCTCCCAGCCGGCTACCGCTGAGCTGGCTCCCTATCTGGCTGCTTTCCAGATGCAGAGCATGTTGGACATTTTGCTCTATTGTGGAACCGATGGCCGCGCCTGGGCCGGCCAGCCCCTGGTCGACGAATGCCTTGCCGCCGGCTTCCGGGGCATTCTGCTCTTCGACGGGCAGCCCGCGGTACTGGCCAGCCTACCCGTGACAGCCGATGGGGACGGCCGGCTGCTGGGTACGGCCCTCGTGGGGCAGTGGCTCGATGAGCCGTTTCTGCGCCAACTGGCCGGCGATACAGGGGCGCAACAGACGCTCTTGAGCGATAGGGGCGACCGCATCGTCAGTAGTCTACCTACGCTGGGAGAGTCACCCGGCGCAGCCTTTCCTGGCGACCAGACGCCTTTGCCACACAGGATAAGCCTGAGCGATTCGACCTACCTGGTCACCTATCTGCCGCTGACGGTCAGCGCCAATGGAGAGCAGCTACTGGTCGAGGTGGCGCTACCGGTAGATGATTTAGTGGCGACCGAGCGCCGGGCATTGGGCATCCTCGTCGCCAGCACAGGGGTGGTGGCGCTTGTGGGCATTGCGCTCGCCACCTGGTACATCCGCCGCATGACGCGACCGCTCGGCCAGTTGACCAGCATCGCCCGCGAGATTGCGCAGGGCAACTTTGTGGCGCCGATCCCCAGCTTCTCGGGTCCGCTGGAAGTGGCGACCCTGGCCGGTGCGCTCCAACGGAGCCACGCCACCATGCGGCAGGCGCTGGGTGAACTGGCGCAGGCGCGCGACTGGCTCAACAACCTGGTCCAGTCGATTGTCGAAGGGGTGATCCTCTTTGACGCCCGCGGGCGGGTTACCTTCCTCAGCCAGGGCGCCGAGGCGCTGACCGGCTGGTCGGGCGCCGAGGCTATCGGCCACCCGGCCGATCAAGTGGTGCAGGTTGCGGATGGTGCGCTTTTGCGTGATGTGGCGCCAGCGCCCGGCCAAAAGCGACGGGTCGAAATTGTGACCCGTGACGGGCGGACCCTCACCCTGGCCGTGACCGGCGCCCAACTTGCCCCTGTTGCCGGTGAGAAGCCACAGACCGCGCTCGTCTTGCGCGACGTCACCGAGGAAGAGGCGGGGCGTCATCTCCGTTCGTACTTTCTGTCGAGCATTACCCACGAATTTCGCACGCCGCTCAGCGCCCTAAGCGCCTCGCTCCAACTCCTGCTGGCCGAGGATGAGGTGCTCACTGTTGCTGAAATGCGCGAACTACTGCGGTCGAGCTATCTAAGCCTGCTCAGCTTGCAAACGCTGGTCGACAATTTGCTGGAGAGCAGCAAGATCGAGGCCGGGCGTTTCTCGATCCGCCGTCAGCCCACCGACCTGAGCGAGATCATCGCCCAGGCCACCCGCATCGTCCAACCGCTGCTCGAACGACGCAGCCATGCGCTTGTGCTGGCGGGGAACGACAACCTCCCCCTTATCCAGGCCGATGGCGCCTACCTGACGCAAGTGCTGGTCAACTTGCTGACCAACGCGGCCAAGTATAGCCCTATTGGTGCGTCCATCGATTTGCACATTGAGCGCTCGGACGATAAGCTACAGATCAACGTAGCCGACCGCGGGCCCGGCATCCCAACCGCGGAACGGACCAACCTCTTTCGCCGCTTTGTCCGGCTGGACAGCCAGGAGGGCGAGCAGTACGGTATTGGTCTGGGGCTTTACGTGGTAAAGACGACCATCGAACAACACGGCGGTCAGGTAGGGGTGGATGACCGGCCCGGTGGCGGGTCAGTTTTCTGGGTGGAGTTGCCGGTGGGGGGATTGGAAGGAATTGAGGAGAGTTGAGGAGACTAGGGGAGACTCTGTCTGCAATCTCCATAATCGCCCCAATCTCCTCAAATCTCCAGAGCAACCACTTTACATCTATGAAGATCCTTATCGTAGAAGACGATCTGGCGCTGGCGGATGTGACCTCGTTTACCTTGCGCCGCGCCGGTTTTGAGGTGATCAACGCCTACAACGGCGACACGGCCATCGAACAATGGGAAAAGGAGCAGCCAGGCCTGGTGTTGCTCGACCTCAACCTGCCCAAGCAGGATGGCATGGCCGTCTGTCGCCACATCCGCCGGCACGGCGACACGCCGATCATCATCCTCAGCGTGCGCAACAGCGATGAATCGATTGTCGAAGCGCTGGAACTGGGTGCGGACGACTACATGGTCAAACCCTACAGTACGACCCAACTGGTGGCCCGTGTGCGCGCCGTCTTGCGCCGCGCCGGGAGCACGCCCACCCTCGGCTTGTTGGAAGCAAGCGGCCTCACCCTCGACCGCAGCCGCAACGAAGTGCAACTAGCGGGCGGCGACCCGATTCGCCTGACGCCGTTGGAGGTTCGGCTGCTGGAGGCGCTCATGCTCAACGCCGGCCAGGTGCTCCCTGCCGACACGCTCATCGACAAAATTTGGGGGCCCGAAGGGGGAGACCGGGCCATGCTCAAACAACTGGTCTACCGGCTGCGCGCTAAACTTGAACCGGATGTCGCCCGCTCGACCTTTATCGAGAATGTGCCCGGTGTCGGCTACACGCTGCTAACTAAGCGTTCGTGACCCTTGTGGCAGACTGAAGCACAACCGAAGCGAAGTTTTTGACAAAATCTCGTCTCGGTTGTGCTGGCGAACCAAAGCCTCCACCAGCCGACTACCAACTGAGGCGACGGCCGGACTCGAACCGGCGGTAAAGGTTTTTGCAGAACCTTGCCTTACCACTTGGTTACGTCGCCCGAACGGTGGCTTCAACCCCACAGGCGGAGATCACCAGCCTGTTCACCACCAGCGGCCATAGACGAGTGCCCAGCCCTCGTCCTCCTCGGCCCAGTCCGCCGGTTCCTGGTCCGGTTGGGTATCGGTCTCGGTAACCATCTTTTCCTGGTCGTCGTTAGCCCACGGGATGCCAAACCAGGTGACCAGCGCCAGCGCGATCATCAGCAATGGCACGGTCAAGAGGTCGAACGTCAGTTTGGTCAGGTTTTCAGGTGTCATCTGTTTTGCCTCCTATCTTTGCTCTCGGAGCAGCGTCTTTACAATGCATAGATGCGGCTGTCGAAGTGTGGCGTGGTGCTCCTGCCAAGGTAGATGCTGCGTGTCCAGAACGGTCGTTGAGGTTGGGTGGGCAACACGATCTTGTCCACATGAATCCGTCGTTCGACCTGAGTCAACCGCCGGAGCACTTTCTGCGCAACCAACTTGGCCTGTTCGCGCAGTTCGGGCACAGCCGTGCTTTCCAACAGTTCACCCACCAACAACGAACCCAGGGGAAAGATGGCGTCGGGTGCGCGGCCCTGAGCCGTGCCGCGGCTGGTCAGCTTGAGGCCAATTCCCAAAGGGCCCACGGTGATCAAACCTCGTTTGCACAGATTGTCGAGCAGGCGGTGGCCGCTGTTCAATAACTCATAATCGGGGCCGGCACAATTGAGCAAAAGCGCTGCGTCAATCGTCTCCAGATGGCGCGTCCCTCGTCGGCAATAAGAGACCGCCAACCCATCATCAGTCGGGTTAACCTCACGAATCGTCCCGGCGACGATGCGCAACTCTCCCCTTTCCTGCATGGCCTGCAGCTGGGCGCCGAGCTCAGGCGCCAGGCGGTGGCGTTGGATATTCCACAAGGTGGCCAGGTGGCGTTGGAACTTGCGCCGTTCGTCAAAGCCTAGCCGCCGCCACAGTGTCGGCGTCACCGGTCGCAGCGAATCGATGACACTACGCCAGTCATAACCGAGCGTGGCCGCATGCTCGATCTCCGCCCGCAGCCGGCGGAAGAGGCCCAATGCACTCTGCGGCGCCCGCTCGGGGTGGGTCGTCAGCTCCCAGGCCGGGTAGGGCCGGGTGCGGGCGTGGACCGCGGGCAGCCACCCGTGCCGTGAAATCGCCGTGATCCGGCCCTGGTAGCCGTGCGCCCGGAGTGTCAGCACCGTATCGATCAGGGTCAACCCCGTCCCGACCAGGACGATTTCTGCCGTAGCAGGCAGTTCGCTAACCCGTTGAGGATAGCGGCTGTAGGGCTGCGGTCGCCAGACATCCACCACATAGTTGCCGGCGCCTTCACCTAAACCCGCTTCAAAGGCCAGCCGCCGGGGAGGGGGATTGCCCGTGGCCAGGACCAGGGCATCGGCCAGCAGGTTTTGCTGCATGGCGCCACATTCCAACGTAACCATCACCTGTTGGGTCCGACTGTCCACGAGCGATGCACCGATTGCGCTCACCTGACGGATCTGCACGAAGATTCCTTTGGCTTTGGCCTTAAGCAGGCTCTCAGCCAGGATCTGCCGCAGATAAGCGCCATACAGGGCGCGCGGCGCAAAACTATCTCTCGTCAATACAACCCCCGGAGCGAATCGTTCGGCCTGAGTCTTGCCGTTTGGGCTTTGCAGCCAGCGGTAGAAGCCGTCAGGTTGATCAGCAAATGCGCCTATGCATTCTGTGCGCACGTTGAGCAGGTGGACCCTCTCTGGCGTGCCATAAGCAACCCCTGCGCCCGGCGCTCCGTTTGCTTCGACCAGTACGATAGAGCAGGGGGTCTCCGCCTGATCGACCAGATTCGCCAGGGCAAGTACACCACAGAATCCGCCGCCAACGATGACCACCCGTTTGGACGCACCAGCGAGGGTTGTGTCGGTACAGTCAGACAACTGGCTCATAGAAACCTCCTTGAGAAGAGCGAGCACGAAAACAGGTGAACGATGAGTCAGGTAGGGTTCGGCGCCAAGCCTCTTTCTATGCTAGCGGTTGTCACAAAACAACCGTTTCGGCAGTTCAGAAACTGTTGTTTTGTGCAGAGCATCAATAGCATCAATCGATCAACGAGCGTGTCAGGCTGCCAGTGCGGCCATCCGTACATCCTCGCGTGGGGCATACTCTGCTGCGCCCAAGACCTGGCTGAGAATCTGCTCTTTGAGCGCCCCAAATTCAGCGCTCCCGCGGCGCCGCGGCCGGCTCAACGGAACCGGGAGATCGAGGGCGATTTTGCCCTGGTGGATAACCACCACGCGGTCGGCCAGCGCTACGGCCTCTTCCACATCATGGGTGATCAGCAGCGCGGTAAAGCCATCCTCCAACCAGAGCCGCTCGACCAGCGCCTGCATCTCGATGCGGGTGAGCGCGTCAAGCGCCCCCAACGGCTCATCGAGCAATAGCAGCGGCGGGCGCGTCAGCAGCGCCCGGGCCAACGCCACCCGCTGCCGCTCGCCACCGGAGAGGACGCGCGGCCACAGCTCGGCGCGGTCGGTCAACCCGACGTGGGCCAGCGCTTCGGTGGCCTGGGGCCGCCAGTCGCCCCCCACCCCCAATCCAACGTTGTCGAGCACGCGCTTCCAGGGTAAGAGCCGCGCGTCTTGGAACATGATGCGCGCCTGGTCGTTGAGCTTGTGTACCGGTCTGCCGTCTACCACAATCGCGCCGGCATTGGGCTGGTCCAGCCCGGCGACGAGGCGGAGCAGCGTGCTCTTGCCGCAGCCGCTCTTGCCTACAATGGCTAAAAACTCGCCGGGCGCTACCCGGAGATCGATGCCTTGCAAGACCTGCTTTGCACCAAAGCGTTTCTCCAGCCCGTGGACGGCCAGGCCGATGCCGCGTCTGTGGGTGCTCATAGACTACCCCCTCTCTGCTCGGCCTGTTGATAGCCCGTATGCCACTGGAGCAGCCGCTGCTCTAGCGCGCGGGCGATCACGTCGGCCAACTTGCCCAACAGCGCATAGAGGATCACGGCAAAGACCATGACATCGGTGCGGATAAATTCACGCGCCGACTGCGCCAGATAGCCGATGCCCGAATCTACTGCCACCGTCTCGGCCACGATCAGCGTCAGCCACATGACGCCGAGTGCGATCCGCAAGCCCAGCAGGATCGACGGCATTGCTCCCGGGAAGATGATCTGGCGGAAGAGCTGCCAGGTCGAGAGGCCGTAGGTGCGGCCCATCTCGATCAACCCGCTATCGACCTGGCGCACACCGTGGAAGGTGTTGATATAGATCGGGAAAAAGACGCCGAGCGCAATCAAGAACAGGCGCGCTTCGTCACCGATGCCAAACCAGAGAATGACCAGGGGCACGAGCGCCAGGTTGGGGATGGTGCGGATCATCTGGATGGTGGTGTCCAGATATTTTTCGCTGCGGGCCGACATGCCGTTGACTAGACCGAGCGCAAAGGCCAGGCCACCCCCCACCAGTAGGCCGGTCAGCGCTCGTTGCGTGCTCACCAGCACGTCAGCCAACAACTGGCCCGAAAGCGTGAGTCGAACCGCCGCCCGCGCAATTGCCGACGGCGCCGGCAAAATCCGTTCGGGGATAAAGCCGAACTGCACCAGAAGCTGCCAGGCCAGTAGAATGCCAAGCGGCACAAACCAGTTGCTCAAGCGCCGGTCGATTACCGTGATGATTCTCGTTACGATGCGTCGCAGCAGTGGCCACCCGCCGGCCACCCTGTGCTGGTCTTCTGCTTGCACCTGGGCTGCCAAATTGGGTGGCCTGGTCGTTTGTTCAGAAAGCATTCGCTCCTCCGATAATCCAAAGATACTTACATAGGCGGATCGGTCTGTGTTCTCTATGCAGGGTGGACACCATTGTCCACCCTGCATGACCACAGAAAGCGCCCCCATCGGCCACCGAGGATCCTTACTGCACGGTGACCGTCGCCTTCGCTGTGGCAAGGTCATGGCCGTTGCGCACGGCGACGGGCCAGGTCAACTGCTTAGGCCCAAATTCCAACCCTAGCCCGCCGCTGCTGCCATTGACCGGCTCTGTCTGCGCCTGGAAGAATTCTTTTGGCAGCTTGGGAAAGAGCAGTTCCGCCGTGCGGTAGGCCTCCTCCAGGTGCGGATAGCCGGAGAAGATAAAGCTCTCGACCCCCAGTTCGGCATACTCCAACATGCGGGCAACGAGGGTGTCGGCGTCGCCCACGAGGGCTGTGCCGGCCCCGCCGCGCACCAGCCCCACACCTGCCCACAGGTTGGGGCTGACTTCGAGCCGGTCGCGCCGCCCGTTGTGGAGCGCCTGCATCCGGTGTTGGCCCACGGCCTGGCTGCTGCTGAATTGCGCCTGGGAAGCCTGGATGGTCTTGTCGTCGACATATTTGATCAGGTTGTTGGCGGCCTCCCACGCCTCGTTCGTCGTCTCGCGCACGATGATGTGCAGGCGGATGCCAAAGCGGATGGGGCGACCGGCCTCGTCGGCGTAACGGCGCACCGTGGCGATCTGTTCGGCCACCTGGTGGGGAGGTTCGCCCCAGGTGAGGTAGACATCGGCGTGTTTGGCGGCCGTGCGATGGCCGGCGTCCGACGAGCCACCAAAGTAGATAGGCGGATAGGGCTTCTGCAGTGGCGGGAAGATGTTACGCCCGCGCACAACGCGCAGATGTTTGCCCTCAAAGCTAAATTCCTCGCCTCCGCCAAGCAACTGACGATAGATGGTCAGAAATTCGTCGGTCACTTCGTAACGCTCATCGTGCCCCAGGATCAGCCCATCGGCGGCGGTGTCGGCGTCGCTGCCACCGGTGACGATGTTGACCACCAGCCGGCCATTGGAGAGACGGTCAAAGGTAGCCGCCTGCCGCGCCGCCAGCGCCGGTGCGATCAGACCGGGGCGGAAGGCGACGATAAACTTCATGCGTTTGGTGACGGCTGCCAATCTGGCCGAAATGAGCCAGGCGTCGTCGCAATGGCGCCCTGTTGGCAAGAGCGCACCGTGAAAGCCGAGCGTATCCACCGCCAGCGCCACCTGTTCGAGATAGTCGAAGTCGGCGACCCGGCCGCCAATGGTGGTGCCAAGATAACGGCCATCCGCCCCGCCGGTGGGCAAAAACCAGTTGATTTCCATACGAGTCACTCCTATTGTGATCGGTCGTCGGTAGTCGTGTAAGAGTAGGGATGCGTGCGACGTACGGTGATACACTTGAGGGAGGACCTCGTTCATTGTCATCCGTGCATCGCACTCTTTAACAGAGTGACTTTGCCCACTCAGGTGCAACGCACTCTGGAAGTGCGTCGCACCAAACGCAAGCAACTCTGTTCACGTTGCACTAGGCATTGCGGTGAGCTCGCCTTCCCTACTTATCAACCCCATACCACACCGCCTGGTCGATCTGCAGCGGTTCGGGGATCAGCTCCAGGTCATAAAAGATGTCGGCTACGCCCTGTTGGTGGGTGACTGCGGCCTCGTCCATCAGGCTGTAATCGGTCGTCTCGCGGCTGAACGAAGCGACCCAGACGGCGGCGGGGATCTCCGTCTCCTTTTCGAGGATCGCTGCATACTCCTCCACATGATCGCGCGACCACTCCTGCACCTTTTGTAACTCCTCGACGATGGCCGTGATGATCTCGGGGTGCTGCGCCGCATAGGTGTCTTTGGCGAGGATATACCCTCGGGTTGGGGCCACATCGCCGCCGTTGATCAGCTCGCGTGCATTCAACTCCTGGATGGCCGCCTCGCGGAAGGGGTTCCAGACCACCCAGGCGTCGATGCTGCCGTTCTCGAAGGCCGCCCGCGCTTCGGGTGGGGCGAGGAAGACCGGCTCGATATCGCCGTAGTTGAGGCCATGTTTCTCCAACGCCTTGATCAAGAGCAGGTGAGAACTCGACGCCTTTTGAAAGACGATCTTCTTGCCCACTAGATCCTGCGGCGTCTGGAGGGGAGAATCTTGGGGCACAAGGATGCCGGAGCCATCGCCGCTGCCCGACTGAGTTGCCACATAGACGAGCGGTGTGCCGGCGGCCTGAGCAAAGATGGGGGGCGTCTCGCCGGTGGGGCCAAGGTCGATGCCGCCGGCGTTGAGCGCTTCGAGCAACTGGGGCCCGGCGGCAAAGAGTGTCCAGGTGACAGTCACATCGGGGCCGAAGCGTTCTTCGAGCGTGCTTTGCGCCTTGAGCACCGTCCAGGCGCCGCCACGCTGGTAGCCGATGCGCACTTCGGTCTTGGCCGCCGGCGCGGTGACGCCTGTAGGATTGGTGTTACCCCCGCTCTGAACACCGGGCGCGGTCTGTGCAGTGGCCGGGGCGCAAGCGGCAAGCAGCACCATCATGATGAGTAAGAGCCCGAGCCATCTCTGGAAGTGCGGTTTCATACGAGTTCTCCTATTGCAGCACAGGTTGCGACAGCACCTGGGCGATCTTGATATGGGTTGGGTCACTGTGACCGTTGTGATAAAAATGGGACTGGCCCAACGTCGTGACAAGTGTGAGTAGCGTCACCTGGAGCCGTTGCAGGAGCGCGCTGTCCAGGGTGACCAGGTCATTGTCGCCCTGCTGGAGTTGGCTGTCTTGAATGTAAAGCCCTTTGAGCACATGTTGGGCCCCCAGGGCAAAGAGCACGGGCTTCAACGCATAATCGATAGCCAACAGATGGCTGGATGAACCGGCGGTGGCAATGGGAAAGACGCTCTTGTCGGCCAGCGCATCCTGGGGCAACAGGTCGAGAAAGGCCTTGAGCACGCCCGAATAGGCCGCCTTGTAGACCGGCGTAGCGATGACCACTGCGCGCGCCCGCTGCACCTTGGCGATACTGTCACGAATGGAAGCGCCATCAAAGCGGGCCGAGAGCAAGTCGCCGGCATCCAGGTCGCGCACATGGATTGCGTCTGTGGCGAGGCCGTGCTTCTCCAGAAAGCCCCGTGTGTAGGCCAGGACTGCCGCCGAACGCGAAGGCGCTGACGGGCTGCCGGCGATGGTCAAGATATCTGACATAGCATCCAAATCCTTTCATGGGTTTCCATGAAATGGGTAAGAAGAGAGTCAAGCCGACCCAACACCCCCGGCGTCAGCCGCGGGGCGTGGATTGATGAACCGAATGGACTACGTGTCCCCCACCCAACGGCCACTGAAGCGGGTTGAGCAAGCGGTTCTTGATTAGGTGGCGCAGCACGCTTGGCGCGCCCAATCTTGGGAATGGGAAAGAAAAGCTTGTGCCACAGCGGGGACTTGCGCGACCTCTATTGCAGGCGATTGGGGGCGCACAACAGAGGGGGCAAGTTCCCGCTAGCTACAGCATGGGCGCCGGGCGGGGATACACAGAGGTGATTGCCACGACCCAAGCCTGGCGGGTCGCCACGTTGATGGTGCGATCTTTGTTAGCCGCATATCTCCCTCGCATATAACACGTAATCAAGACCAACTGTAACCGTGGTCAGATAGCCACATCATAGTGCAGATCAGTCACAGTCAAATCATCAAGCGGTAACAACCGTGTAACAGAATCATCGGCCCAAGTCCGCACAAAGGGTCGGACAAGATGTTGTTACCATTCTGTTACCGCACCGGGACTATGCTTGTTACTCGCGACGAATATGCTTCTAGAAGAAGCAAGAGCGCATTGCAGCGCTTTATCGTACATGACCAATTTATCCACCATCCACCGGACAAGAGGAGGTTCTCTTGAGGAACAAGGTACATCTTTCGATTTGGCCAACTATTCAATCAACCACGATGGGCTTGATCGCGGTGATCCTCCTGCTGGCAGCCTGTGCTGCGCCAACGGCCCAACCCGCAGCCCCGGCGCAAACGGGCGAGGAAGTGACCATCACGGCCTCGGGCGCCTTTGCCCTCTTCCCCTTGATGACCCTCTGGGCCGAGGAATATAGCAAACTCAACCCCAATGTCCAGTTCGATGTCCAGGCTGGGGGCGCCGGCAAGGGCATGACCGATATGCTCTCGGGCGCAGCCGACATCGCCATGCTCTCGCGCGAACCGCGCCAGGAGGAGTTGGACCAGAGTTCGTTCCTGGTGGCGGTGACCATCGATTCGGTCTTGGGCACGTTCAATGCCAACAACCCCTATCTTGCCGAATTGCAGGCGCAAGGCATCTCGGCCGAGGATGCCATCGGCATCTGGATCACGGGCGAAATCACCACCTGGGGGCAGTTGCTCGGCATCGACAGCGATGAGCCGATCAACGTCTACACCCGTTCCGACTCGTCGGGGGCGGCGGAGATGTGGTCGCTCTTTGCCGGTGGCGAGACGCAAGAGGACTTGCGCGGCACGGGGGTGAACGCCGACCCCGGCCTGGCCGAAGCCGTGCGGCAGGATCCGCTGGGCGTGGGTTTCAACAATGTCGGCTTTACCTACGACCAGACCACGGGTGAGCCAATAGCCGGGTTGCAAATCATTCCCCTCGACCTCGACGGCGACGGCGTGATCAGCGACGAGGAGACTTTCTACGCCTCGCGCGACGACTTTATCGAGGCAGCCGGGGCCGGTCGCTATCCCTTCCCGCCGGCGCGCATCCTTTATCTGGTCACCAAAGGGCCGCCCAGCCCGGCCATTGCCGATTTCTATCGCTGGGTGCTGACCGACGGCCAGGCCTATGTGCTCGACGCCGGCTACGTCAAGCTGACCGATGAGCAGCTTCAGGAGGGGTTGGCGCGCTTAGACCAGTAACCGTCCGGCGCAGACTGGACAGGGCATGATGGCCCAGTCGGGCGAGGCGACAATCAAGAGACGCATCGCTTAGAAGCTGCTTGAAAAGGGGCGGTGCGTTGCACTCGAAGAGTGCGATGCACCTGGGCGCCGGGTGCTTCAAAGGTGCAACGCACCTTGCAGGTGCATCGCATCAGGGTGGCGCCCACCTTGTCAAACAGCTTCTTATAAAGCTGCGTTGCACCGTAAGAGCGCCATGGCTCCAACCAGGCCTCGCTTGCGGTGCAACGCTTTCCCATTGAGAAAGAGGTCGTATGCAGATGACACAACAATCACTACGAGAGGCCATAACCGAAAGAGCGGCCGCCGCACAACCCGGCAGGACGAGACCCATTGGTGCTCGTTCGAGCCTGTGGCGGCAGGCAAAGGATTGGGCGGCCAGCCATCTCTTTGGCCTGCTGGCGCTGGTCACCTCACTTTTGGTCGTGGTGGTTGCGGTAACGTTGTGGACGAGGGTGTGGCCGATTTTGGGGGTCTATTCGCTGGGAGAGCTGCTCACTTCACAGACCTGGGCCCCCCATCGGGGACAGTTCGGCTACGCCAACTTCATTGTGGGCAGCGTTGCTGTAACGCTGTTAGCGGTCATTCTTGTGGTCGCACCGGCAGTGCTCAGCGGCATCTTCCTGGCCGAGTATACGTCGTCGCGGCTGCGAGCCTTTGTCAAGCCGCTGTTGGATCTGCTGGCCGGCATCCCGTCGGTAGTCTACGGGTTGTGGGGTGTGCTTTTTATCGTCTCTATCACCCGCGACTATCTCGGCCCGTGGGCGAACAGCACGCTGGGACAGACGGTTCCTTTCTTGAGCCGCACCAACCCCAGCGGCTATGGGCTGTTGGCGGCCGGGATCGTGCTGGCGATCATGGTCTTTCCCTTTATCGCCTCGGTGACCGACGAGGTGATGCGCAACATCCCCCAGGCGCAGCGCGAGGCGGCGTTGGCGCTGGGGGCCACCCGCTGGGAGGCAACCAAGTGTGTGGTCTTTCACGGCGGGTTGCCGGGCATCTTTGCGGCGATCGTGTTGGGCGTCTCGCGCGCCTTTGGCGAGACGCTGGCGGTGATGATGGTGGCGGGCAACGTGGCGCAGATTCCACGCTCGATCTTCGATGCGGTCTACCCGCTGCCGGCGTTGATCGCCAACAACTATGGCGAGATTATGTCGGTGCCGCTCTACGAATCGGCGCTGATGGGGGCGGCGCTCATCCTGTTGGTAGTGGTGTTGGTCTTTAACGTGGCGGCTCGTCTAGTGATCATTCGGCTGGGGAAGGGGAGATAAGGATGAAGCGCAAAAGCTGGCGCAAACTCGAAGAGCGGTTCTTCACTGGCCTGATGTGGTTGGCGGTGCTCACCGCAGCTTCGCTGTTGGGGCTGATCCTCTTGACTGTTACCTGGCGGGGTATTGGCGCCTTGAGTTGGGAGATGTTGACCCAGGCGCCGACGGGCGCTTTCTACCTGGGGGGCGGAGGTGGCATCCTCAATGCCATCACCGGCTCGCTGGCGCTGGCCACGGGCGCAACGCTGGTGGCGTTGGCGCTGGCCGTGCCGTTGGTGCTCTACATGCACGTCTATGCCCGCAACACGCGCACCACCCAGTGGATTCGCCTTTCGCTGGATGTCATGTGGGGCATCCCCAGTATTGTCTACGGTGCGTTTGGTTTTTCGCTCATGATCTATCTGGGGCTGCGGGCGTCGCTGCTGGCCGGCATCATCGCTCTGGCCTTGGTCGTCTTGCCGATCCTGGCGCGCACCTTTGACGAGGTGTTGAGCCTGACCCCGCGCGAACTGCGCGAGGTGACCTTTGCCCTGGGCACGACCCGGTTCGAGGTCATCGGCGTGCTCTTGCGCCAGACGGTTCCAGGGTTACTGACTGCCATCCTGCTGGCCTTTGGCCGTGGCATCGGCGACGCCGCCGCGGTGCTTTTTACCGCCGGTTATACCAACAACATGCCCGAATCGCTCTTCCGGCCGGTGGCGTCGCTGCCGCTGGCGATCTTCTTCCAGTTGGGCACGCCCTTCCCCGCGGTGCAGGCGCGCGCCTATGCCGCCGCTTTGGTGCTCACGGCCATGATTCTGATCATCAGCCTGCTGGCCCACCTGTCAGCCTCGCGCCTGGGGCGCAACGTAATCCGGTGAGGGGTGATGACTGGGTCATTTGTCATTTGCCTTTTGTCACTTGTTATCAATGTGCAACATGACCTGCGGACACTCCTACCGCTGAAAATAGGAGTGTACAGCAAGTAACACAAAGAACACAGAGGATACGCAGAGAACACAGAGAATTTTATCCATGGAACAAGCCATCGGGTTTTTCTCGGTGTTCTCTGTGCAGTCTCTGCGCTCTCTGTGTTGCGCTGTTCTGCACCACTAATAGAGCAGAGGAACCAAACCATGACAACACTCGCCGTTCGCAATCTCAACGTCTGGTATGGCAAGACGCAGGGATTAAAAAATATATCGCTTGAGATTCCAGCGCGCCAGATCACGGCCATCATTGGGCCGTCGGGCTGTGGCAAGACGACGCTGCTCAAGAGCCTCAACCGGCTGCTCGACCTCAACGAGGATGTGCGGGTGACTGGCGAGGTAATATTTGGCGGAACCAATATCTATGACCCCGGCGTTGATGTCACTGAGGTGCGCACACGGATCGGGCTGCTGGCGCAGAAACCTTTCCCATTGCCTATGTCGATCTACGACAATGTTGCCTACGGGCCGCGTATCCACGGCCTGGTCAACGGCAAACTCTCCGCACTGGTGCAGGCGCGGTTGGAAGATGTGGGTCTGTGGAACGAAGTCGCCGACCGGCTCAAGGCGCCGGCCACGGGGCTATCGGTGGGTCAGCAACAACGGCTCTGCCTCGCCCGCGCCCTGGCCGTAGAGCCGGAAGTGCTGCTCTGCGACGAATCGACCGCCTCGCTCGACCCCATCTCGGCGCGCGGCATCGAAAAGCTGCTGGCCGGTCTCAAGGAGCGTTACACCATTGTCATGGTGACACATGACATCGACCAGGCGCGGCGGCTGGCCGATCATGTGCTCTTTATGTGGCTGGGTGAACTGGTCGAACACGCACCGGCGCACCAGTTCTTCGAGCATCCACAACAAGAATTGACGCGCGCCTATCTGAGCCGTGAAATCGGCTGATAGGACGATAGACGATAGACGATAGACCATCGTCCTATCGTCCATCGTCTATCGTCTCACTGCCAATCATTCTCGAACCCCATGTCCATCATTCTCGAACAAGTGACCAAACGGTATGGTGACCGTCCGGTGGTCAATAACGTCTCACTGGAACTGGTCGACGGTGAATTCTTTGTGCTGCTGGGCCCCAACGGCAGCGGCAAGACGACGCTGCTCAACCTGATCGCCGGTCTGACCCGTGCGGATCGGGGGCGGGTGCTTCTGCACGGTCGTGAGATCACCCACACGCCGCCGCCACAGCGCAAGATCGGCCTGGTTTCTCAAGATTTTGCCCTCATTCCGCAGATGAGTGTGACCGAGAACATCGAGTTTGGGCTGCGTTTGCGCCAGATGGCCAGGGCTGAGCGACAGCGCCGGTGTGATGAAGCGTTAGAATTGGTGGGGCTGGCCGGGTTTGGCAACCGGCGGCCATGCCAGCTTTCCGCCTCTCAGCAGCAGCGAGTCGCGCTGGCGCGAGCGCTGGCGATCCGCCCGGAAGTGCTGCTACTCGATGAGCCATTTGGCGCACTGGATGCCAAGACGCGGATCGAGCTGCGCCAGATGGTGCGCGCTATCCAGCGGGAACTTGGCGTGACCACGATCCTGGTGACGCACAGCCAGGAAGAAGCCTTTGACGTGGCTGATCGCCTGGGCGTCATGAGCATTGGCCGGCTCCTTGAAGTCGGAACGCCGCAAGACCTCTATCAGCGACCGCAGACCGAGTATGTCGCCACCTTTCTCGGCGCCGCCAATCTGTTAGTGGGGAACATGACCCGCGGCGGTGTCCAGATTGGCCCGTATCATTTTGACCTGGATGAAGCGCCCTCCTTGCCTTATCTCGATGACGCCCGGCGCGTACAGGCGCTCTTCCGACCGGAAGATGTCGTGTTGGTGAGGTCACCGAGGGAATTGGGCTGCCCCCCTTTGGGGCGAGGCGAGGTGGAGCAGGTGACCTTTGGCGGGGCGGTCGAGCGGCTGCGGGTGCGGCTGGCGCCCATTCCCGGGGTGCGACCGATCGCGCCGCCGGTGGCCTATGGCGGCAGTTCCTTTTTGGTGGATGCGACGCGCGACCAAAGCCAGGTGAAGCGTCTGCCGTTGCGCCCTGGTGATAGCGTCTGGGTAGGGCTAAACCATGTGCATATTCTGACCCATCCGGGCCTGCGCTTTTTGATCCTCAGTGACTGCTCGACCGGCGCCCAGGCCGTGGTTGCACTGGGCGCACAACTGGCGCGCATGGCCCATGCACAGGTTAGGTTGCTGGCGTATGGGCCCCACAAAGATGCCCTCCACCATTATCTGCAAGAGACCCGGCAAGAGTTGGATGGCACACTGGCCGGCCTGGATATGAGCGCGACAACTGCTTCCCCAGACGAAGCGGCGGCGGATGAGATCGAACGCAGGCCATCTGATCTGGTGATCGTGGGCGCCGGACAGCCCCACAGCGTTGCGCGGGCGGAAAAGCTTTTTCAAAACGGCGCCCATCATCTTCTGCTCGTACCGAAGGGTTGCGCTACGCCCAGGCGGGCGCTGATCTGCATCGCCAAAGGCGAGCCGGGCAAGGAAGACGTACTCTTTGCCGGTCGTTTGATCCGCCACCTGGGGGCCGAGGCAACCCTCTTTACGGTGCTGCCGGAAGGCGCACCCCTGCCGGCTGTGTTGGGATGTACGCAACGCTTTCTCGACAATGGCGTGCGCACGCTCGACCTGCTGGGCGTACCGGCACAGACTGACGTCCATGTTGGACGAGTGGTGGATGGGATCACGGCCCGGTTGCGCAAGGGTGAGCACGATCTGCTCGTACTCGGGGCGCCGCTGCCCGATGGGGATGGCAGAATCCTCTTCAATGGCATTATCGGCCAGGTGCTAAAGACAGTGACCGACCTGCCCGTGCTTATTGTTCGCTCATCATGCCAGGCGGGGAGCAGCCCATCGCTCCCCCATCATGGGAACTTCGGCGCGATGGCTATGACGGAAGCGCAAACTCACTGATTGCCCCACGTTCCACGCTTCTGTGACCATTTTGTAACCATCGAGTGACGTTGTCTATAACCGCTCGATGTGATGCTATCGATAGGTTTCGAAGCAACGGAATAGGAGGACAAGATGTTCCCAGGCATGGTGTTGATGATTGCGTTAGCGGGGTTGGTGGCTGTGGTTCTTGGCGCCTGCATGGCGACAAAGAGATTGCCCCGAGGCAGCGCTGCTCTGGAAGCAGACTATGAGGCAGCGACACTCTATCAGGCCACATTGTCATCAGAGTGTCTGCGGGCCGGCCCCCGCACAGGTTCAATCCATCTGTCAGAGCGAATCGGCCAGTCAACCGACGTCAGTCTGTGAAAAGCGCCCGAAGCGCGTCTTGGTTACTCCATCTTCAACCGGGGGTCGATCGCCTCGCGCAACCCATCGCCGACAAAATTGATGCTGGCGACGGTGAGCGTGATCAGTAGGCCAGAAAAGACCGACAGCCAGGCGGCGTTGCGCAGATAGCGCTGGGCGTTGAAGAGCATATTCCCCCAACTGGCCGTGGGCGGCTGGAGGCCAAAACCGAGAAACGAAAGCGCCGATTCGATGAGGATGGCATAGGCCACGAGCAGCGTCGCCGCCACCACCACCGGTGCGATGGCGTTGGGCAGCAAGTGTACAAAGATGATACGCAGATTAGGCGTCCCCACGCTGCGCGCCGCTTCGGTAAACTGGGCGGTGCGCAGCTCTAAAAACTCGCCGCGCACCAGGCGCGCCACACCCATCCATGAGACCGCGGCCAGGATGAGCGCCAGCCGGAACGGTGTGATCTGGATAAACGCGCCCAGCACCAGCGTCAGCGGCAGGATCGGCAGCGCCAGCATCATGTCGACCAGGCGCGAAATCAACGTATCGACCATCCTGCCATAGTACCCCGCCAATGCCCCCAAAAAGGCGCCGATGACCACGGCCACCGCCGCCGCGCTCATCCCCACCAGCAGCGAGACGCGCCCGGCAAAAAGGAGCCGGCTCAAGACATCGCGCCCCAGGTCGTCGGTGCCCAGCCAGTGTTCGGCGTTGGGCGGCTGCAACGCGATGTATGGGTTCACCGCATTGGGGTCATAAGGCGCGATCAGCGGAGCAAAGAGAGCCGAGAGGGACAACAACGCCAGCACCGCCGCGCCAAACATCGCCAGCGGGTTGCGCCGGAAACGCCGCCACACCTGCGATTCTAGCGTGCGGTTCTCGCGCTGCGGTGGGTTCAGTTCAAGGGTTGGCCCTGGGATACGCTGGGTTTGTGACGACATGGCGGTTATTCATCGTACCGGATCTGGGGATTGACCAGCCCATAACAGACATCCGCCACCAGGTTGCCGACCACGACCAGCACCGCCGAGAGCATAAAAGCGCCCATGAGCACCGGATAGTTGCGCCCCAGGATCGACTCGGTGATCAACCGCCCAATCCCCGGCCACGAGAAGACGACCTCGGTGACCAGCGCCCCTGAAAAGAGCCGCGGCGCCTCCAGCCCCAGCAGCGTGATCACCGGGATGGCGGCGTTGCGAAAGGCATGGCGCAGGAGCACCGTACGTGGGTTCAGCCCTTTGGCCCGGGCTGTGCGAATATAGTCTTCCTGCATCACCTCGATCATGCTCGAATGGATGTAGCGGGCAAAGCCGGCCATGCTGACAAAGGCCAGCACCAGCGCCGGCGCAATCAGATGATGCAGCACGTCGAGCAGATCGCCCGAACGCGAACGCCCGCCTGTGGGGATCCACCCCAGGCGCCCGGCAAAGATGAGGATGACCATGAGGCCGGTCCAAAAGGTCGGCAGTGAGATGCCCAACATGGTCAACACATTCAGGACATAGCGCGGTAAGCGTTGGGCGCGGGTGGCGGTGTAGATGCCAATCGGGATCGCCAGCACCAGCGCGATGACCAGCGAGGCAACCATCAGTTCGAGCGTGGCCGGTAGCCGCTCCAAGATGGTCTGCGTCACCGGCCGGCCATCGCGGTACGAATTGCCCCAGTTGCCGGTCAACATGCCGCCGAGCCACTTGAGATATTGCACAGGCAGGGGGTCGTTCAGCCCCAGGTTCTCCTGGATGCGCGCCAGGTCGGCCGCGCTGGCGGTGGGCGAGCCAGCGTAGATGTCAGCCGGCCCGCCCGGTGGCAGGTGGATCAGGATGAAGATGATCACCGAGATGCCCAACAATAGCGGGATGGCCCCCAACAGACGTCGTACAATGTAGAGCGCCACCGGCTACCCTTCAACCCACCACTCGTGGGCGTTCCACATGTTGGTCGAATTGGAGGTATTGGGCACAAAGCCATGCACCCGCTGTTTGACGGCGTCGAAGAAGACGCGGTTATAGACCCAAATATTGGTGGCGTCTTCCACAACAATCTCCTGGAAGCGTTCGTAGAGCGCCCGGCGCTCGTCGCGATCCAGGATCGCAAGCGCGTCGAGCAGCAGCTGATCGACCTCTGGGTTGTCGTAGTTGAGCCAGTGGCCGGGGCTGGTGCTGAGCCAACGCTCGTTGTAGCCGCTGGGGTCCACCGAGAAGCCCCAGAAGCCATAGGCAAACTGGTAATTCTGCTCGGTCATGGCGGCGACAAAGGTGGCCGCATCGACCTGGCTGATGTTGACCTCAGCGCCGATCTCGCGCCACATGGCCTGGGCCAGTTGGACGATCTGCAAGCGTTCGCTGTCGCCGGCGATGTTGAGCAGCTCCAACACCAGCCGTTCGCCCTCCCTGGTGCGGATGCCGTCGCTGCCCTCCTGCCAGCCGGCCTCTTCGAGCAACGCGCGCGCCTGGTCGGGGTCAAAGGGATAGCGGCTGTTATGGTCCACATAGACCCAACTGGGCTGGGCCACCGGCGACCCGTGTGGCTGGACCAGATCCTGCAGGACGGTTTCGGTGATCAACTGCTTGTTCAACCCATGCGTCAGCGCCTGGCGCACCCGCCGGTCGCCCAGGACGGGGTCGGCGTTGTTGATGGTAAAGTGGAAGTAGGCATGGGCCGGTGTGGCGTGGAGCGTATAATCCGCCAGCCCCTGGACGATGGGCGCCTGCTCGGCGATGACGGCAAAACGCATGTCGATCTCACCCGTCTCCAGCATGGTGAGCAGCGTGTCCGAACTGGGACCGATGCGGTATTCGATGCGATCAATCTAGCCTCCCTGACGGTAGTAATCCTCGTTGCGCTCGACCACGATGCGGTCGCCCGATACCCACTCCACAAACCGATAGGGCCCGGTGCCCACCGTCGGGGCGCGGTTGTGCTCACTCGTGTTCATATCCTCGTTTTGGAAGATATGGGCCGGTAGAATGCCGCGATAGCCCCATGTTTCTAAAAAGACGCCGCTGGGCTGGTTGAGGCGGAAGGTCACTGTGTGGTCGTCCACGGACTCAACTGATTCGATCAGCTCGAAGCCAATGCGCGAACGGGCGTTGACTTCGGGGTTGGCAATCGCCTCGTAGGTGAAGACCACATCGGCGGCGGTGAAAGGCGCGCCATCGTGCCAGGTGACATCGTCACGCAACTGGTAGGTGTAGGTGAGCAGATCTTCGCTAACGCCGCCATTCTCCAGCGTCGGCACCTCGGCGGCCAGCATCGGCACGTGGTTGCCCTCTGGGTCAACACGGGTGAGCGACTCGTAGATCAGCGCCTCGACCTCCAACCCCACGGTCAGACCGGTCA
>JAHDWG010000063.1:0-21784 GCA_023384495.1 Caldilineaceae bacterium
AGTCAACGCGGCGGTGAAGATCCAGAGCGGCCCCGCCACACTCTTTATGGACGGCGATGAGATCGACTCGAACGCCCAAACGTTGCTCATCAACACCAACACCAATCGCAATGTTTCGATGGGTGGAACGACTGGCCGCGTTGGCATTGGGACGACTACCCCGGCGGCCAGACTCGATGTCAATGGCGACATGAGGGTCAAAGGCCAGCCAATGGTGCGCATCCGGCGTTTTGAGAACATCGGCAACGACGCCAACAAGGACACAGGGATCTCCGCTACCGACTATCACTGTGTGATCACTGGGTGGGCAGCGCACTACGACATCCTCGAGAACAACGCGCAAACCAATATGTTCTGGACCTATGTTAACCCCACCACCAACACCTGGTGGTACCGTGTCGTCTTTCCGAGCCACAATACGCACGAAAACCCGGATATAGACGTTCTCTGCTTCCGCACTGAAATTGCTTCGTACACCGGCAATCGCAACCTGAACAACCCGTAAGCGGTCTCATCGGCTCATTGAAAGATAGGTGAAACCAATGAACTACCGAATTGTCTTATGCCTACTGGCCTATGCGCTGGTCCTTGCGACCGTGCTTCCGGGGCCGGGGCGGGTCTATGCCCAGAGCGCATCCGACGGCAAGATGACCAATCCGGGCGGCGAGACGCTCATCCCCGCCAGCATCAGCCCCATTGGCGGTTCGCTGGCCGCTGGGGATGTGCGGGTTGCGCCCGCCATCTTCGCCCCGGCCGGGCTGGCCGACCAGGATTATCAGAAGGTTTATGACCAGGCGAAAATGTTGCTTGACACCGGCGTGGGTTTTCGAACTAGCAAGTTGCAACTGCCACCCGCCTGTCGCACGCCCGAGGAGTGCAGGCTCAACTATCAGGATTTCAACCAGGGCAAGCTTTTCTACGGCTTTTGCAGCGATTACGACGCCATCGACGAGCGCGGCTTTTGTCCCGGCGATGACTCGTCGAGTTGGCCACAGAGTTCGGAACAGATTCGCGCCCAACTGGTGCGGGCGCGCGCCTTCTTTGGCTTTCTGGCCCTGGCCGAACCGGCCAGCGTGCGCATCCAGGCCAACGGACAACCGACACCCGTGCGCGAGGTGGGGCGGGCCGGCGTGCTCACTGCCACGCGTGAGATCGCCAACATCCATCTGATCTTTGGCAACGAATTTCTGGTCGATGCGCTGGATTACCGTTTTAGTGGCAACGACCCGCGCGCCGACCAGATCATCAACGAGGAGATCAACCAGTTCAAACAGGCGCTACAACAGTTTGAGTTGGCCGTCGGTGTGCTGGCTCATGCCTTCAATACCGACTTTGGGGGGCCGAATGGTGGTTTTATCGGCGACTTTTTTGGGGCCCGCGAGTTCGACCTCTTTGGCATCGCCAGCGAGCGCATGGTCGCCACCATCGGCGAACTTGCCGACCGCTATCGCCAATTGGGGCAGGATGGCCGCGCCCTCGACCTCTACGGCGAAGCATTTGCCAACCAATATGTCCAGGCCATGGCGCTGGCCACCAGCGCCGCCAAGCAGAATGCCAGCTTTGCTGAGAACGGCGGTTGGGAAATCATGACCAACCTCGAGCGGCTGCGCGCCCGCGCCCAGGCGATCCACGACGGCATTAACCCCTTTGGCTTTGTGGATCGCTATGTGCCGCTTCAGACTTACGACGAACTGCGCACGCTGGTCCGCAACGACTTTCTGCGCGACGCCACCGAAGACGAAAACACGGCGGCCAACGCCCAGCGTGAGTTCGACTACAACCGCACCGCGCTCAACCAGGAGCTGCAAAATCTGCGTCTGACGTACGACACCCGCCTGCTGGAGATCTGTGGCCCCAGCCAGGATGACTATACCACCTGCGACGGCGAAGGCGGCCTGATGCGGCAGAACTATCTCAATATGGTGGCCGCATCGGCGCGCTTGCGCCAGGTCAAGCAGCAGCAGCGTAATGTCCAGAGACAGATCGAAATCGAGCAGGCGCGCGCCGGCAGAGTGATTCAACTGGCGTTGAAGAACGGGGACAGGATTGCCGCAACCGAGATGGCGCGGGGGCTCATCAACGCCGTGCGCACGACCGAGATGGTGGTTGAGACGACAACCGAAGACAAATATGCCGGCGTCGAGGCCCGTGCGACAGCGTCGTGGAGCATCAAGCCCTGGGAGTGGGGCGGGCGGTTGGATCTGATCGGCACAGCAGGGTATCGATATTCAAGCACGAACACATCTTCCACCACAACCGTCTGGGACCCCGACCAGATCGAACTGGCCCGGTTGAACAGCAGCCAGGCGGTGCAGCAGGCCATCACTGAGGCGGAGATTCAAGGCGCCAACAGCGCCGCGACCATCCGTACCATAGCGCTCCAGCTTTCCGAATTGGTGATCCAAGAGGAAATCCAATACGCCGAAATAAACCGCCTCTCCGCTGAGCACAACGACCTGGTCAACCAATATAACCACTGGAGGGACCTCCGTTTGCAGGCGCAGGCCAACCAGTTGGACAGTTATCTGAACAACCCGGCCTACCGCATCCTGCGCGACCAGTCCACGGTGGAGGCGGCGCGCAGCATCGGTGTGGCGGCCCAGTTTGCCTACCTGACGGCCAAGGCGCTGGAATACGAATATCTGGTGCGCTTCCCCAAGCTGGGCGACATCTTTAAGGCGCGTACCGCCGACGATGTGGACAACTTCATGAACGGGCTGGAGGCCTTCCGCACCGCCATCGGCTCGCCGGGTGGGCGCAACCGCTACCCCTACCGCATCTCGCTGGCCAAAGACCTGCTCGGCCTCTCCGACGAGAACCTCGACCCCACCGGCGCGCTCTCTGGCGCCGAGCGGGCGCGGCAGCGACTCGACGGCTTCCAGGCTGTGATCCAACGCAACGTGGTCACCGACACCAATACTGGCCAGGTGATCGCCATCGAGATCCCGTTCACGACCTCGTTGGTGGACAACAATATCTTTTCGCCCAATATCTGGAACAATCGCATCGCCGGCGTGGGGCTGCCGGGCGACGTGCCCAACACGCAGGGAGTGTCCATCAATCTGCTCACCCGCCAGTTTGGCGAGATCGGCACGCCCGAGGTGCAACTGACCCACAGCGGCCACGCCGCCTACCGAACCGTCAACGGGAACATCGTGCAGTATGTGCCCGAAAACGCCAAACTGGCGGGCTATGTGACGCCGCCGGGTTTCGAGAGCCGGTCGGCCACGGCCACCATCCTGGCCAGCGTCAACGGCAATGGCCGGGGCGCGCCCACCAGCGCCCTCTTCAATCGCAGCGTGGCGGCTTCCAACTGGTCCATTCGCATCGACCTGCGCTCGCCCTTCAACGCTTCGCTCGACCTGAGCCAGTTGGAGGACATCGAAATTCAGTTGGACACCACTGGCATCGCCCTGGCCAACCGGGCGCAGGCCGCCAAGGTGGATGCGGCCCAGTTACAGGCGGAGTTTGGGGAGTGATGCTGTCAGCGGATTCTGAGAACGGATTGAACGGATGCTTCCGCCCATAATCCGTTCCCCAACTTGCTCAGGTGGAACGGATTTGGTCATCCAGGTCCGTTCAATCCGCTCCCAAAATCCGTTGACAGCGGATCGTTACAAAACAAATCGGAGATGCTTCAAATGAAGACACAGAGTTCAATACCTGTCAAATCAACCATACCAGACCGGCAAGGGGCGGCTCGTTCCTTTCGTTACCCCGCCCTCTTGTTGACCTTGCTCATCACCTTGCTCATCCCCACCATAGCCTTCGCCCAGGACAAGTCGGGCGTCACCCCACAAGTGATCTCGCTGCCATCGGGGCCAGGGTCGCTGGAAGGGTTGGGCGAGAGCTTTGAACCGAATTTGAGCACCGGCACATCGAGCTACCCGGTTAGGTTTACCGCGGCGCCGGGCCGGGTCGGTTTTCAGCCGGAAGTTTCGCTCAACTACGATGGCGGCAATGCCAATGGCCCGTGGGGCATGGGGTGGAAGCTGAGCGTCCCCTCGATCCAGCGCCGCACCGATGATGGGTTGCCCACTTACCGTGAGGCAGTGTGCGGCAACGCCGAACCTTGCCACAACGATGGCGAAGACCAGTTCATCTACAGCAACGGCGAGAAACTCGTCGCGCTGAGTGATGGGAGCTATCGCTTTGAGAATGAAAGCAGTTTTATGCGCTTCCGCCGGCTCGCCGCAGGGAGTGACGGCAGCGGCTGGGAAGCGCACACGCCCGACGGTATCCATTACGTTTTTGGCGAGACAGGCCAGGCGCAGGTCACCAACGAGCAGGGGATCTTTCGCTGGGAGTTAGAGCGTATGGTCGATACCTACGGCAACGAGCTGCGCTTTCACTATCTCCACGATGGCGGCTATGCTTATCTCAAAGAGATCCGTTACAACTTTGGGCAGAACCCGGCAGGTGGCGAAGTCTACAACGCTGTGGTCTTCAACTACGAGCCGCGGCCCGACACTTACACCGACCGGCGCAGCGGCGCCGCCATCCGCATGGGGTTGCGCGGCGCCGACATCCAGATGTGGGCGCTGGGCAAGCTGGTGCGCGCCTACCAATTCACCTACGAGCCTGAGCGATCTACGGGCAACTATTCGCTCCTGATCAAGGTGGAACAGGTGGGTGACGACGGCGCGAGCAAGCTGCCCCCCCACACCTTCACCTATACCCAGTTCGACGCCAACGCTCACCGGGTGGTCACTATGCAGAATGCCCCACCCGTAGCGCTGACCAACCCCGACGTCGACCTGGTGGACATCAACGCCGACGGCCTGCCCGACATTGTCTACACGCCGGCAAGCGGTGGCCATCGCTTCTATCTCAACCGGGGCCACGGGCGCTGGCAGGCGGAGCCGGTGATACCGGCCAATTCGCCGGCTGAGCGCATCTCGAACCCCAACGTGCGCATGGCCGACATGAATGGCGACGGCCGCGTCGATCTGCTGGTCAAGGCGGGGGCCACAGCCGGCGCACCCTTCTACTACTACGCCAGCACAGCCGAAGGCGAGTGGACAAGCGAAAGCCGGGTGGACTTTGGCCCATCGCCGGCGTTCGACCTCAATGACCCCGATGTGCAGCTGATCGATGTCAACAACGACCACCGCATCGACGTAGTGCTGACCACCGGAGGGCGCATGAAGATCTGGCTCGCCCGCGATGGCGCCTGGAGCCAGACGGCAGATTTTGACGTGGCGGCGCCAGGGGTGGGCGGCAGCGACCGCTTTAGCGACCCCAACATCCGTGTGGGCGACATCACCGGTGACCGCATGCAGGATCTGATCTATGTGCGCGATGGACAGGTGGTCTATTGGCCACACAACGGCAACGGCAGCTACGACGAGGGTGAAGTGGCCTTCAACCCGCCGACGGGGGTTGGGCAGCAGGCCGTGCAGATGTTACTGGGCGACTTGAACAACGATGGACTGGTCGATCTGGTGCTGCCGGGCAACCGCGTCGTGCAGTACTGGCTGAGCCTGGGCAATGGGAGCTTTACCAACCCCATCATCCTTACCGATACGCCCCCCTATGATGGGCAAACGACTGCCGTGCGGCTGGCCGACATTGACGGCGATGGCGCGACGGAGCTGGTCTACAGCAGTGAAGCGGGCATTCAATATGTGGACTTCTCAACCGGCCCGCAGCCTTTCTTGCTCGCCAGTGTGGACAATGGCCTCGGCCGCACGATCCTCATCGACTACAAATCCTCGATCGAGGATTACGTTGCCGACTGGGATGCGGGCAGGCCCTGGCAGGTCAACTTGCCCTTTCCGGTGCAGGTGGTGCGACAGGTGACGGTGCGCGACGCCAACAGTGGCGAAAATTACATCATTGATTACCACTACCGCGATGGCTACTACGACGGCGTGCAAAAGGAGTTCCGCGGCTTTGTGCGCAGCGAGGAGATCAAGCGCGGCGACGAGACCGCCGCCACCACCGTGACGCGGCAGGTCTACGATGTGGGCATGATCGATGAGAGCCGCAAGGGGATGTTGCTGGAAGCTGAAGTGCTGGCCGAGGGTGGCCAATGCAGCGGTGATTTCACCGGCTGCTACCAGCGCACGGTGAACCAGATCACGACCCGGGTGGTGGCGCCGGCAGAGCAGACCGCAACCGGCCAGCCCATTGCCTATGCCTACGTCAGCCAGACCGATAGCTATGTCCATGAAGAGCAAGCCACACCGGTGCGCCTGCGCCAGACCTTCGAGCAGGACGACCATGGCAACGTGACCAAGGAGTTCAACTATGGCATGGTCTGCGGGTCCGACGGCAATCTGGATCTGACCTGCGGCAACGATGAGCTGCTCAAGACCATCGAGTACAACTACAACCACGAGCGGTACATCTTCAACCGCCCTATGCGCATTGTCCAGACCGACGCCAACGGCAACTTCGTCAGCGAGGTGCGCATGTACTATGACGGCGAGCCATACGTTGGCCTGCCGCTAGGCCAACTCACCCGTGGCGCCCTGACCCGTCAGGAGGCCAGCCTGGGACCAAACGTCGCCGGGGCGCGCTTTGTGGCAACCACGCGCCGGGCCTACAACCAGTATGGCAACGTGATCGGCATGATGGATGGCAACGGCAATCTGACAACGGTGGAATACGACATGCTGACCAACACTTTTCCAGTGGTCGAGCGCCTCCACTTTGGCGACGGTAAGGGCGCGCTTTCGTACGCGGCCTCGTATGACCACGGCTTGGGCCAAGTGACGACGGCCACCGATTACAACGGGCACACCCATACCTTTGTCTATGACACGTTTGGGCGCATCGCCCGCATCGTCCGCCCTGGAGACACGCTGGATAAGCCGACCCAGGAGTTCAGCTACCAGATCGGCAGCCCGCGCAGTTCGATCACCGCCCGGCAACGAGAGCGCTCCGGCAGCGACGATGTCATCACAACTGTGACCTACTATGACGGGCTGGGGCGCAAACTACAGGTGCGCAGCGAGGCCGAAGGCGGGCAGGTCATCGTGGGCGAGGCGGTGCGCTTCAATGCCCGGCAAGGGGTGGGCGATGAGTTCCAGCCCTACTTTGCGGATAGCTTTGCCTATGCGCCGCCCGATCCCTCGCTGCCGCATACGGTCTCGCACTATGACCCCATGGGCCGCGTGATTCGCACGGTCAACCCCGATGGCAGTTATTCAGAAGTGCGCTACCAGCCGCTCGCGCAACTGCACTTCGACGAAGAAGACACCCGCGCCGATTCGACCCATGCCGGCACACCCACGATCTTCACTTACGATGGGCGGCAGCGGCTGATCTCGACCCAAGAGACCTATCGGGGCAACGGAGATACGTCGGCTGCGCCCGAGCACTTTCTGACGCGCTATGTCTACGACCCGCTCGGCAACATCACCCAGATCGTCGATGGACAAGGCAATGTCAAGCAGATGACCTATGACGCCCTGTCGCGCAAATTGCGCATGATCGACCCCGACCGGGGCGAGACGCTCTATGAGTACGACGACAACGACAACTTGATCCGCATTCGCGACGCCAAAGGTCAGGTTGTGGAACTGACGTACGACGCCGCCAATCGGCCCCTGGCGGAGCGCTGGAAGTACAACGATGGCCGCGCCGATGTGGTGGCCGCACGCTATCATTACGATGGCGATCTCTCGCCGCTCCACCCCGACGCTGCGAATACCATGGGTCAGTTGGCCTATGTGGAGGATCAGGCCGGGACGGTTCATTTCTCGTATGATGCGCGCGGCAATGTGATCGGCAATATCCGCCGCTTCGCCGCCGAGGGCTACACCTTTGTGACGCGCACCGCCTATGACGCCGCCGATCGGTTGGTCGAAGTCACCTACCCCGATGGCTCGACGGTTGGCTATGAATATAACGAGCGCGGGCTGCTGGCGCGCATCACTGGCTTCGTTGACCAAATCGACTATGTCGCGACCGGCCAACGTCAGACAATAAACTATGCCAATGGCGCCGCCACTCGTTACACCTATGACGCACGGCAGCGGCTTGCGCACTTGCAGACCTTCCGGGCGCAGACGATCCTTCAGGACCTCAGCTACAGCTTTGACGGCGCCAACAATGTGGTCGCCATCGTCGATGGGCGGGCGCAGCGGTCGGCGCTCAATGACCAGAGCCAGCAGTTCACCTACGACAGCCTCTATCGCCTGACCCGCGCCGCCGGCGCCTACGGGCAGATCGACTACGGCTATGACCGCATAGGCAACCTCGTCCAAAAGCGCAGCACCGCGCCCGAGCCGGCCCTCAATCTGGGCGAGTTGCGCTATGGTGAGAACGGCGCCGGCCCCCATGCGCTCACCTTCGCCGGCGGCCAGCGCTACGATTACGACGCCAACGGCAACCTCGCGCGCAAGGGCGATACCGTCTATACGTGGAATGCGCGCAACCATCTGATCGCGGTGGAGGATAGCGCCCTCTCGGCCAGCTTTGTCTACGACGCCGACGGCGAACGGGTCAAACAGACGGTGCGCGAGGGTGATATGGTTACCACGACGCTCTACGCCGGCCCCAATGTGGAGGTGCGCGGCGATGAGTTGCTCTTCTTTGTCTTTGACAATACGCAGCGCATTGCCCAGATCAGCCAGCCCTTTGCGCCTGCCCGCCTGCTCACGGGTTTTGCCGATCCCCCCCGGGACGCTACCCCGCCCACCACGCGCGAGCGGCGCTGGTACGTGAGCGACCATCTTGGCAGCGCCAGCCTTCTGCTCGACGAGGGGGGCCATCTGGTGGCGGAAATGGCCTACTACCCGTTCGGCCTGACCCGCTACGAGATGGGCGCCGACCGGGTTCCCTACCAGTTCACCGACAAAGAGCTGGACGCCACCGGTCTCTATTACCACGGCGCGCGCTACTATGACCCGCTAATCGGGCGCTTCATCAGCGTCGACCCGCTCTACGCGGAGCAACCGGGCCGGGGGGTGGAAACGCCGCAGGCGCTCAATCTCTATGCCTATGCGCTCAACAACCCACTGCGCTATGTGGACCCCGATGGCTACGAGTCGGACGATAAGACACAGGCGCAGGCGGAACAGAAGAGTTGGGACTATGACCCCAAGGGACATTTGAATGACCCGCGCCTGAATCAGGAGTTTGTGGCGGCGGCCCGCCGCGGCCTGGAGGCTGCGGTCAAGGCCGGTCTGCGCCCACGTGTCCATGAGGCGCACCGCGAGCCGGAAGAGTCGGCGAAGCGGGCTGAGGCCAACAAGAATGGCGCGGGCGCCAAGGCGGCTGACGCCTGGCATTCGCTGCACAACTATGGGTTGGCGATGGATGTCTATTTGTACGACGAGAAAGGCGCCTTTATCAACGAAAAATCGGGCCACAAGGGCTGGTATGGCGAGTACAAGAAGCTGAACAAGGAGTTGGGCCAAGAGAGCTTTACATGGGGCGGACCGCACAACGATTCGGTGCATTTCGAGTATCACCCCAACTGGCCCGACTTCGGTGGCCCGAAAAAGCCGGTGACCAAGTCCATGAAGACGCTGCGCAATGAGGCGATCAAGGCCTCCGAGCGGAGCGGTGTGGACTGGATGCAACATCTGTGGCGCCGGGCCGGCGCCGGCGGTGTTGCGCCGCCGCCTGAGCCAGAGAAGCCCAAGAAGTCGAAATAGGCGGGCGTTGCACGGGCTGCGTTGCATACTGAAATGAAAGGGTCGTTACCAGGATGAATTGTGTCCGTGCCGCGCCTTGCCTGGTCTGCATACCAGGCCGGATTTGGTCAGAAGGGTGTATCATGCTGCCGTCCAATCCAGCGGCGGCTTTATCGAGGGGTGTTCATTATGCAAACGAACAACATAAAGAGTGTCATCTTTCTGCTCTGTGCGCTGGCGTTGACGGCGCTGATGGGCGCGCGGCTCGCAGCAGCGGCCTCAGGCAACCATGCCCTCACGCAGCCGCAGACAGCCGCAGGGCAGACCATCGCCGGCACCTACGCCGGCAGCGTCACCATCGCCGAACCGGCGCCGCTGGGCGCGCTCGACCTGGTCATCGACCTGACCGCCAGTGGCGACGCCCTGGCTGGCAAGGTCAACGCAGCCAAGACGCAAGTCTTTTTGGGTGGGCCCACTGTTATGGGTCAGGTTACGGCCAGTGCTGGCGTCACGCCGACGGTCCGCATCGAATCGGAGAGCTTTACGGGCGTGGTTTCCGGGCGCACAGTGCAGCGCAAGTTTGTGCTCGTGGGCGTCGTCGCCGATGAGGGCAACATACTGCGCGGGGAGTACACTGAGACAATAACCGGCTTTACCCCGCAACCGCTGTTGGTGAAGGGAAGCTTTCTTCTCGCGCGGCCCGATGGCTCAAACAAGCTCATCGAGGCGCCCGACTTCCCGACCCCGACGCCAACCCAGACGGCGACAGCGACGGTGACAGGCACACCGCCCACCGCTACACCAACTGCGACCTCGACGGCAACCGGCGCGGCTACCGGCGAGCCGCCGACGGCCACGCCAACGGCGACCGTCACCGGGACACCGCCCACCGCAACCCCAACCACGACGGGCGATCCTGGGAGCAAGCAGCCGGCTGCGCTCTATCTGCCGCTGGTCGGCAACGGTTTTGCCGCCGCGCAAGGGGCGGGCCTGGCCGAGTCGCCCATGATAGAGCCGAAATCCGCCGCTGTGGCGCGGGTCGCTGTGCTCGGTGCGTCGGCTGATGCCGAGTTTGCCCAGGCAGGCCCGCCCGCGCTGGTGCTGCTCACGGTAGACACGCTGGTATTGACTGCCGGCGAAGGCGCAAGCCCCGTCCATGTGCGCGTGCGTGACGCCATTGGCCGGGCTGTGCCAGGCGTGACCGTCTTGTTCACGGGCGAAAGAGGGAGCCTCACCCCGGCCAGCGTAACCACCGATGGCGACGGCGCGGCGACCGTCACGTTCACCGCCGGTTCAGCCGCGGGCCAGGCGACCATCAGGGCTACGGTCAACGAGTTGGCGAGGCAGGCCTTCGTGCAGATCATCAAGCCTAGCAGCAGCGCCCTGGGGCAGATGCTCACGGCAACCGATGATGTGCCCAAGCTGGAACTCGGTGAGCAGCGTAACGTCACCTTTGCCCTGCGCGATGGGGCGGGGCAGCCGGTTGCGGGTGCGCTGGTCTCGCTCTTTGGCTCGCTGGGTGAGATCACGCCGGCCAGCGCCCTGAGCGACGCCAATGGCCTCGTCACCGCCACCTTGCGCGCCGGCAACAGACCGGGGCGCGCCATGATCACCGCCCTGGCCGGCTATGCATCGGCGTCAATCATGGTGCAGGTGGGCGATATGCCCATTCCCGACCAGCCGGATGTGCCCGATAAACCCGATCAGCCGGGCAACCCGGACGGCCCCGATGATCCCGACCAGCCCGGTGACGCTGCCTATCGCGTCTTTCTTCCCGTTACGATGAATTAGGGCAGGGGCGAAAAATATTCACTCGATAGAGCGGGCGGGAGGTAATGGCATGGAGCAAGGTACAAGGCCTACACCTCCCGCCCCTCATGTCATGGCGCAGAGGCTTTGCCCACAATCAGGTGGGCGCACGTATGATGAACCCGGCCAAAGGGTTCCATCAGAACGAAAAGCCTCCAAACATTGGCTTGATACCATCGGCGCAAAAAGAACGCACCTACCCCATGAACCGTTCGACTTAACTTGATCTGTCAACACAGCTAGGGTGTAGATTGTCGAGCGCCAATCCCGAACAGTGAATAGAGCGGGCACCAGCCGACTAACCCGGTGATTACGAGCACAATGCCGATGATAAGCGCCGCGATTGCCATGATGCCGGGCGCCAGCATGGCGTACCAGGCATAGATGAGAAGCGCGCCGACGACAACTCGAATAATGCGGTCGACCATCGTTTCATTCTGCGTAAACATGGATGGTTTCCTTTCGTATCTGTCTTGTGTACACCATGCACGTCCTGTTCCGTGGCAACAAACACCTCTGCTTGCTTAAGCCTATCACTGAATCTCCGCGCGTATACCCGCCAGGAGCAGAGGCCAAACCCTAGTCATGGGACCAGTCTTATACTTGGCGCCAGCTACGATTGCCCACACCATTTACAAGGTGACAGTCACTTTCAGAAGTGACTGTCACCTCATAGCACAGACTTGCTTGCTTCCACGTGACGTAGGTCATCGCCTCCGGCGTGACGTCCCTAATGGCCACGCATGCGTCTCGTACATACACGATTGCCCCGGCGCCCTGCGTTCACCGGTTGACAGGCATCGACAATCTGGGTACCATAGATGGCGCTCCACTTTCAACCATCGGCTCATTTGGGCAATGCGCGCGATTTGCGCGCGCTTGGCTGGTGAGCGCCAACCATCCGTGACTCAAGAAGGGAACCATCATGGCGCAGTTCAATGGCCTGAATATGAACATGGGCAATCTGGCGTTGCTCTCCAATGCACAGACCCGCTCCATTAGCCCTGAAAACTTTACCGGCGAAAAGGGCAAAGGGGGAATGGCGACTGAAGGCACCGGCGCCGACTGCGCCCGCGACCTGGGCGTCGGCTGGAAGATCTCACCCTCGATCATCATCCACCCGGGTGAAACCTTCACCCTGGCCGACATCGAAGGTTCGGGCGCGATCCAGCAGATCTGGATGACGCCCACCGGCAACTGGCGCTACAGCATCCTGCGCATCTATTGGGATGATCAGGAGCATCCCTCGGTGGAATGCCCCGTAGGGGATTTCTTTGGCATGGGATGGGGCAAGTATGCACCACTTAATTCACTGGCCGTCTGTGTCAACCCTGGCAGCGCCTTCAACTGCTACTGGGAGATGCCCTTCCGCAAGCGCGCCCGCATCACCATGACCAACATCGCCGATGAGGAGATGCGCCTCTATTACCAGATCAACTACACGCTCACGGATGTGCCCGAGGACGCCGCCTACTTCCATGCCCAGTTCCGCCGCGCCAACCCGCTTCCCTACAAGGAAGACTACACGATTCTCGATGGTGTGCAGGGCCAGGGACACTATGTAGGCGTTTACATGGCGTGGGGCGTCAACAACAGCGGCTGGTGGGGCGAGGGCGAGATCAAGTTCTTTATGGACGGCGACGGCGAGTGGCCTACCATCTGCGGCACGGGCACCGAAGACTACTTCTGCGGGTCGTACAACTTCGAGAACAAAGAGACGCGCCAATACGAGGAGTTTTCCACCGCCTATGCCGGGCTACACCAGGTGATCAGGCCCGATGGGGTCTATCGTTCGCAACAACGCTTTGGCCTGTACCGTTGGCACATCACCGACCCGATCCGCTTCCAGCAGGACTTGCGCGTCACCATCCAGGCGTTGGGCTGGCGCAGTGGCCGCCGCTACCTGCCCCTACAGGATGATATCGCGTCGGTGGCCTATTGGTATCAGCGCCTGCCCACCGCCCCCTTCCCCGCCCTGCCGGATCGGGATACGCTGGAGGTCATATAGGCAGCCCACACGCACCCATGCTTGTCAGTGCGAACATGCATGAGCATGCAAGTGGCAGGGTTTGGGTCGCATCTGGCGGCCCAAGATTTGCGCGCACCGAGGAGGGACCATGCCGAGCGGACAGAGCCACGTTGAACCCATGCAATTGGCATTTCACTTTATCAACAGGGTTAAAACCCGCTGCTGACAGCGAAAGACGGAGCGTATGCTCTTCGTAGGTCATCGATTCCGGAGTGACTTCACCTCGTCACGCCGGAGTCGATGACCTACGTTTTTTGCGCCCCTACGCGGCGTCTTCCTCCTGTTGCCAGAGTGCGCGCATCTCGGCGCTGCGCGCCAGCAGTTCATCCAACGTCCCGACATCCTCCACCCGGCCTGCCTTGAGCACGATGATCTGGTCGGCCCGGCGCAGGGCGGCGCGGCGGTGAGAGACGACCAGACACGTAGGCCGGTCGGCGCGCGCAAAGAGCCGCTCCCAGAGCAACCGCTCGGTCTCCATATCAAGCGCGCTGGAGAGGTCATCGAAAACGAGCAGATCGGCCTGGCGCACAAACATCCGTGCGGCGGCCGTACGTTGGATCTGCCCGCCCGACAGCTTCACCCCACGCGGGCCCACAGTCGTCTCCAGCCCCTGCTCCAGCCGCGCCAGGTCGCCGTCCAACACCGCGGCGTGGATAGCCCCCTCCAGGTCCACCTGCCCCTCGGGCAGCCCCATGAGAATATTGGCGCGCACGCTGTCGCTAAAGAGGCGAGGGGCCTGGGGCGTGTATGCAGCCTGGGGAGGCGCAAAGAAGGCGGCCGGGTTGTCGATAGGGACGCCGTTCCACGCGATGACGCCCTGTTCGTGGGGTAGCAACCCCATGATCGCCCGCAGCAGCACGCTCTTGCCCGCGCCAATTCGCCCAGTGACTACGGTGAATGAACCCGCCGGCAAGGTTAGGCTGACATCTTCTACCCCGTGGGCGCCGTCGGGCAAGCGGGCGGTAAGCCCCGTCACCCGCAGCTCGCGCAGCGGCTCGGCCAGCCGCACAGGCAAAGCCGCCTCTGGCAGTGCGCCGCGCAGCGGCGGCGGTGTTGTATCCAGCAGCTTCGCCTGCGCATTGGCTGGGAAGACCTCACTGAGCCGCGCCATGGAGACATCCGAGCGTTTGAGGCTCCGCATGAGGCGAGCCGCCCACTCGACGATCTCGCTGACCGCCCCGCCGCCGGCCACGTAGGTCATAAAGAGCGCCAGATCGCCCACGGTCACCTCTTGGTTTTGCAGCATGACCGCCACCATCATGAGCAGCAGGCCAATCGTGATGCTGACGGTCGTCTCGTTCATGGAGCGGAGCAGCACGTTGAGCACTTCGTCGCGCACAATGGCCTTGCGCCGCGCCTCGCCCAGTTGCTCGACGCGCGTCACCGCCGCATCCTCGGCCCCGGCGACTTGCAGCGCCTGCACGCCATGCAGCAGTTGGGTCAACATCCCCGAAAGCCGCTCAGACGCGATGCGGCCTGCCTCGTGATAGGCCTGTATCCGCCCGCCCATGAGCCGCATGATCGCGACCGATACTAGCGTGGCGGAGAAGGCCGCGACGGTAAGCGCGACATTGATGCTGAGCAAAATCCAGAGCGATACCACGGTGGCGACGAATAGGCCCGCGCCATAGGTGGCGATAAAGATAGGCTCGGCTACGTCGCTGGTGTCGTTGTCGAAACGGTCTACGATTTCGCCTGAGCTAAGCGGGACGCGCAGCCCCGCCGGCGCCAGAATCAAACGAAAGATGTTGCGCCGCAGCCCCGCGTTGATGTAATAGTAGTGATAGGCCGAGCTGCCCGCCGCGCCCATTTCGGCAATTTGCAGCGCGATGCGCGCGCCGAGATAGAGCGCAACCAGCGTCCAGATGTTCCAGCCGGCGGCTGTGCTGCCAGAGAGTGTGTCGAAGAACGCACGCAAGATCAGCCCAAAGGCCAGCGGCAGGGTGGTGTAGAGTGCGTTGAACAAAAAGACCACAAGCGAAATCAATGGCGTCGCCGCCATGAGCCGCCTGAAATAGGGGGGGTAGGTTGGTGTTTGTGTTGTCATATGGGCGCCCCTTGGGTGGCGAATTGACCATGGATCGTGGACGATGGTAGGGCCGGCGCGAGCTGCGCCCCCTCCGGCGCGATCGACGCAGCGCTGTCAAAGATCTGGTCGATGGTCTCCACCCCACCGGTCGCTGCTAGCTGAAGCAGGCCCGCATAGATCGAGGCAGGATTGGCGGCCAGCGTGGCCGCCGGGCCATATTCTTTGACGGCGCCCTCTTCCAACATTAGCACCTGGTCGGCCCGCTGCACTGTGCTCAACCGGTGTGCGATGATGATGGCCGTGCGCCCTGCCAGTAGTCGATCCAGCGCGCGCTCGAGTTGTTGTTCGGTGGCCGGGTCTAGGCGCGACGAGGCCTCATCGAGAATCACCAGGCCGGGGTCTTTGAGAAAGAGACGCGCCAGGGTCAGCAGTTGTCCCTCACCGGCAGACAATCCACCCCCTTCGCCACTGAGAATGGTCTCCAGCCCCTGAGGCAGGCTTTCGGCCCATGCGGCCAACCCCAGTGTGCGCAGCGCGTCCCAGATCACGGCATCGGAGATCGATGCGTCGAAGAGCGTGAGGTTGTCGCGCACCGAGGCGGGGAAGATCTGCACCTCTTGGGTCACCATGCCGATGCGTTGGCGCAGCGCCGCAATCTGCCACTGGCGCAGATCGAGACCATCCACTCGGATCGAACCTTCGTGCGCATCGTAGAGGCGAAAGAGCAGGCGGGAGATGGTGCTCTTGCCGCTGCCCGTGCGCCCCAACAGCCCAAGCACTTCACCCGGCGCGAGCTGAAAGCTCACACGACGTAGAACAGGCGCACCCTCGCCATAGCCAAAGACAACGCGGTCGAACGCCACGTCAAGCCCACGGCCAGATTGGGGTGTAGGGCCGGCGCCATCCAGCACCTGAGGTTGGGTGGCAAGGAGCGCCGTCACCCGCGCAATTGCAATCCGGGCGCGTTGCAGGTCTTCCAACTGGTCGGCGATGCGGTTGAGTGGCCCGTTGAGCATACCGAGATAGTGCAGGACGAGATAGACCGCGCCGAGACTGATGGCGCCCTGATAGAAGAGAAACGCGCCGAGCGCCATACTGGTCACTGTGCCCAGCTCGTAGAAGACCTTGGAGATGGTCCACCCCACGTCGGTCATTACATCGGCGCGCAGCGCCTGCCAGGTGCGGTTGCGCAACAGTTCGTAGAAACGACGCAGGGTAAAGGATGCAGCGCCGCTGGTGTGGATGTCGCGCGCGCCGGCAATGCGCTCCTCGACAAAGCCCATTAGTTCGGCGCTCGACTGGCGCTCCTGCGCCCAATAGGGCGCCGCCATCTGTTGGCCTCGGGTGTGGACGACAACGTAGGCCGCCACGAAGAGCGCCAGCACAGCGGCCAGACGCCAATCCTCCAACCAAAGCAGCGCCAACACGCCCACCGTGAGTAGCAGGCCACCAACCACTTGGAAGAGAAACTCAGAGAAGAAATTGGCCAGCCGATCCACGTCACCGTCAATGCGTTCAACCAATTCACCCGGCGTATGCGCGTTGTGAAATGACATGTCCAGCTTGAGCACGTGGCGCGCCAGATCGCGCCGGAGACCGTTCGTGGCCACCCAGGCCACATTCTGGCTGACGTAGGCGCCGGCGATGGCTACCACCCGTTGCGCCACGGCTACCCCCAAAAAGAGCAGTGCGACGCGCAACAGCGGATCCATTGTGGCGCCGGCCTGCACCGTGTCGATGAAGCGGCGCAAGACCTGTGGCGTGTAGAGTTGAAGACCAATACCGGCACAGAAGAGCAAAGCAAGCAAGGTTGTCTGTGGCCATTGCGGCAAAAGGTAGCGACGCAGCAGGCCAGTAAACCGATGAGTTGATGGAAACAAGGTTCCGGTTCCTTTCAAGCACGGCGATCACGCAATCGAGATTGCCGCGTATCGAGTCGTTTTGCGAGTAACAAATCCGCGCGCAACAAAAACGGCCACGGGCAGCTCATGCCCGTGGCCGTCGATAGCGTTGTCTGGAGGAAAGAATCCGGAATCACCCATCTCAGGCCGCAGGCGTGCAATGCTATCCCGTGACCCAATCAAAAAAGGCCACAGGGCAGATACGCCTGTGACCTTGCTTTGCCAGTTACGCGCGGCGGTTATTGCATCAAGCAATTCAGATGCCGCAAACACTCGCAACCCTGAGTTGCTCCCCACCGGTACTGTCGCCGACCAGATGGTCGATGCGCGATTGTCGCGATTGCCGTCTGAATCAGACGACACGCGCCATTTGCTGTGGAGATGCACCTGCACAAAGCATGGTAGCGTTGCCCTGATGGGATAGATCGTTCTGCATTGCCATGAGATGCACCTCCTTTCTTTTCAAGACAAGTCTTTTCAAAACAAACAGACCAACAATTAGGAAAGCTTAACCTGACGCGGGCGAATTGTCAAATCAAAACAGGCGCCACGCTCGTTCAAGCACCCATCACAACGAAAATGGCGGCGTCTAGTAGGAACACAGATCACACCGAGGAGACACGGAGCACACAGAGGATTATATCCACCGAACGAGCCAACGCGTTTTCCTCTGTGTTTTCTGTGCTGCTCTGCGCGCTCTGTGTTGCGCTGTTTTGCTCGATTTTCACAGCAATGTTTTTGCACATCGGGGCAATCGAGTACAATGGCGGTGGAGAATCGTCTATGGTCACCGCCGCGCCCTTGCTGGCCACCAAGTTCTATCCGCCAGTTGTCCGCACCAGGCTCGTGGTGCGGACAGCGCTGTTTGACGCTCTTGATGCCGGAGTGCGCAGCCCGTTGACCCTCATTTCGGCGCCGGCGGGGTTTGGCAAATCCACCTTGGTGGCTGCCTGGGCGGCAGCGTTTAGATCGCCGGGTCTGGAGGTGGGTTCAGATTCGTCTGTGCAAGTAACAACCCCCAACCGCGTTGCCTGGCTCTCGCTTGATGAGGCCGACAACGACCCAACCCGCTTTTGGACCTATCTGGTCGGCGCGCTCCAGCGGGCGACCGGCAACGTGGGTGAAGTTGTGCTGGGGTTGCTCCAGGCGCCGCAACCGCCACCGTTGGAGAGCCTGTTGGCTATGCTCATCAACGAGTTGGCGGCTCTCCGTGCCATGCTCGTGCTGGTGCTCGACGACTATCACCAGATCGAATCGCCTGCCATTCACCAGACACTGGCCGACTTCATCGACCACCTCCCTGCCCAACTTCGGCTTGTCATGGCCACCCGCGCCGACCCGCCGCTGCCGTTGGCGCGCTGGCGTGTGCGCGGCCAGTTGCACGAGATCCGCGCCAACGCGCTGCGTTTCTCACCCGCCGAAGCCGAGCTTTTTCTCCGCAACGCGTTGGGCACGCCCCTCGCCGCCAGCAATATCGAAGCGCTCACCACACGCACCGAGGGGTGGGTGGCCGGGCTTCAACTGGCCGCGATCTCGTTACAGGGGCGCGCCGACCCAGCGAGCTTTATTGCATCGTTCACCGGCAGCCACCGCTATGTGATGGACTACCTGGCCGAGGAGGTGCTTCAACGGCAGCCCGCGGATGTGCAAGAGTTTTTGGCCCGCACCTCGATCCTCGACCGCCTCTGCGCAGACCTGTGCGACACAGTCGCCGGCGCGGCGCCGGTCGACCCGTCCTCGCCTGCACCGCTCGATGTACCAGCTTCCCCCTCTCAGGCCATGCTTGAACGGCTGCTGCGCGCCAATCTCTTTCTCATCCCGCTCGACGATGAGCGACGCTGGTATCGCTATCATCACCTCTTTGCCGACATGTTGCGTCGCCGGCTTGCCCCCCACGTAGCCCGCGACCTGCATAGCCGTGCGGGAGATTGGTTTGACGCACACGGTTTTACTGATGAGGCCATCCACCACGCGGTGCGGGCGGAAGCATGGGCGTGCGCCGCGGCGCGCATCGAGAAAGCCGCACTGGCCACGGTACAGCAGGGGCAAGTGCTGACCGTGCAGGCGTGGCTGGAACGGCTGCCCGATCCGCTGCGGGCGGCGCGCCCGGGGTTGGCGTTGGCCGCCGCATACGTGGCGTTGGGTATGGGGCAGCCGGCCCGTGTGGAGACCTATTTGGATAAGGCTGCATCACTGGCGCAAACCGTTGGCGCGCCTCGCTCTTTGCAGGGTGAGATCGCGGCCGCTCGCGCGCTGTTGGCCACGTTCCACCAGCAGCACCCCCGCGCCATTGCCTATGCCCAGTCGGCGCTGGCCGACCTGCCACCGGAACGGCTCAACCTGCGCGCGGCAGTGGCTGCGGGTCTGGGGTTTGCCTACTTCACCGCCGGTCAGCTTGCGTCTGCACAACAGGCGATTGTCCTCGCCCTCGACGAGTTGCCGCCCGATGGACCCGCGCTGATCATCCCACGCACCGCGCTCCTCTCCACCTTGGGTATGGTGCGCTCCGCGCAAGGCCGGCTGAACGAGGCCATGGAGCTTCAACGCCAGGCGCTGGCGGTGGTCGATCGCGCCGGGCGCCGGTTGCCCCTGGCCAGCACGGTGATGGCTACGCACGAACTGGGCCGGCTGCTCCTTGAGCAGAATCAATTGGAGGAAGCCGAAACAACGCTGCAAGATGCCCTGGCAACGAGCGAGCCGTTTGGCAACCGCTCGCAGGCGGCCTTCGTGGTGCGGTTGTTGGCGCAATTGGCCCAGGCGCGCGGCGATTATGACCGAGCTGCCCACCTACTCGACGAGTCCGAGACCATGTTTCTGGAATATCCCGTCCCTTACATCCAGGCGGCGATTGAACCGCTGCGCGCACAGCTTTGGCTGCGGCAGGGCAACCTCGCCGCCGCTGCCGCATGGGCGGCTGCCCAGTCCCTGGCCGAGTTGGACCAACGCCCCATACACCCATATGATTGGACGCGTTTTGCCCTGGCCGAGGTGTGGATTGCGTCCGGGGAATTTCTGCGGGCGGTCGAGCTGATGCAGGCGCTGCGTGCGCGCGCCAATGCGGTGGGGTTGGGCTACTTCGTGCGCTGGTCGCTGGCGCTCGAGGCGCTGGCCCAATATCGGGCCGGCGCGCGCGAGGATGCGCTTGCTTTGAACGAAGAGGCCCTGGCCCTGGCCGCGCCCGAGCGGGCCATTCGTCTCTTTGCCGACCTGGGCGCGCCCATGTACGAACTTCTTTTTGTGCAGCGGGCCCGGCTTGCTAATGACGCCCTGCTGCCCTTTGTGGACGCAATGTTGGCCGATGCGGGTCATGGCGCGGCTGTGAGGAGCGCGCCAGGGGAGGCGGCGCCATCGGCCTTGGTCGAGCCGCTGAGCAACCGCGAGCTGGAGGTGCTGCGGCTGATGGCCGGCGGCCTCACCAATCAGGCCATTGCCGAGCGCCTAATCGTAACCGTCGGCGCGATCAAAAAGCATCTCAACAACATCTATGGCAAGCTGGGCGTCCACAGCCGCACACAGGCCACGGTGCGCGCACGCGAACTGGGGATGTTGTAATCCTGGATTGCGTTCGATTCAGCGGCGCCTGTGGTACAATCAGACAAAACGCGACGAAGCACACACCGGTAGCCAGCCGCTGCGCGCAGCATGGCGCCTCACACGGGACGGGCAGAGACGTGTCGACACCGATTCTTACTACCAAGCTCTATCGCCCCCGCCCCCGCCCCGACTTGATAACGCGGCCGCACCTGCTCGAACGGTTGGCAGAGGCTGCCCATCGCCCTCTGACGCTGGTCTCGGCGCCTGCCGGGTTTGGCAAAACATCGTTGTTGAGCGCATGGCTCAGCCACACCGATGCACGCGTTGCCTGGCTTGCGTTGGACGACGGCGACAACGATCCGGCGCGCTTTTGGGCCTACGTCCTGGCCGCGCTGCAAATGGTGGACCCCGAACTGGGCGGCGATCTCCAGGCTCTGTTGTTGACCCCACAGCCGCCGACATTCGACGCGCTGCTCACCCCCCTTCTCAACGACCTGGCCAGTGCGAGCCAGCCACTCACCCTGGTGCTGGATGACTATCACATCATCCAAACGCCGGTGATCCATGACGCCATCACCTTTCTGGTGGAGCATTTGCCACCCAACACCCACCTGGTGTTGGCCGGGCGCACCAATCCCCCGTTGCCTCTGTCGCGGTTGCGCGCCCGCGGGCAACTGGCCGAAATTCGCGCCGCGGATTTGCGCTTTGGCTCCGAAGAAGTGAAGGCCTTTTTGCGGTCGACCGTGGGCGCCCCCCTTAGCGACGCCGATGTTGCAGCGCTCGAGACGCGCACCGAGGGCTGGATCGCCGGCCTCCAACTGGCGGCGCTCTCGCTGCGCGGGCGGGGTGATGTCACCGGCTTTGTGCAGGCGTTCACTGGCAGCCATGCCTA
>JAHDWG010000063.1:21794-23843 GCA_023384495.1 Caldilineaceae bacterium
TTATCGACTATCTGGTTGAAGAGGTGTTGCAGCGACTGCCCCCCGAAACCGAGCGCTTCCTTGTGGAGACCGCCATCCTTGAGCGGATGAGCGGGCCGCTCTGCGAGGTGGTCACCGGGCAGATGGGCGCACAGATGGTGCTCGAACAACTGGAGCGCGACAACCTGTTTTTGGTCCCGCTCGACACGACACGCCAGTGGTATCGCTATCACCATCTCTTTGCCGACGTGCTGCGCCACCGATTGCAGCAACTGCAACCGGCGTCGGTAGCCAATCTACACCTGCGGGCGGCCCGTTGGTATGAACAGAATCAATGGCGGACCGAGGCCATTCATCATGCCTTTGCCGCACAGGCCCCAGCCGAGGCAGCCCGTCTCATCGAACAGGAGGCGGAACCGTCGCTCAAGCGCGGTGAGTACCTTACGTTGCAGGGGTGGTTGCGCCGGTTGCCTGAAGTTGCGGTCACCGCGCGCCCGCGGCTCTGCCTGTTTTGGGCGGCCACCCATGTCATCACCCACGACCTGGATGTGGCGCAGAAGTGGTTGGCGTGCGCCGAAGAGACCCTGGCGCAGCAGGCGGATCAGGCGAGCGACGAGATACGCGCCGAGGCCGCCGCAATTGGCGCCGGCATCGCACTCAACCGGGGCGATTTTCCGCGGACGTTGGCATTGGCTGAACGCGCCCTTGCCTCCCTCTCGGCACAGAACGTGCGACTGCGCGGCGAAGTGTTGCTCCACCAGGGGCTGGCCCTCTCGTGGAGCCACGAACCGGTGCGGGCGGCGCGCGCCTATACCGAGGCAGGGCGGCTGGCGCTCCAGGCCGGCGATATGCATACGGCGCTGCTGGCGCTCTTCAACCAGGGTTCGCAACACTTTATGCAGGGCCGGCTCCAGCAGGCCGCAGCTACCTATCGCCAGGCGCTCCAAGTAGCGGTCGAGCGCGGCGCCGGTCGCATCCCCATCACCAGCGCGCTCCACCGCGGGTTGGCCGAGTTGCACCACGAGTGGGATCAGCTCGACGTTGCGGCGGGCCATCTCCAAGAGGCCATTGAGCGAGCCGAGCAGGGGGGGTTGCCGAGGATGATCGTGCTCAACGACCTGGCGCTGGCCCGGCTGTATTGCGCCCGTGGGGACATGGCCGCAGCGCGCAGCGCCATTGACAAGGCCATCCGCCTGGTCGAGACGCACGAATTGCCTCCCCGCTACGCCAGCCCGCCTGCGGCCTATCAAGCGCGCCTGTGGCTGGCGCAGGGCGATGTTGAGTCTGCATCGGCCTGGGCGCGCGATGCCGATCTGGACCTGGTGGGCGAGCCCAGTTCGCTCTATGAGGCCGAATATCTCACGCTGGCGCGGGTGCTAGTGACGCAGGGCAACGCTCCGGAGGCGCAGACGTTGTTGGCTCGCCTGCGCGCGGGCGCCACCGCTGTCGAGCGCGTCAACAGCATTGTGGAGATCTTGGCGGTCGAGGCGTTGGCCTGGCGCGCCCAGGGAGAGGCGGCCCAGGCGCGCGCCGTCCTCGAGCGGGCGCTCAACCTGGGCCTGGCCGGCGGCTATGTGCGCACCTTTGTCGACGAGGGCGACGCCATGCGCGAATTGCTTGCCGAGTTGCGTCCCCATGTGGTGGATTCACCGCTGGGGGGCTACATCGAACGACTTCTGGCTGCCTTCGATAGGGAGCGTCGCACCCCACCGCACGATCGAGCGAGCGCGCCCCCCCCTGCACAACATCAGGCCCCCGCCCATGTGGAGCCGCTCATCGAGGCCTTGAGCGAGCGCGAGCTAGAGGCGTTGCGCTTGGTGGCCACCGGCCTTTCGGACAGGCAAGTGGCCGAGGCGATGATTGTCGCAATTGGCACCGTCAAGCGTCACCTCAATAACATTTATGGCAAACTCGGCGTCCACAGCCGGACGCAAGCCCTGGCCCGCGCTCGGGATCTGGGGTTGTTGTGATAAAGGATACATAACCCATGCTCGACGAACAGCTTCACAGACTGATGGCCACATATGGCGCGCCCGGCGTTGCCGTGGGCGTTTGGCATGACGGCGAAGC
>JAHDWG010000650.1 GCA_023384495.1 Caldilineaceae bacterium
GGCCCAGTCGATCACAGTCGGCGCCTCCTCGGCTGTATGGGCCAGAATGGGCCAGAAATAGCGGCGAATGTTGCCACGCACTCGTTCACGCAGCGCTTCGAGCGGTTCGATCCGTCGCTCACCATGCTGGTACGGGTCAAAGCTTAGCCCGATAAATCCAGCCGCAGCGAGGTCGCGCAGATTGCTCTCGACCCCTTCCTTGGCGCCGCTAAAGCCGGGAAGCCAGATGACGAGCTTGCGCGTCGCAACGCTTTCCGGCTCTACCCAGATCAGCGGAATTCCAGCGACAACGCTCTTGTTGACTTGGAGCATCCTTTGTCCCTCGCACTTCTACTTGATACTGGGGGAGCAAGCGAGACTTGAAGCGAGCGCCTCACCACTGCGGCACGCCGCCGAGCAACAGTTTTTGTTCTGCCGCGCCGTGTTCACGCAAGCGCGAGGCCAGCGGTCCCGTAAACGGCTCACGCGACTTCATCCACGCGTTCTGATAGCACATCAAGCAGACACGACGTCGCGACTCCGACTTGTTGGCTGCACCACGATGATAGAGCCAGCCATTGAACAGGATCGCCTGTCCAGGCTTGGCGAGGATGAACTGCTCGTCCGGGAAACGGGGATACCCTTCCGGGGGTTTGAAGGGGGCCCGGTGGCTGCCGGGCACCACGACGATCGGGCCGTTCTCCATGGTCAACTCATCGAGATAATAGCCGCAGTTGATCTGACCGGGGATGCTGCCAAAGGGCGTGCCGTCGGGGTCCACCGGCCAGGGGCCATCGCGATGCCAGCTCTGATCAGGCGCCCCGGGCTCGGTGACGCGCGCGGTGGCGCTGTGCAGTTGCACACAATTTCCCAAAATGGCCTTCATGCGCGCAAGTACAGGCGGGTTGTCCAACAAGAAGGTAAAACGTTCGTCCTCCTCGAGCAGTTGGTGGGAAAATTGCGTTTTGGTGCGCGCAAACGTTTCATCTAGCGCACTGCGCAATGTCTCAACCTGCTCATTCGTCAGAGCATTCTCCACGACAAGATACCCCCACTTGAGGAAAAATTTCACCTCGCGCTCAAGCTCTGGCGTCAAGTCGGGATTGAGACGAGTAGGCACAATCGAAACGTCGTACCGCATAAAAAATCCTTTCGTTGGGTGATTACAGCATCAATGCTTTGCTCTGTTCGCCACGGACGGGTTGGTGAGATAGAAATCGCCGGTGATAGCGCAGCCACCGTTCTGTTTCTTACCGCCTTACAACCAGAGTCTATGTCTATGGTCTATGTGGTGCGTGTGTAAGGATTCGATCGCGTGACTCATGTGGCGCAAGCGTCGTTGAGCGACCCCGTTGGTCAAAGACGAGCGCGCTAGCCGGTTGGCTTTCCAGATCTTCTCTGACCGCTTCGAGATGGTCACGCATCATTTCGCGCGCCGTGGTCGAATCTCCCTGTTCAACTGCTGCAAAGATCTGGACATGCCCGCGCATTGCTCGTTCGGCCCCGGTCAGACCAAGCGTAAGCTTGCGGCTGGCGCGCATTAAGCCCGTCACCGCCTGAAAGATCAGTTCGAGCAGGGGGTTTGCGGCTGCACGAGCTAGCGTGTAGTGGAACTCCATATCCGCGTCAACCAGGTCTTCCAGGGTAGCGTCCGGATTCTCCATCGCCAGCATACTCTGGCGCAGGGTGTAGAGCTGTGCAGGCGTCCGGTTGAGCGCAGCCAAACTGGCAATTTCGGTCTCCAGGATGAAGCGCATCTGCCAGAGATGCCAAAACGTCACTGAGCGCCGCCGCAGCAAGAGCGAAAAGGCTTGCGCCACCGTCTCCTCGCTGGCCGGCTCGCGGACAACAACCCCGCGGCCGCGCTGGACCTCAACCAGCCCTTTGGCGATCAAGACCTTGGTGGCTTCGCGCACCACTGTACGGCTCACGCTAAACTCTTCGGCTAGTTGAGGTTCTGGCGGCAGAAACGTTCCTGGCAACAGCTCGCCATCAATGATGCGCTCGCTGAGCACATCCGCCACCTGTTCGCTTAGCCCGACGGTGGGCTGGGCTATTGAACCGCTTTGGTCCCCGCTCATCGTTACGTTGCCGGATCTGGAGAGAATGTAGTCTGATGGGTACAAAGAGACATAATATGAATTAAGCCAGACATATGATGTCAAGACGGGAGGGATTATAGGCCAGACCTCGAAGCTTGTCAAATGGATGTAAATGTATAATTGAAAAATCCGAGCTATGTCCGTAAACGACGGTTGAACCTAAACGTGGTTTCGGCTACAATAGATGTAATCCTGTTTCAATGATCAACCTGTTCATGTCAAAGCCACAAAGGAAGAAACCGTATGAGTATCTTAAGCGCAGCCGATCGCGCCTTTTGGGAAGAGTATGGCTACGTCATCGTTCCCAATGCCGCCCCCCAAGAGAATCTGGATGCGGTTGTGGACGCCGTCTGGGAATTCCTCGGCATGGACCGCAACAACCCGGACGAGTGGTACGCCCAACCTGGTTGGCACCAGCGCACCGGCATGGTCGAGCTTTATCACCACCAGGCGCTCTGGAACAACCGCCAGCACCCGCGCATCCACCAGATCTTTAGCGAGATCTTTGGCGACGAGAAGCTGTGGGTCAGCCTCGACCGCGCCAATATGAACCCGCCGGCCCGCCCTGATTGGGACTACCAGGGCTTTATCCACTGGGATTTTGACCCCACTACCTGGCCCATCGGGCTGCGGGTGCAGGG
>JAHDWG010000064.1 GCA_023384495.1 Caldilineaceae bacterium
TCGTTGCGGCAGTCTATGAACGCGGCGGCTATGATGCCCAAATCGATTATCGGCAACCCGCGCCGCCGCCAGCGCTCAGCGCGGACGAAGCAGCGTGGGTAGAGACTATACTGGCGGAGTTCATGCCGTCATGGAATCAAGCCCAATTCCCGAACCAGTAAACCACCTTCCATCAAGCGAGAACCAATATCATGAGTCAAATTCCCATTGCACTGGAGTTGTATTCCGTCCGTGATGACCTGGCGCGTGATGTGCGCGGCACATTGCAAGCCGTAGCCCGCATGGGCTACACCGGCGTCGAGTTTGCCGGCCCACCCCGCCATGCCGCCGCGGAATTGCGCGCGCTGCTCGATGAGTTTGGCCTGGCCTGCGCTGGCTGGCATGTGCCCTTTACGCTGGTGCAGGACGACAAGCTGGATGAGACCATCGCCTTCCACAACGAGCTGGGCAACGACAAGCTGATCATCCCCGGCATCCCCGCCGAGCTGCGCCAGAGCCGCGCCGACTGGCTCAAGCTGGCTGCGTTCTTCAACCGGCTGGCCGAAAAGCTGGCCGCGCACAAGATGGTCACCGGCTATCACAACCACCATGTGGAGTTTGCGCCACTCGACGGCGAGCTGCCGTGGGACACCTTCTTGGGCAACACCGACCCGTCGGTCATCATGCAGTTGGACACGGGCAACGCCGTCTTTGGTGGGGCGGCCATTCTGCCGCTCTTCGAGAAATATCCAGGCCGGGCGGTGACGGTGCATCTCAAGCCCTATTCATTCAGCGCGGCCAAAGCCAACCCGGCGGACGACCATGCCGGTTTCAGGCCCATCATCGGCGAAGACGAAACGCCGTGGGGCGAGGTCTTCCACGCCTGCGAAACGGTGGGCGGCACGGAGTGGTACATCGTCGAATACGAGAGCGACGCCTATCCGCCGCTGGAGGCGGTCGACCGCTGCCTCCGCGCCCTGCGCGCAATGGGAAAATAGAGATGAAGATCACTGCGATCAAAACGTTTATCGTAGACGGCGGCTTCCGCCCGTGGACCTTTGTCAAGGTCGAGACAAACGAGGATGGGCTGGTGGGGTGGGGCGATTGCACCGACTGGGGATCGCCCGGCCCGGTGGCGGCCACGGTGGCGCGCTATGCCGAGTGGGTGGTTGGCCGCGACCCCATGCAGGCGGAAGCGATCTGGTGGGACCTGGCCACGGCGTCGTTGCGCCATGTGGGCGGGATCGCGTGGAAGGCCATGGCCGGCATCGACTCGGCGCTGTGGGACATCCGCGGCAAGGTATTGGGCGCGCCCGTCTGGCAGTTGCTTGGCGGCAAGATGCGCGACCGGCTGCGACTCTATTGGTCGCACTGTGGCGCAGTGCAGGCGCGCTACGCCGAAAGGCTGGGCGTCGCCCGGGTGGAAACCACCGACGACCTGCGCCGGCTGGCCGAGGAAGTGCAGCGGCTTGGCTACACCGCGATCAAGACCAACCTCTTCCCGCTCAAAGATCGACCGGACACGGTGCCGCTGATGAGCCGGCTCAGCCACCATGCCGGTGACGCGCCGCCCGACGCCATCCGCAACGCCGAGGCGATTGTGGGGACCTTCCGCGAGGCGTTGGGCCCCGACGTGGGGATCGCGCTCGATGTCGCCTTTACCTACCGGCTCGGCGGGGCGATCAAGCTGGCGCGGGCCATGGAGCCCTATGACCTCATGTGGCTGGAGGTGGAGACGCTCGACCCCGATGCGTTGGCGATGATCCGCCAATCGACCAAGACGACCATCTGCACGGGCGAAAGCCTATACGGGCTGCACCAATACCGCCCCTTCTTCGAGCGCCACGCGCAAGACATCGTCATGCCCGACCTGGCGTGGAACGGCATCACCATGGGCAAGAAGATCTGCGACATGGCCCACGCCTATGACATTCTGATTGCGCCGCACAACTGTCACAGCCCCATCAACACGCTGGTTTCGGCCAGTGTGGCGGCCACCGTCCCCAACTTTTACATCCTGGAGTTTGACCAGACGGATGCGCCCTGGCGCGACGACCTGATGACGCACCCGTTGGAGATCGCGAACGGCTATCTCAAGCTCAGCGAGCGACCGGGGCTGGGGTCGGATTTGATCGAAGAGCAACTGCGCAAGCACCCGCCGAGCGACTATCCCGGTGCGCGTTAATGTAGCGCCAATTCACGCCTCCCCCGCCAATCGTGGGCATTGCTGCCTCATCCATATAGTTCCCCCACCCCGCGTTCGAGGCCGCCCAACATGGCAATCTCGGCTGCGGTCAAGGGGCGATTGAAGAAGGCCAGGTCGTCGAGTAGACCCACGTAGCGCCCTGTGCCCAGACGAATGCGCGCCTGGCTGACGTCCCAAGTAAACGGCTCGCGGATCACGCCGGTGGCGCCCTGGTAGGCGCCATCAAAATAGAGCCGCGCTCGCCCCTGTTGGCTGTTGTTCAAGCCATCCCACGTGACGACAACATGCGTCCACTTGCCCTTGGCAAAGGGCGGCTCTTCCACCTTGAGCAGACGCCAGTAGAACTCCTGGCTGTCTGCTTCTCGGTTCTTGACATCCCAACCCGCGCGATTGCCGAAGACGCCGAGCCGGAAATCGGACGGCGCGTCGTTTTTGGTGAAGTCAACCCAGATGCAGTCGTCGCTAAAGCGCTTGTCGGTCACCTGCAGCGGATCACAATATTGGCCGGGTATCTCCGCCGGGTCGAGATTCATCCAGAACGAGACCGTTCCGCAAAACGCCGTGGGCGAATAGGCGACATTTTGCTCTACCTTGTAGACGACGACATGGCTGCGCTCTTGGGTGAACGCCAGCGCGCCGCCATATTTGCCCGCATTAGGTCGAACCGAAAGCGGCGGGCTGCCAAGGCCGGGGGTGAGTGTTTCGGGCGCCGGATCAGCGGCTGGGCCGGCGGGCGTGGTGACGGTATAGACCTGCTTGTCGCCGATCGCAAAGTCTGCGTCAGCGCCATGATCGAACGATGCGTGAAAGGTCAGGGCTTGGGCCAGCCCAGCGCGCAGAGAGGCGGGCGGCTGCGATGCTGGCGTATCGGCAGGGTTGGTCCGTTGGCGGGTCATGGTTTGGATTCCTTTCGAGGCTCGCTATTATTTTCACGTTGCCACTGTCAATATCAGGTATCAGTTTCAGGGGCAGACGGGTCCGTCACTGTGCCTATTTTACCCGATGATCATGAATTTGCTATACAATTCGCCCAAAAAGATCGCACTGCACAATAACGCGGAAGGGCAGCAGAGTGCGATGCCCGGCCAAGAAAATTAATGGTCATACAGGAGTGATTGTGGCCCGTGCGTCGCACTTCGCGGCTTCCTGCGGTGCTACCCGCCCAAAAAGCGAAAGGTAAGCTTATTAGAATCTCAAGTTGGCGAGTTGGTGAAATGGGTTTATAATGCTTGAAATGGCGCTTCTCCTGCGCCCAAAATCGGGCCTTCTTCGAGCCTCTTGTGCGCCCGGTTCACTTGCGTATTGCCTACGCGCACCCAACTTGTAAAAGCATCACCGCTAGCGGCGCGACACGACTTCAATCTGTGGGTTCTCACATAGCCCGTCGCTTATCAGGAGTTATGCATGGCGGCAGCAACGGACACTTCTCCGATTCCTTTTCGGCAGCGTGCAGGGAGCAATTGGCTCCAGAGCTTAACGCGTTCCTATTACGTACGAAAGGTGCTCAAGACGCTCTTCACGGTGGTCGTAGTCACATCGTTTATCTTCTTTTTGATTCGCCTCCTGCCCGGCAACCCCATCGAGCAGATGGTCAGCCAATTGATCGTACAGAATGGCCTCACCGAGCGTGAGGCCTACGACCAGGCCGCCGCGCTCTTTGCTATCGACTTCAACAGGCCAATCTTGTTTCAGTTTTTCGAGTATCTGTTCAACACCCTGCGCGGTGACCTGGGCTATTCGATCCTCTCGCCCGGCGCAACGGTCAGCTCGATCATCCTCAAATTTCTGCCCTGGACGATCTTCAGCGTGGGGTTGGGTCTCATTCTCAGCTTTGTCGTGGGCATGTTACTCGGCATGCTCATGGCCTATTACCGAGACACCTGGTTCGACCACGGGTTGACTGTCTTTGCCTCCATCTTCAGTTCGGTGCCCAATTATTTGGTGGGCTTGATGATGGTGGTCTGGCTGGGGATCCAGTGGCGCTTGGTGCCGATTGCGGCTATGCGCGGGGCGCTTTCCCCCAACGTCGCGCCCGGGCTGACGTGGGAATTTTTCTCGGATGCGCTCTTTCATGCCGCCTTGCCCGTGGCCACCTATTTTATCACCACCGTCGGCAGTTGGATGTTGGCCATGAAAAGCAGCACCATCAGCACCCTGGGCGAAGACTATGTGACGGTGGCCAAGGCGCGCGGCCTGACCGATTGGCGTATTATCACCGCGTATGTGGGCCGGAACGCATCGCTGCCGCTCTTTACGCAACTGGCGCTCAGCATCGGTTTTGTTGTGGGCGGCTCGATTTTGATCGAGGCGATCTTTGTCTATCAAGGGATCGGGCTGACGCTGAGCAACGCCATCAACCGGCGCGATTATACCGTCATGCAGGGGATCTTTCTGGTGATCACCCTATCGGTGGTCTTTGCCAATTTCTTTGCCGACATCCTCTACAGTTGGCTCGATCCACGTATCAAACTGACTGGGTAATTGGTGAGACAATGAACATCTTGCAAAACATCGGGGTGAGCCTGGGGTCGACGATCAGCTTGATGACCTACAACAAAGTCGGCTTTATCGGTTTTGTGGGTGTTGTCTTGATCGTTCTGCTCTCGTACGTCGGCCCTTATATCTGGCCGCCGGAAGTCGGGGCCAACATTGGCGCCATCTATGAACCTCCCTCGTGGCAACACTGGCTGGGCACGGATGGCAGCGGCAAAGATATCTGGCGTCAGATCGTCAACGGCGGCAAAGAAGTGATCTATGCCGCCGCGGTTGCCGCAGTGATCTCAACCCTGATCGCGGTCACCTTTGGCGCCCTGGCTGGCTTTGCCGGTCGCTGGGTCGACAGCCTGATCGTCGCCATCACCGATGTCTTTCTGACCATCCCCACATTTCCGTTGTTGGCCGTGCTGGCCTCGTTTGTCAAGCTGAACAACATGACGCTGCTGGGCATCTTGCTCGGCCTGCTGGGGTGGCCGGCGCTGCTGCGAGCCGTGCGCGCGCAGACGCTCTCGCTCAAGGAGCGCGACTTTGTCGAGGCTGCTCGTGCGCTCGACCTGGGAGCCGGCCACATCATCTTTCGCGAAATGATCCCTAATATGATGACGTACATCGTCATCAGCTTTACGCTCGCCTTTACCGGCGCCATCTATGGTCAAGTGGGGTTGATCCTGCTGGGGCTTGCGCCCTTTTCAAGCAACAACTGGAGTGTGATGATCAGTTGGGGCTGGAACCACGGCGCCATGTTCTTCAAGAATAGCATCTGGTACATCATGGCGCCCATCGTCGCCATTGCCCTGCTGCAACTGTCGGTCATTACGATGACTCGCTCGCTCGAACTGGTCTTCAATCCCCGTCTGCGCTCGGGTGGGTAATCATCCCATCTGAGTTTTTTGAAGCAACGTTGCGGTCGATGATCTTTATCGCCCACCTATACTCAAATCAGAATGAAAACCGGAGTCTGAAATGCTCACGCCGAGTCCGTGCCTCGGCGGTTCACGGAACCGCCTGGAGCACGAAAGTCTGGCTTTCATGCTGAACTCAGTATAGTATTGATTATGCATTGAGGGTATCGATGACGGTAGCTTCTGAAATCCCTGCGCTCGAATGGCATCATGCAACGCCCACCAACGGCAAGCCGCCGCTCACGCTCAAAAATGTTCACGTACAATACGCAACGCGCAAGGGCAGCGTGCAGGCCGTGCGCGGCGTCACCCTTGATTTGCACGCAGGCGAAAGCCTGGCCTTGATCGGTGAAAGTGGCTCCGGTAAGACCACACTGGGGCTGGCCATTGTGCGCCTCTTGGCAAACACAGCCCGGGTCGAGCCTGGCGAAATCCATTATCATCGCGATGGACGCGAGATCGATGTTTTGGGGCTGAGCCAGGCCAAGCTACGTGAATTTCGCTGGCGTGATTGCGCGATGGTCTTCCAGTCCGCGCTCAATGCCTTCAATCCCGTTCTGCGCATCTGGGATCAGGTGTGGGACACCGCGCGCGCCCACGGGTGGAATGACCGGCGGGCCGTGCGCGAACGTTTTGTCGACCTGTTGCGCTTTGTCCAACTCGACCCGACCCGCGTCACCAATGCCTACCCCCACGAGCTGAGCGGCGGCATGCGCCAACGTACGCTGCTCGCCATCTCGCTGCTGCTCGACCCGCAGATCCTCATCCTAGATGAGCCGACGACGGCGCTCGACATCCTCACGCAACGCACGATCATTAGCCTGCTGCGCCGACTCAAGGAAGAGCAGCACTTTACCATGATCTTTATTTCGCACGACCTGGCGATTGCCGCCGAGTTAGCCGACCGCGTCGCCACCATGTACGCCGGGCGCGTCGTTGAATTGGGCCGCACAGAAGACATCTTCTACCGGCCGCGCCACCCATATACACTGGGGTTGATTCGGGCTGTGCCCACGGTGCTAGGCGGCTTCGAAGCGCTCTCATCGATCCCCGGTTCGCCGCCCGACCTGGTCAATCTGCCCGACGGGTGTAAGTTTCACCCGCGTTGCCCGTTTGCCAGCGACCGCTGCGGCCAGGAAGAGCCACCGCTCGATACCGTAGCCGAGGGGCATCAGGCTGCCTGCTGGCACTGGGACAAGGTAGCGGCAGAGTTGGCGCACACCCCCCTGCGTGGGGCGCGGTAGCCGCCTCTGCACCACTGTGGATCTATCGCGCGCGAGCGCCCCCCACTGGCGCTGCACACTATCGACCGAACACACACAACCTGAGACGCACACATGACCGATGTGACGCCCATTCTTGAATTGCGTAACTTGACAAAGACCTTTGGCAGTGGCCGCCAACAAGTCACCGCAGTGGATTCCATTTCGCTGACTGTGGCGCCGGGTGAGGTGGTCTGTCTGGTGGGTGAAAGCGGTTGCGGCAAGAGCACCACCGGGCGCATGGCCGCTGGGCTGTTGCCAGTAACCGATGGTCAGGTGCTGTTTCGCGGTAGAGACATTGCCCAGATGGACCGGGCCGAGTTTCAACAATATCGCCGGGCCGTGCAAATTGTTCATCAAGATCCATACGCATCGCTCAACCCAACGCAGACCGTGCGCCAGATCATCACCGCGCCGCTCTATCGCCACGGCAAGGTCAAAGGCCGGGCACAGGCTGAACGCCGCGCCCGCGAAATCCTGGAGATCGTAGATTTGACGCCCGTCATTGAGTTTATGGACAAATACCCTCATCAACTCAGTGGTGGTCAGCGTCAGCGGGTGTCGGTGGCGCGGGCGTTGACGGTGGAGCCGCGGTTTATTGTGGCCGATGAGGCCGTCTCCATGGTCGATGTGTCGATTCGGGTCAGCCTGCTCAACATGCTATCGCGCCTCAAACAAGAGTTTGATGTGACCTTTCTCTTTATCACGCATGACCTGGCGCTGGCCAAATACTTTGCATGGGAAGGGCGCATTGTGGTCATGTACCTGGGGCGGATCGTGGAAGAGGGGCCGACGCCGCGTGTGATCACCGACCCGCGCCATCCCTACACACAGGCGTTGTTGGCCGCCGTGCCCGAAGCTGACCCCGAATTGGCGCAGCACAAACGGCAGATCGAGCTGCGCAGCGCCGAGATCCCCAGCCTATTGCAGCTGCCGCCGGGGTGTACGTTCCATCCGCGTTGTCCCTATGCGGTGGCCGGCGAGTGTGACATACGGCCCCCGCAGCTCGAACCGATTGTCGAGGGCGGTAGTGTCGCTTGCCCTGTGCGCAAGCATGAGTCGATTCAATTGGTGGCCTAACCTGCGGTTGCTTTGAATACGCGGTCGCCCCCGGTCTGAAACGGCAGGGCAATCGCGAACCGTCAAAAAAGCAGGGGCAAAAATCGTGAGCAGTAGCTTTGGCCACGCGGCCTTTCGTCTCGGTTTCTTTATTGTTTTTGTCACCGGCGCGCTTCTCTTGTTTCTTGAGCGCGGCACGGCGGAATGGGCGATTACGGTCTTTACCTTTCTGTTGGCCCTGCTCTTCTTGGTGATTGTGGCGGTCATCGTCCGCCTCGGCCAACGCAGATCGTAGGCAACCCCGGCCAACCGTCGCGCCCGATGAACGCTACCTTCGTATCCCTTGTTTTCATCGTGTGGTTGCATCGTGTGGTTGCATCTTGTGGTTGTGATTGTCGTTGTTCATTCGGTTGACACCCTCAGGAGAGAGTTCTATGAAACGACATCTGTGGCTATCCATGCTGTTGGTTGTGGCGCTTGCCTTGGCCGCATGCCAGAATCCCAATGCGCCGGCAAGCGGGGTTAGCGGCGAACCCGCCCCGGCCGCGGCGCCCGCCGCCGCCGTAAGCGAGTTCCACGCCGCGTGGCCCTTCTCGCCGCCGCCCGTGGGGCACTTCAACACCTTCATCCCCGACAACATGGCCCTGGGCATCTATCAAGACCTGATGGAGCCGTCGCTGTTCATCTACAAATGGGCCGAAGACGATTGGATTGGGCTGGCCGGCCAATCGTGGGAGTGGGTGGATGATGTCACCATCGAGGTCAAGTTGATCGAAGGCGCCGTCTGGAACGATGGCTCGCCCTTTACCGCGCAGGATGTGGTGAATACCTTCCTCATTGAGCGCATGCTCAACACCACCGTCTGGCGCTTCCTCGATTCGGTCAACGCGGTGGATGAAGGCACGGTCCAGTTTGTGCTGAAGGAGCCATCCAACATTGGCCCGCGCTATGTGCTGCGCAACACCCGCATTCGGGCCTCGGCCAATTATGGCGAATGGGCCGAACAGGTGGATGCGTTGGTGGCCGACGGCAAGACGGCCGACGACGATGAGTGGAAGGCGCTGCGCGAAGAGTTTACCCGCTATCGCCCCGACGACATGATCGTTCTCGGCCCCTACAAGATCGACCCCGCCAGCATCACCGAGTCAACCCTGATCCTCAACAAGGTGCCCACCTCCTACTGGGCCAACGCCGTGCGCTTTGACCGCATTGTCAACTACAACGGTGAGACGCCCGCAATCACGCCGCTCGTGCTGTCGGGCGATGTCGACTACGCCACGCACGGTTTCCCGCCCGCTACGGTGCAGGAGTTTATGAACCAGGGCTACCGCATCATCCGGCCCCCCATCTACAACGGCCCAGTGGTCGGCTTTAACCATGCCATCCATCCCTTTGGCGTGAAGGAATTCCGCCAGGCGCTGGCCCATGCCGTCAACCGCGAACAGAACGGCATGATCGCGATGGCCGAGTCGGGCGTGCCGGTGAAGTATATGACGGGCATGTCAGACAACTTTGTCGATATGTGGGTCACCGAGGAAGTCAAGGGGCAGTTGAACCCCTATGAATATGACCCGGCCAAGGCGGAAGAGATCTTGCTCGGCATCGGCTTTAGCCGTGACAGCGACGGCGTCTGGAAAGACGATAATGGCGACCGCATCGAGGTCGAGTATCTCTTCCAGGCCGAATTCGCCGACTGGTCGGCCTCGGCCCGCGACGCCTGCGAACAGCTAACCACCTTTGGCATCGCCTGCACGGCGCGCAGCATCACCTTTACCCAGTTCAACCCCGAAGTGTGGGATGGCAAGTTCGAGCTGGCGTCGCTCACCTGGGGTTCGGGCAACCCGCACCCCCATTTCAGCTATGACTTCAGCCTGCGCTTCTTCAACCCGGCGCTGGGCGGCACGGGCGACCCCACCAAGCCCGGTATGTCGTTCAACCTTGTGCAGCAGACTGACGCACTGGGTGAAGTCGACCTCGGCGCGCTGACCGACGCCGCCGGTAAAGGCGCAGACCTGGATGCGCAGCGAGAGGCGATCAGCCAACTGGCGCTGGCCTATAACGAGCTGCTGCCCGGCATCCCCCTGTGGGAACGCTACGGCAACAACCCGGCGCCCAGCCGCTTCGCCGCCGGGTGGCTGCCCGACAGCGATCCGATCTACCTGAACAGCCCCTACTCCGACTCGTTCGTGATCATCCAAATCTTAGATGGCACCCTCGGGCCGGCAGGCTCGGCCAGCGCCGGCACGCCACAGTAAAGCAGATGGCGGTGTGGTTTCAACCCACACAGTCCAACCTGAGTTATCGTGCGGTGTTTTGAAAACCGGACTTTGCGCAAAAGTCTACTCCTTCAGGCGACTCCGGTTTTCAAACAGAGCTGTGTATAGATTGAGACGGCGGTCCCCCTAAATCGGGGGGCCGCCGCCTTTGTGCGGCCCCTCGACAAACCACAGACGGACACCCCCTACGGCATTGCTCAACAAGCCCCACTGAAGCGCGCATAATATATCTATACTCGTGGTTGTTTGAATATGACGATTAGGGCGACGGCAAAACTGTCATATGCAAATAGAACTCAGTTTAATTGCGATGTTGATTTGGCGATGCTTTGTTCAACGCGCTATACTCGTACAGTGCTCGGTAAAGGGCCGAGTTGCACACCGGGATCAAATATGTGCCGCGCCACCGCGACAACACGCGGAGAGCGCGTTGTCGTGCGCGACCAATTCATGCGCGCCTACCCAATCAGTCTCGCTTACCGTATCGTTGCGCAGCGTCACATGAATGGGTCGCCCAAAGGAGTTGCCGCTTGCCTACTCAACCCGACATTCTCTTTCTTGTCCTCGACACCCAACGCGCCGACCGGATCTCCGCCTACGGTTATCCGCGTGAAACGTCACCGCACCTGGATGCGCTGGCCGCCGATGCCACGTTCTTCCGTTATGGTTATTCCCCGGCCCAGTGGACGGTGCCGTCGCATACGTCCATGTTTACAGGGCTCTACCCATCGTTCCATAGAACCCAGCAGTCATTTTCGATGGCCCCCTCCGAAATCCCACTGCTGGCTGAACGGCTTTTGGCCGGGGGCTATTACACGGCGGCATTTTGCAACAACCCGCTGGTGGGCGTGGTCAACAATGGGCTTCGCCGCGGCTTCTATAGTTTTCTCAATTACAGCGGCCTCTTGACCTCGCGGCCCAACCAGGCGGGCGTGCCGGTGACGCTCTTTGGCCGCTATCGCCAGGTTTTCAAGCGCATGGTCGCGCGCCTGTTGCAGCGCGCCCAGGATTCTTTCGCCCGGTCTGATGCGCTGCTCGAATTTGCGTTGACCCCCTTTATGCTGCCCATTTGGCAGACGGCGCTCAGCTTTAAGGGCAACACGAGCCGGTCGCTGAACGATACGGCGCGTCTCTTCATCGAGCGCAAAGGCGTGCGCCGCGACCAGCCGATCTTTAGCTTTGTCAACCTGATGGGCACGCACATGCCCTTTCACCCGCAACGCCGCCACTTGGAACGGTTTGCGCCCCAGATGCTGCGCGACAAGTCAGCCCGCCGCTATCTGCGCCACTTTAACAGCGATGTCTTTGGTTGGTTTGCGCCGTTGGCCACCCTGATGGGCGACGAGCAGCGCGCACTCCTCGATGGATGCTACGACGCCGAGGTCGCTACCCAAGATGAGCAGCTCGGCGTCTTCTTTGACCGCATGCAAACCAGCGGCGCGCTCGACCGCACGCTGGTGGTCGTCACCGCCGACCATGGTGACCATCTGGGGGAACATCACTTTCTCGGTCACAGCGTTTCGCTCTATGATGTGCTTGTCCATGTGCCGCTGATTATTCGCGACCCAGCCGGCGCATTGCCACGCGCCACCGTGCGCGACGACTTTGTCTCAACACGGCGCCTCTTTCACACAGTGCTCACAGCCGCCGGGTTGGGCGCCGAACATGAGCAGGCCTACACCCTGGCGCGCGACCCGGCCCACGACCCCGACCGGGGCGTCGTTTTTGCCGAGGCCGTCACCCCGCAGAACGTGCTCAACCTGATGCAGAAACACAAGCCTGACCTCGTGCGCGAACGTATGTGCGACCAGCCGCGACGAGCCGTCTGGCGCAAACCCTACAAGCTCATCGAGACCGGCGATCATCATGTTGAACTTTTTGATGTGCTCAATGACCCCGGCGAGATGCAGAACCTACAACAGGCGCATCCCGAAATTGTCAAAGAGATGCAAAACCACCTTCGCACCCTCCAACGGCAGGCCGCCGTCGCCGCTGTGACCAACGAGCAGGTAATCAACCAGGATGATCCCCAGTTACAGCGCCGATTGCGCGCACTGGGCTACCTGGAATAGTCCGCCGTCGACAATCAGACCAGCAGAGGAAATCTCGATGTACCCACCGGTTGATCCCATCATTGTTCAAATTGGCCCGCTTGCGTTGCGCTGGTATGGCATCCTGGTGGTCTCTGGCATCCTGTTGGCGGCATGGGTCGCCAGCCGCTATGTCCAGCGGCGCGGCTACGACGGCGAGACGGTGTGGGACATGCTCATCTGGGTCATGATCCCCGGCTTTATCGGCGCCCGGCTCTACTACGTCTTTATCCAATCGCCGCGCGGGCCAGAGGGGCTGGGCCGCTATCTGGAGAATCCGCTCGCTATTCTGGAAATCTGGACGGGCGGCATCCACATCTACGGGGCCTTTATCTTTGGCGCGCTGGCGGTGCTCGTCTATACGCGCCTGCGCAAGCTGCCATTGTTGGTCTATCTGGATGCAATTGCGCTGGGGATGCCCCTGGGGCAGGCAGTGGGGCGCTGGGCCAATTTTATCAATCAGGAGTTGTATGGGCCGCCCACCACGTTGCCCTGGGGCCTGCGCATTGACGCCGCCCACCGCATCGCCCCGTTCAATGACTTGACGCGCTTTCCCGAAAGCACCCGCTTCCACCCGCTTTTTCTCTACGAGTCACTCTGGAACTTTGTGGGCTTTGCGTTGCTCTTCTGGCTCTCGCGCCGCTTTGAGGATCGGCTGCGACCGGGCGATCTGGCGCTGCTCTACTTCATCTGGTATCCGCTCGGGCGCTTCTTTATTGAGTTTATCCGCACCGACTCCTGGTTCTTTGCCGGGACGCCCTTCAACGTAGTACACCTTCTCTCAGCACTTGCCATTTTGGGCGCAGCTTCTCTTTTGGTCTGGCGCCACCGCACCACTCCGGTGCGCCCCGCCGAGGGCTAACCCTACCGCGAGTCTGGCTCCGCTTCGTCGATCTGCTGCACCACCAGCAACACGCCTTCGCCAACACGGATGGTGGCAGGCTGCGTCGCCACGACGTTGCTAACCCCTCGCGTGCTGCCCAATGGCAAGGTAAAGTCATCGAGCGGGTATTCCAGCCCCCGATAGGTGATGCCTGTCACCTGAGCCGTCAACGCCAGCACGCTGACCGCGCCCCCCACGGGCGCCGAGAGTGTCACTTCCTCGCCCTCGCGGACGATCTGGGCCTCCTCATCCCCCTCGGCCAGCGTGATGGGGATTGGCCATTCGGCGCGCGCCAACAGCAGGACATTGGCCAGACTCTGGTCGAGCCGCCCCCCCAGCGCCCCCAACAGCAAGATCGCAGTGGCCCCCTGGCGAATGGCGTACTCGATGGCAAGCTCCAGATCCGTCTTGTCTTTGGCCGCTGGGTGACGCTCGATGAGTACGCCGACCCGCTCCATTTCGGCCACCAGCGCCGGGTCGAGGCTGTCTAGGTCACCTACAATGGCGTGCGGTCGTCGCCCCAGCGCCAGGCAATGGCGCGTCCCCCCGTCGGCGGCGATCAGGTGATCGGACGCGCGCAACCGGCGTGCGAGCGCCGAACTGTCTTGCACAACACCATTGACAAAGATCACTGCGCGCATAGTCAAAAGAAGGCCTGCCAAACAAAAATGCTCACCATCAACGAGGCGATGACAAATTGCGTGACGGCTGAGAGCGTCGCGCCGCTCAGATAGGCGCGCACGGCATTGGTGGCCGCCCGGCTGTCTTGCCGCACGTAGAATTCGATAACCCACATGCCCGCTACTGCCCCCGCCAGGGCGCCGATCAGCGTCCCAATCACAGGGATCGTGCTGAGCACAATCGCGCCCACCAACGCACCCAGCAGCGCGCCGCCGATCGCGCGCCAACTGACGCCGGCGCGGCGGCTCATGGTGGTGGTGAGCACCGTGTTCAGCCCCATTGCGCCCACCGCCAGCGCCCCCAACACGATCAGGGTCGGCCAGCCAACCTTCTCGAATCCATTCCCCCACGCCCACAACAGGGCGCCCACCCAGATCAAGGGGGGGCCCGGCAGCACAGGCAGGATCGAGCCGGAAAAGCCAATCACAATCGCGCTGCAACCCAAAATGTACAGCAAAAGCGAAAAAGCGGTCATCAATGCTCCATTGGGGTGGGGTCCTTATCGGCTACGGCGCCGACACCCACGCCCTGCCCGTCTCTACGTGGAGCGCGAGGAGTGGGTCGCGCGCAAAGAGGGGCGCCACCGTAAGCCCCAAACGTTCGTACAGGAGTGGCGGAACCCCAATGTCGGCAAGGTAGAGTTCACCGCACACATCGCGGCCTGGGTCAACCGTCATCCCCCGTTTGGGCAACGCCAGCGCCACCGTGGCCGCCGCGCGGATGTGCGGAAGGCCCAGGCCGCCGCTTGTCACGTCAAGCCCGCTGGGCGCATCCAGACTCAACACGGGGGCCGCGCTGCTATTGGCGAGTTCGATCAGGTTGCGGGCCGGCCCAGTTGGGTCTCCCCGCAGGCCATATCCGATCAGCGCGTCGATGACCAGGTCGGCAGGGGGCAGTTCCCAGCCCTCTTCGGCCCAGGCCAACGGTGCACCCACTGCCTGGAGTGCGGCCAGTTGCTGGGCGGTTGCCCCCGTGTGGGCTTCGGGGGGATGGGTCAGCACAATCTGCACCCAAGCGCCCCAGTTGAGCAAATGGCGCGCCGCCGCCAGCCCGCTGCCGCCATTGCCGCCCCGCCCGGCCAAAACCACCACGGGGCGGTCGAGCAGATCGCCCTCCAACAGGCGGCGGGCGACAACTGCAAGGTTCCGCCCTGCATTTTCCATCATCTGCAGCGGTGTGATGCTAAATTCATCGACCAAAAGCCGGTCGATCTCGCGCATCTGGTCGGCGGTCAGAAGCGGGAGTTCCATGCTAATCTCTTCACACCATGCCATACTCTACGCACCCGTCTACTCGGCCAGCCGCCGCCAGTTGCGGTTGTAATAGAGCAGCGGCTTCCCCTCACTGCGGGCGTCGCTGGCCACCACTTCGCCAACAAAGATCGTGTGGTCATCGCCATCATAGGCATGGCTCACCCGGCAGTCCATCCAGCCCAAGACACTGTCCAGAATCGGCGCGCCGGTGTCGGCAGTAAACCAGGTGAGCCCCGCAAAACGGTCGGCAACGTCGGGGCGCATGCCGGCAAAAATGGCGCCCCACTCCTGATGTTCGACGCCGAGGATGTTGACAGCAAAGTATCCGCTGTCGATAATGGCGGCATTGGTGTGCAATTTCTTGTTCACACAGATCAAGACTTGCGCCGGCTCCAGGCTAACGCTGGCAAAGGAGCTTGCCGTGATCCCCACTGGTTTTCCTTCAAGTTGCGTGGTGACAATGGTGACGCCCGTTGCCCAGTGGGCCATCACTTCCCGAAATGCCTGTGCATCGATTCCCATGAATGATCCCTTTGCAGTGATGAATCGCTTGTGTGCAACCATCATAGTATAGAGTAGATTCCGTAAAAGACAAGAATATTCTCACGCCCGACAGTTTGTGAATTGTAGAACTTTCTGGTAAGAATCATCCTGACATTTGCAAGTTCGAACGTAGATTTTGAGGAAATGACATGAAACGGCTTTTGATTCTTACCACGTTGATGATTTTTCTGACTATGGCCAGCGCGTGTGGACGGCGCGGTGTAGCCGAAGAATGGCTGCCCACCCCCATCGCCACCTACGCCCTTGACGCCGCGGACAACAACACGGCTGCAGAGCCCGTGGGCGAATCGCCCACAATCACCCCATTGCCCACCGAGACGACGGCGCCCACGGTTGAGCCGCCGACCGCCACCCCCTTGCCCACCGAAACGACGGCCCCCACGCCCGAACCGACGGCAGCGCCCGCCGCAAGTGAACCGATTACGGACACCGTCGCCCCCGAAGGGGCAACAGTCGATGCGGCCGCATCACCCATCACCGCCACCACCGAGCTAACCGCGTCTGTCACGCCTGAAACACCGGAAGCGACACAAGCCGCAGAAGATGAGAGCGCTGCCCAAGATGAAGCCCCCAGCGTGGACTCAGCCCACGAGGGGTTGCCCGAAGAGATTCTCGCTGCGATGGCGACAGCGGACGCCGAACGAGGTGCGCAGTTGACCCTGCAATGGGGTTGTATCGGTTGCCACAATATGGACCCTGATGTGCAGATGGCCGGTCCTACCTGGCGCAACATGGCCGAAACAGCCGCGATGCGCGTCTCCGGCCAGAGCGCCGGCCTCTATCTCTACAACAGCATCATCCACCCCAACGACTTTGTGGTCGAAGGCTACCCCGCCGGGGTGATGATCGCCACCTATCGCGACCAGCTCAGCGACCAGGATTTGGCGGACCTGGTGACCTATCTACTCACGCTGCGCGCCGATGAATAATGGTTGTCATGGGTTGAAGTTTGGCGGAAGCGTAGCCCTTTGTTACAATGCTTGCAACGCCAGGCGTCAGGAATGATCAGCAGGCGGCATGAACATGGTAGACAACAAACCGAGTGAGGATGGCGGATGAAGGCAATGCTCTTTATGGCGGGTCGCGGCGAACCAGTAGCCGTTTTCGATGAGGTCAACATCGTTACGATGAATGACAATCATAAGCACGCGCCACACCGGGTGCTGTTCAAGACACAACGCCTCAATGCCGGCAAGGTGATGTTGGAATTGCACCGCGACGAGGCGATGACGCTCAAGCTGGAAGACGGACGCGAAGCGAGCGTGCTGGTGCTGCATTCGAGCCTGGACATGCGTGGAAACGCAGTTGGCGTCTTGCGGGTTTTGCGCGGTCTAGCCGACTGACGCCAGCCGTTCCGCCCATCGCTGCGTAAGGCCCAATGCCAACCGACGCCCGGGCGCGGTTGGCATTTTTTTGATCGCCTCGATCTCACATTTTGCGCCATATCATCCATGAACCCAGATCTCGAACCGACGGTCACGCAGCAGCCCGCAACCACACCAAATAGCCCGAAACCACCTGCCTCGAGCCGGCGTCCACGCCTGCGCACATGGTTTTGGCCTGGATTCGTCGCCGGTTTTCTGCTGCTCAGCGCGGTCAGTTGTGGGGGGCTGGTCGTTGCCACCGGCCTCAACCGGATTGGCTTGACCGAAATCCAGGGCGCCGCCGGGTGGACGCCGCCCGCGGTCACGCCGACGCCCACGCCGGACGCCGTCGCAGCGCTCCCCGCCCCAGTGGCAGAGGGCGCCTTTATCCCAGGAGACAACGTGCGCAACACCACGAATAGCCGCGTCAACATCCGGCAGACGCCAGGCCATCAGAACAAACCCCCCGACGACATCCTGGCCCAGGTGGAGCCGGGCGCGGCGCTGCAGATCGTCGCCGGCCCCGCCCCAGCCGACAACCTCACCTGGTGGCTCATCCGCACCCAAAGCGGCGATGGCCGCACGGTGGAAGGCTGGGTGGCCGAAGCCACCCAGAGCGGGGTAACCATCCTCGGACGTTGAGCAACACGCATCACTCATGAACCCTTTACAGCCCGCCAGCGCCGCGCACCCTCAACTACGCCCCGCCCAGGAGCAGATTCTGGCCTATACGGGTGGGCCAATGGGCGTCAGCGCGGTGCCGGGCAGCGGCAAGACCTTTACGCTCAGCCTGTTGGCCGCCCGGCTGGTGGCCCGCCTGGCGCAAGAAGAGCGCAGCGCCAGCGTTATGGACGAGCGCGAGGTGCTGGTGGTCACCTTTACCAACAGCGCCGTCGCCAACTTCCGCAACCGCATTGGCCAATTTGTCCGCCAGCTCGACCTGCTGCCGGGGGTGGGCTATCGCGTCCGCACGCTGCATGGCCTGGCCCACGATATTGTGCGCGAACGGCCAGGGCTGGTGGGGCTGAGCGAAAACTTTGACATCATCGACGACCGCACGGCGACTGAAATCAAGCGCGAGGCCGTCTTTGGCTATCTCCGCACCCACCCCGATGCGCTGGCGCCCCTGATCCAGCCCCAATATCTGCAAAACATTCGCAGCATCGAGCGCTACCTGCCCGAAGACGCCATCGACATTGCCAACTCGCTCATCCGGCTGGCCAAGGAACGGCGTATGGAACCCTATCGCCTCCAGGCTCTGTTGCGTCAACAATCGGGTTCGTGGCCGCTGTTGGAGCTGGGCCTGCATGTCTACGCCGACTATCAACGCAGCCTGCTCATCCGCGGCGCGGTCGACTTCGATGACCTGATTGTGCTTGCGCTCCAGGCGCTGGACGCCGACCCCGGCTTTCTGGAGCGGCTTCAGGCGCGCTGGCCCTATGTGCTGGAGGACGAGGCGCAGGATTCCAGCTATCTACAAGAGGAGATGTTGCGCCGGCTGGTGGCCGGCCACGGCAACTGGGTGCGCGTCGGCGACCCAAACCAGGCGATCAACACGACCTTCACCAGCGCCGACACCCGCTTCTTGCAGCGCTTTCTGACGGCCCACCCCGAACAGGCGCGCACGCTGCCCAACTCGGGGCGCAGCGCGCGGCCCATCATCGAGGCGGCCAATTTTCTGATCACCTGGTCGCAGCAGGAGGCGCCCATGCCGGTTGACCTGGCGCTTGCCCACCCGCACATCGAGCCGACGCCCGCCGGCGACCCGCAGCCCAATCCCGAGCCGGGCAGCCCGGCGGTGCTCGTCTACGACCGTGCGCTTTCGCCCGACGCCGAGCTCGATGTCGTGCTCACCAGCCTCAAACGCTGGTTACCGCAAAACCCCGACAAGACCATCGCCATGCTCGCGCCCGAGAATCAGCGTGGCTTCAACCTCACCGAGGCGCTGCAACGGGCGGGGCTGCCATTCGACGACAGCCTGCTCCGCTCGGACAGTGTGACGCGCGCCGCCGCGCAGGCGCTGGCGCTGGTGCTCAGCTACATCGCCCAACCCCACGTGGCGACCCACCTGGAGCGGGTCTGGCTTGAAGTCTGGTGGCCGCGCAAACAATCGACGTTTGCGGTTGAACAAGCAGACGAAGAAGAAGCCGCCGCCGCCATTCCGAACCCCTCAATTCCCGATCGAAAATCCGAACTCCCCGAGCCGGTGACCACCTTTGGCGCGGCGCTGCGCAAGCTGCGCGAACCCGAGGCGCTGCTCTTCCCGCTGGGGCGCGACTGGCTCGATTCGCTGGGGTGGGTGGCCGAGGTGGAGGGCTTTCACGCCGTGGCCGAGGCCTTTCGCGCCGATCTGCGCCGGTGGACGGCGGCCATGGTGCTGCCGGTGGATGAACTGCTGCTGACGTTGGGCAATGATCTCTTTGCTGACCCGGCGGACCTGGCGCTGACTCATCATCTGGCCGTGTTGCTCGATAAGCGGGCGCGTGAACAGCCCGACCTGCGCCTGCCCGACTTTGCCCGCGAGTTGGAAGAGATCGCGCAAAATCGGCGGCGGCTGCTCAGCTTCAACGAAGAGGGGCAGGGCTACGAACCCAAACCGGGTCAGATCACAGTGGCGACCATGCACGCCGCCAAGGGGCTGGAGTGGGACCGGGTCTATCTGCTGGCGGTGAACAACTACGGCTTCCCCAGCGGCGGCGAGGCGGACAAATACCGCAGCGAGCGATGGTATGTGCGCGACAGCCTCAACCTGATCGCCGAGGCCGAGGAGCAGTTGCGCCAGTTGCAGATGGGCTCGCTCGACGACTACGTGCTGGGCCAGGCCACCGAACGGGCGCGGGTCGCCCTGGCCGCCGAACGGCTGCGCCTGCTCTATGTGGGCGTCACCCGCGCCCGCCGTGAGCTAATCCTCACCTACAATACGGGGCGCAACCCAGCGCGCGACCCCAATCAGCCTGCGCTCGCCTTCACGGCGATCAAGGGGTTTCTCGATGGGCGCGGGGCAAGCGCATAGCGGCCAATGGCGAGCGAGCCCCAATGCACACGTCGTCTTAACCCTTCAGCGCCCACTCGATCATTGGAGTGGCAAACCATGGCCCAATCTGATTCGGCGCCTACAACCGTCATCCCCAGTTCACAAGCCCAGTCTGAAGTTGACGAATATCTTTATGTGCGCGAGCAGCGCAGACGGATGTTGCCGCGCGCTGCCCTGGTGGGTGTGATCGCCGGGCTTGCGGCTGTTGCCTTCCGCCTGACCCTCAGCATGGGGGAAAGCCTGCGAAACAACCTCATTATCTGGGCGCACCAGTTCCGCTTTGGCTGGCTCTTTCCCGTCATGCTGGGGGCGTTTGGGGCCGTCGCTGCGGTTGTGCTGGTTCGCCGTGTGGCTCCGGAAGCATCGGGCAGTGGCATCCCCCACCTGGAAGCGGTGTTACGACGTCTGCGCGAGATGCGCTGGCGCAGGTTGCTGCCTGTCAAGTTTGTGGGGGGCGCGCTGGCCATCGGCAGTGGGCTGGCGCTGGGCCGAGAAGGGCCAACCGTACAGATGGGCGGCGCCATCGGCGCGGGTGTGGCGGAGCTGCTGCGGAGCGCCTCGCGCGAGCGGCTGGCGCTGATCGCCGCGGGGGCCGGGGCGGGACTGTCCGCCGCGTTCAATGCGCCGCTGGCCGGCGTCGTTTTTGTCTTGGAGGAGCTACAGCGTGACTTCCGTCGCGGGGTTTTTGGCGCAGCGTTCGTGGCCGCAGTTGTCGCTGATATTCTTGCACGCTCGGCCAGTGGCCAGGCGCCGGTCTTCAACATCCCCAGCTACCCTGCCCCCCCACTTGCCACCATGCCCATCTTTGTGGTGCTCGGCCTGATTACCGGGGCGCTTGGGGTAGGCTTCAATCGTTCGTTGGTTGCCACACTAGCGTGGTACGAAAGGCTGCCCAAACCACTGCTCTTGCCGGTGATTGCGCTTGTGGGGGCAGCGGCCGGGCTAATTGCCTGGTATATCCCCACGGCCGTAGGGAGTGGCCATCACCTGACCGAACAGACGCTTGTCGGCGAGATTGCGTTACGGGCCATCCCGCTGTGGTTTTTGTTGCGCTTTGTGCTGATGCTGGCCAGTTATGGCTCTGGGGCGCCCGGCGGCATCTTTGCGCCGATGTTGGTATTGGGTGCGCTGATCGGCGCAGCGACCGGGCAGCTTGCACACCTGGCTATGCCTACCATCGTTGATCGACCCGAAGTGTTTGCGGTGGTAGGGATGGCGGCTTACTTTGCCGCTATCGTGCGTGCGCCGCTCACCGGTGTGGTGTTGATCTTGGAAATGACGGGGAACTATTGGCAATTGTTGCCGCTCATCACAGCGTGCTTTGTTGCCTACCTCACAGCCGAACTGCTCCGTGATCTGCCGATCTATGAACGGCTGCTCGCGCGCGACCTTGCGCGCCACGGCATCGAGCCGTCGGCAGGCAAACCAATTGTGGTGGAACTGGAAGTAAATCCTGACGCGCACTTTGATGGGAAAACGGTGCAGGAACTGGGGTTACCCGCCGGTTGCATCCTTGTACGTTGCAGTTTGGATGGCCAGGAGTGGTTGCCCACTGCGGCCACACGCCTCGCGGCCCATATGCGCATCACGGCCCTGATTGAACGCCATGCGGAAGAGAGCCTCACCGTGCTGCGCGACGGGTGCGAGGGGCAAGCGGCGTCATGACAGCCGTAGCCCACTCACACTGGCGGCTGATCAATCAAGGAACAGCAGTTTACTTCCCCACCAGCGGCAACCAGACCGCAGGATAGAGGTTCCCCGTCTCCACGGCGCCGATGTCACACTGGCCGTTCACCGGGCGCGGCAACCCGCGCTGGTCGTTGCTAAAGCCACACTGCGCCGCGGGGATGGCGTCGATGGCCGGGTTGCCTGGCTGCGGCAGATGGGTCAGGGTCGGCCCGCCGTTGTTGGCCAAGGGGTCCAGCGGCAGCGTCACATTCTGGCCATCGCCAGCCTCCGTCAGCGCGCTGCAATTGGTGTCGCTGGAGAGGTTATAGCCAAATGAGGTAATGACGCCATCACAGTTGCCAGTTGCATTGTTCGCCAGTAAGGTGTATTGAAGCGTCAACGCACTGCCGCCACCACCGTCGTTGTAGACACCGGCCCCAAAGCCGGCTGTGTTGCCGGCAATGGTCACTGCGGCGACGTTGGCAAATCCGGCGCCCGCCTGATAGACACCGCCCCCACCGCTGCCGCCCATGGCGCGGTTGCCGCTGAGCGTGCTGTTGGTCAGGTTCAGATTGCACGTGCTGTAGATGGCGCCGCCGTTTCCGCCCGCCTGGTTGTCGCTGAGGGTCGAGTGGATCACCGAGAGCGTGTTGTCGTAGCAACTGATGCCGCCGCCGGTGGTCGTTGCCTGGTTGCCGCTGATGGTGACGTACGCCAGGTCGAGGTCGCCTTCGAGCACCCAAATTGCGCCGCCGTCGCCGATGGTCGCCCGATTGTTGCGGATCGTGCTGTCATTGACATCCAGTTGGCCGCGGCTCTCGATGGCGCCCCCATAGCCGGCCTGATTCCCTTCAAAGAGCGAGTGCGTAACCGTTACAATCGCGCCGCTGTTGACAAAAAGCGCGCCGCCGTCAAGCGCCCCATTGCCGCGAAACGCGCTGCCAACGACGGTCAAGTCCCCGGCCCGGTTGCTGATCGCGCCGCCCGACCCCGTGTTGCTGGTGATGGTGTTGCTGATAAACGAGCTATGCTCCACGATGATGCTCCCGCCGTCGTTGAGGATGGCGGCGCCGCTGGCCCCACCGGGGTTGCCGGCGCTGTTGTGGCGAAACGTGCTGTTGCGGACAACAAGCTGGCCATAATTGACCAGCGCACCAGCGGTCGCTGTGGAGGTGTGATCCGCCACGGTGACATGTTCCAATGTCAATTCGCCAAAGTTTTCCAGCGGGTTGGCGCCATTGAGTTGGCCGCGGCGCAAGCTCAAATTGCGTAGGGTCAACGCGCCGCTGCTAGAGACCTGAAAGAAGGCAAAGGCGTCGGCGCCATCCAGCGTAATCACCCCCCCGCCGTCGATGGTGACAGCGCCGCTGACCTCGATGTAACTGGTCATAGGGATGGTGTGGCTACCGGCGCCACAGTTGAACGTGATGAGGCCGCCGGACTGCACGCCGTTGCGCAACTGCGTGTCGCTCGCGCAGTCGGTGATCACAGCGTCGCTAGAGGTGTGGGGGGCGGCTTGTACAGAAGAGGGCATCTCCCAAAGGGGAAACAGAGCCGACAAGGCCAGAAGCACAAATGGCCGGACGAACAAGCGCCAGACAGCGCGTGCTCGTTGTTCAGAACAAGCAAACATGGTAATCCTCTCACTACAGGGCATGACGAACATTGGGCGCGATGGTGCGAGACTGTTCTCAGCATTCTCGCACCATCACTGTACAATTGCTATGCACTGAGACATAGTGTGGGTGTGTTTCAGACAACATGACCTGCTATCACCCATAGCGATGAAAAGGGCAGCATACTGATCGTTTACAAACGCCGCCCCTCGCTTAACTGGCGCGCGTGCTCCAGCCGCCCCCTGAACCACGCTTTGAAGCGGTCACCCGCCCAAGATGCGGCCACCATCAGCCCCAATGAGATCGCCAGGTTGACCATCTGATCCTGCACCCAGCCGAGCGGGTTGACCCAGTGGTGC
>JAHDWG010000651.1:0-1670 GCA_023384495.1 Caldilineaceae bacterium
GATCGCCCAAGCACGGGGCAGCCAGGGCAGAAAGAGCAAGAACACGGCCACGCCGGCCCCGACCCAACGCCCAGCAACTCGCCAATCTTGATGCCGGGTAAACCAGGCCACAAAATAGATGGCATGGACGATGGGGACCAAAAACCCATAAAAGTGAAGATAGACCGTCAAGCTGGTGGCGACCACATAGCCGAGCCAACTGGCCGTGCGCCCGCCCTGCACCAAACGCCAGAAACACCACGTTGCCCATAGCGCACCGAACATGAGCCAACTGTAGGTTCGCCCCTCTTGCGCATACCAGATCTGCAAGGGGTTTGCCAGCAACAGCAAAAGGGCAATCAGCCCGGCGCGCCGATCCCCCAAATCGGCGCCCAGGCGATAGACCAGCGCCACAGCCAATACGCTGGGCAAAACCGAAAAGAAGCGCAGGGCAAAATCAGTCTCACCGGCGATAAATAGCCAACCGTGGAGCAACACAAAATAGCCCGGCAACTGCTCAATTGGCATGGCGGCCAACAGTTGCGGCAACGGCTGGCTGCTGCGCAACAGGCTGATCCCCTCGTCATCCCACAGGCTCTGTAATTCGATCTGATAGAGACGCAACGCAAAGGCCGCCAGCAACAGAATCAACAGAAGCCCGCGATGGCGGTGCTGAACAGGCGTTATGCTCATGGAAGAATCGTGATGGTGGCCAGCGTGGCTCGGTTATCAGGGGCCGGTTGACCCTGGGCGGCGAGGGGAAGACGTGCGCCATTCGCACGGGTGTAGAAGCCGCTGTAGAGCGTGTAGACACCGGGCGGCGCGCCCTGCGCGATGCTCAGCTCGACCGTGTCGGCTACGACTTCGTCCGCTTGCCATGCCCACGTCGGGTTGCGGCCATTCTGCGGGATGCCGTCCTGTTGCGCCGCCATGCCATGTTCGTCGCTGTGAAGGTGGAGAAAGCGGGTGTAATTGACCGTTGTCGGCTGTGCAACCCGATAGTAGAGCGTTACCACCAGCGAATCGCCGGGGCGCGCCTCTGCATTCGGCGCGCTCATGTCCATTCCAAACAGCCATGCCATTTCCCCCAGTTGAATGTCCAGCGCTTGGGCCGGCTTGGCCGCCGGTGGGTTGAGCAGCTTGATCGGCGGCAGACGGTAATCGTAGCCCAGATCGCTGGTTTCGTCGATACGCAGCGGAAGCCGTTCAAGCGTCTCAAAGTCATAGAGGCCCACCGCCGGCCAATAGAGGCCGCTGGGTGCGTCGGGTGGCAGGCGCAGCAGATAGGTATCTGTCACAAGGCGGTAGGGGTCCCACAGCCGGGGTGGATGGAAGAAGGGGCCAGGCAATTGGTCTTCCTGGACAAGCGGCTGGCCATTGACATCCACCAGGTGGACAAAGCCGTGGTAATTCTTATCAATTGGGCCAAGCGCCCGCCAATAGAGGCGATAGCGCAGATAGGCGCCGGCCGGCGCCACCGCCGGGCGGCGATGGGTGGCGGTGAGCGGTTTGCGGCCAGCCTCTAGATCAAAGCCGAGCAATTGCGCCTGCTCCCCTGCCTGAACGTGAACGCGCTGCCGGGGCTTGCGTTCATCGTAACCCGTAGCTGGCAGGCTTACCTGGCCGACGATGACCGGTTTTTGTATCAACTCCTCAACGTGATCACCCAGCCCCAACGCAATCCAATAATT
>JAHDWG010000651.1:1680-2710 GCA_023384495.1 Caldilineaceae bacterium
TCCCAGCGTGCAACCCTGTGGGCAATGGGAGCCGGTAGGCGTCATCGGCCAACGAGCCGGCGGGGAAGTTGCCCGCGCTGTAGCTGTTGAAATAGGGCTGCGAAGTCATATCCACATGAGTCCGCCCGTTGCTGTCAATCAGTTGCCAGCGGATGCGCACCCGGTCGGGCGGTGACGCATCGACGCGCCAGTAGGGATAAAGATAGAGGCCGTCGCTATGCAATTCTGTGCGGAGGCCGAGCAAACTGAGTCCATCGGCGCTGATGGACTGGGCGGGTCTTTCAACCGTAGCCAGGGCGGGTCGATAAAGGGCGCCAAACAGGCCGAACATCATGAGGGCAAGTGGGAGCGCCAGCGCCCAGCGCCGTTCGGCCCAGCGCCAGCCGATCCCCATCAGGGCCAGCAGCCCCGCCAGCGACAGCCAGGCGCTCCATCGTTGAACCGGCGTGCCTTGCCACGTGCGCTCAAAGGTGTGCATGCCCGGCGGGATGTCCACCGTGAGCAAGCCCAGGTTGGTGCTGGGATAAGGGTCGAGCAGCGTCGCACCGTTCAGGCGAACCTGCCAGCCGGGGAAGTAATAGTCGTTGAAATAGAGCGGCGTTGTGTTGCTGACCGCAACCGTCCCCACCATGCCCCACGCATCGGCGCGTTCGACGGTTAGCGTCATGGGTGGCGCGACCTGGTCAGGGGCGTCTAACTCTAATGTCTCGCCGGCCCAGCGCGGGCGAAATTCCTGGATCGAGCTATTGCCGATGCCGCCGTCCACTGCGCCTTTTTCGGTTTCGACCTGCAAAAAAACGGGCAGGCTGAGGTCCACATCTTCGGGTGCAAAGACATCCATCCAATCCAGCCGGGGTTGTTGCGCCCAGATGATCAGCGCGATGAGCGCCAACGCGCCGACGGCTTGCGCCCATCTCCCCTGCAGACGCGTCAGCAGGCCGCCGGCAAAGAGCGCCAACGGCAAGGAGAGGATCGACAACAGCCGCCACGCAAATTGGGCGACCGTCAAGATCTCGCTGCCCAGCCAAAT
>JAHDWG010000065.1:0-3139 GCA_023384495.1 Caldilineaceae bacterium
GATGGACGATGGACGATGGACGATGGACGATGGACGATGGACGATGGACGATGAAACGTTGACTGAGGGCCGGCCATGATCGCAATTGTTGACTATGGGGTGGGCAACTTGCGCAGCGTCTATAAGGCGTTTGAGGCAGTCGCTACGCCCATGCAAATCCCGGTGGATATTGTCGACGCCCCCACCGATCTGACGCGCTGGCGCGCTGTGGTTCTGCCCGGCCAGGGCGCCTTTGGCAGCAGCGTCGACCAGTTGCGCGAACAGGGCTTTGAAGCGCCATTGCTCGACGCGGTTCAGGCCGGCCTCCCCCTGCTTGGCATCTGCGTCGGCATGCAATTGCTGTTCGACGAGAGCGAAGAGATGGGCCAGCACGAAGGGCTACATGTCATCCCTGGTCAGGTCCGCCGCTTTCCAGATGACATGGCCGACCCGGCCTCCCCGGGACACACCCTACGCGTGCCACAGATCGGCTGGAATCAGCTCCACCACCGGCGCGACGATGCGCTATTGGCCCACGTGCCCGATGGCGCCTATGCCTACTTCAATCACAGCTATTACTGTGATGCAGCCGATCAGACGTCCGTGCTGACCACAACCGATTACGGCGTAGATTACCCCAGCATCGTGCGCTACAAGAATGCCTGGGGCATCCAGCCGCACCCCGAAAAGAGCCACACGGTAGGGCTACGCATCCTTGCGAATTTTGTACAAATGGTGGAAGAACGCGTCCGGGTCGCCGTGGCTGTATGAAGCTCTATCTTGTAACCCATGCGCATACAGAAGCGACGCCTGAGGTGGATGCGCGGGGGTGGTCGCTCTCCGCCGAAGGCGAAGGCCAGGCTGCACTGCTTGCCATGCAGCCTTTTTGGGGCGCCGTCGACCGAATCTATCTCAGTAGTGAACCCAAAACGCGGCTGACGGTGGAGCCAGTGCTCCGGCAGCGCGCGCTGCCGGTAACCGTCGATGCGCGGCTCGACGAGTTGCGCCGCCCCGGCTGGGTGGAGGATTATCGCGCCCGCGTGGCGCAGGCCTTTGCCGCGCCTGAACAACCCGCCGGCGATTGGGAGCCGGCTAGCGTCGCCCTTGCGCGCATCCTGGCGGCGGTGGCCGATCTGTGTGCACAGCATCCCAACGCTGCCTCTGTGCTGGTGGGGCATGGGTTGACGCTTAGCCTCTATCGTGCGCATCTGCTGGGCCAAACGCAGGTTTCGGTCGATGACTGGCGGCGACTGTCGTTTGCCGCGGTGGCGATTGCCGACCCGATTGCGGGCCTATGGCTACAGGACTTTGTCGGGGTGGCCGGGCAATCTGGCCGCGGCTGACCTTGACTCGCGATGGCCCCTAACGCGGATGGCCCCTAACGCGGATGGGATGTTACGTTTGTCCACAGTGAAAGTGTGGTAGAGTGAATACAGACGGCGCGATTTGGTGCGCAACACCAATGCAACTGGTAGAATCTGCGCTTTGCCAGGCTCGGATCGAATTCGTTTCCAGCCCCTGTAGACTTGAGGATGGCCGTTTGCAATGATCATCTACCCGGCAATTGATCTGCGACACGGGCGCTGTGTGCGTCTGCTTCATGGTGACCCCAACGCAGAGACCGTTTTTAGCGATGACCCGGCAGGCACAGCACAGCACTGGGAAAGCCAGGGCGCAGAATGGCTCCATGTTGTCAATCTGGATGGCGCGCTGGGCGCAACCAAGACGCAGCTTGAAACGCTCCACCGCCCCAGCAACATTCTTGTCCAGCGGCCAGGCTTTAGCAAGCCGGAGCCACCGGATGCCGACCTCCGTCTACGGCTGCCCATCAATCTCAGCCGCCTGCGCGAGATTCGCCAGGCAGTGAGCGTCCCCATCCAGTTTGGCGGTGGCCTGCGCACAATTGAAGATATTCGCCTGGCCCTGGAGTTAGGCGCAAACCGGGTGGTGCTGGGCACCGTCGCCATCGAAAACCCCACGCTGGTGAGCGATGCGCTTGACACATGGGGCCCCGAACGCATCGTGGTGGGCATCGACGCCCGCGAGGGCAAGGTGGCGACCCACGGCTGGCAGACCACGAGCTCGGTGGATGCAATTGAGTTGGGGCACCGCATGAAAGCCATTGGCGTCGAGCGGGTTGTCTATACCGACATTGGCCGCGACGGCGCGCTTACGGGCGTCAATGTTCACGCCACCTCACGCTTGGGTGACATCACCGATCTGCGCGTGATTGCCAGCGGCGGTGTCGCCAGTTTGGAGGATATCGAACGGCTCAAGGCGCACGAACATTACAACATCGAAGGCGTCATTGTGGGCCAGGCCATCTACACCGGCAATCTCAAGCTGCCCGAAGCGGTTGCGCTCAGCCACCAACCACTGACGCGCCGCAGCGCCGGGATTGTTCCCTTCAGGCGCGCCGCCAACGGGGTCGAATTTCTCTTGCTCTTCAACCTCTTCTTCGAGCAATGGCAGTTCCCGCGCGGCGGCGTCCACAAAGGAGAGAGCGACCAGGCGTGTGCGCTGCGCGAATTTGCCGAAGAGACAGGGCTGGCGATCAAGCGTCTCCACGACGAATGCCGGGCCAAGCTCCACTACACTGCCGTCATCCGCGGCTACGACATCGAGCGCGTAGTCGTCTATTATCTGGCTGAAGTCGCCACCGATGAGGTGCGCCTGGGCCACGAAAATCACAGCGAGGCGCGCTGGCTCAATCCCCAAGAGACGTGGGCGCTGCTCACCGAGACATCGCCCGAACAACTGCCCGCGCTCGATGCAGCCCTCGAATGTCTGGGTATCCAATCGCCCTAATGCTCTATATTACACCGCAGTTGTTTGACAATTGGCGCCCATACCACCAGTCGGTTTGCAAAGTCACTTTGCGAAAGATGCCCTAATCACAACCGAGAACTCTGCCATGCTTGCAAAACGCATCATCCCCTGCCTCGACGTCAAAGCGGGCCGCGTCGTCAAAGGCATCAACTTTATCGACCTCATCGACGCCGGGGACCCGGTGGCCCAGGCCCAGGCCTACGACCGCGAGGGGGCTGACGAACTGGTCTTTCTCGACATCACCGCCACCCATGAGGCGCGCGACATTATGATCGACGTGGTGCGCCGCGTGGCCGACGCTGTGTTCATCCCCTTCTGCGTGGGCGGCGGG
>JAHDWG010000065.1:3149-23506 GCA_023384495.1 Caldilineaceae bacterium
ATCCCCTTTACTGTCGGGGGGGGCATCCGCAGCGTAGACGATATGCGCGCGCTGCTGTTGGCCGGCGCCGACAAGGTGAGCGTCAACAGCGCGGCGGTGCGCAACCCGCAGGTGATCACCGAGGGCGCCACCCGCTTTGGCAGCCAGTGCATTGTATGCGCCATCGACGCCCGCCAGCGCACAGGTGACGAGCTGGCCGCGCGCGGGCCTGGGTGGGATGTCTATGTCAACGGCGGGCGCATCAACACAGGGATCGATGCTGTGTCATGGGCGCAGGAGGTGGAGCGGCGCGGCGCCGGCGAGATTTTGCTTACGTCGATGGATGGCGACGGCACCAAAGAGGGCTACGACGTGGCGCTCACGCGCGCCATCAGCGATGTGGTAAAGGTGCCGGTCATCGCCAGCGGTGGGGCGGGCCACCCTGATCACTTTGTCGCCGCGCTGACTGAGGGGGGCGCCGCCGCCGCGTTAGCCGCCAGCCTCTTCCACTTCAAGGAGCTTTCGATCCTAGAGGTGAAGGCGCACCTGGCGCGCGCCGGTGTGCCCATTCGTATGCCCCTGGCCGCCGATGATCTGGTGGTGGAGCGGGGCTAATGGAATGCACGATTACAGCCGACGAACTGTGGGGCGCTGTCAAATTTGACGCCACCGGGCTGGTCGCCGCCATCGTGCAGGATGTGCAGACGCGACAGGTGTTGATGATGGCCTGGATGAACGCCGAAAGCCTACGCCAGACGCTGAGCCTGGGCGAGGCCGTCTTCTGGAGCCGGAGCCGCCAAGAGCTGTGGCGGAAAGGCGCAACCAGCGGCAACGTGCAGCGGGTGGTCGAGTTGCGCGTCGACTGCGACGGCGACACGCTGTTGCTGCTGGTCGAGCCGGCAGGGCCGGCCTGTCACACGGGCGCGGTGAGTTGCTTTTTCCGCAGCGTGGGGGCGTGACGAAGCAGCACAACCCAACAAACGAAGCACAACCGAGAGAGACCCATGCACCCGATTCGTTTTGGTTATTGTTTGCCCATCTTTGCCCACCCCGGCGCCCGGCTCTTTCGCACGCCCAATTACGCCCGTCTCGACCCGCCGCGCACTATGGCGCTGGGCCGCCTGGCCGACGAACTCGGCTATGATTCGCTCTGGGTGGCGGACCATCTCATGCTCGGCCACGACAACGCCATCATGGAAGGGTGGACGACGCTGGCCGCGCTGGCCGGCGCCACCCAACATGCCTGGCTCGGCATGATCCACCAGGGCCATTTCTTCCGCCCACCGGCGCTCCACGCCAAAATGACAGCCACGCTCGACCAGATTTCAGGTGGGCGCTTTATCTACTTTATCGATGCCGGCTATGGCAAGGCGGAGCATCTGGCCTATGGTCTGCGTTACCCAGACACCATGGAAGAGCGCTTCGCCGAGGTATTGGCCGGGCTGGAGATCACGCTGGCGCTCTGGCAGTCGGAAGCCCCGGTGACGATGACGCGCGGCCCCTTCACAGTCACCGGCGCCACCGCCACGCCGCGGCCCGCGCAACAGCCGCACCCGCCCATTTGGTTTGGCGAGGCGCACCCCCTGATCCTTGACGCAACGGCGCGCTTGGCCCAAGGCTGGAACACCGTGCCCGTAGGCATGACCGAGGTGAGACGGCGGCTGGCTGCGCTACAAGCGGCGTGTGACCGCGTGGGCCGCAATATGGGCGAAATCGAGCGCAGCCTGGAAGTGCAGATTTTGGTGGCGCCCGACCGGCAAACGGTGCGCGAGCGGTTGCGCGCCATGGTCAGCCTGGCCCCACCCAGCGAGCCGCGCGACGGCGAGCTTCAGGCGTTCCTTACCGGCCAGCGCGACCAGTTGCCCACCAACCTGGCTGACCAGTGGCTGGTAGGCGCGCCCGATGAGGTGGCGCAGCAGATCCAGTCCTATCTCGACCTTGGCATTACGCACTTCTTGCTCTGGTTTATGGATGCGCCCGACGAGGCGGGCCTGCGCCTCTTTGCAGAAGAAGTGGCGCCCCGTTTTCGGTAGGCCATCGCTGCGCGTGGCGTGCAGGTATATCGGCGTACAGCCGCAACACAGAGAACACAAAGGAGACACAGAGCACACTGAGGTCTTTCTCTGTGTGCTCTGTGCAGTCTCTGCGCCCTCTGTGTTGCGCTATTTTGCACTGTTGTGGCGGATGTGACCCTAAGCAGGCGGCAGCAGGCGCGCGCCGGTCTGTTGCGCCAGCCCTTCGGCCCCCCACCTCATCACCACGTCGTGGTTCCACGCAAATAGGGGACGGGCCAACGGCGCCAGCGCGTTCATCCACGCCTTGGTGGTCTGAACGTTCCAATCGTAACGCACCGTCGTCCCCTGGCCTGCCTCGGTAAAGGTCCAACAGCCGATTCCTGCCAATTCACCCTGAGCGCGGCCCTCAATCCGGTGGTGGGGTTCGACATGGGTCAATTCCATCTCGAAGGCCAGGCGATAGGGCAATTTGCTCTTCCACACATAGCGATAGCGGGCGCCGACCCTATTGCGCCCACCGGGGCGCAACAGGGTCACCGATTCCACCCCCCGCCACCACCGTGGCCACTGTTCCACCTCAAAAATATGGGGCCAGATGCTGGCGACAGGTGCATCCAGTCGCCAAATGGTAGCAAACGAGTAGCGGGCCATTAGGTTACCGAGCCTCCTCTACATGGTAGGATGGCGCAACGCCGCTTACGCGGCGCGCGGGTGATTTTGGACTGGTGCCGATGGTCGGCAAAATCTTGAATCAAGTTTGATCGATTGGCGCAAAGAGGGTATGATCCAACTGAGGATAGGCCTGGATCCAAGCCGGAACGTGCAAATTGCACATCACAAAGGAGTATACCATGTCGACGTTGGTTGCCGTAAATGGTCACGCGTCACCGAAAGCGCCCGTGCGATCGGACCTGAAGGCGTTTTACGAGGAGCACGGTTACGTGATCGTCCCCGATGCGCTGACGCATGCGGAGGTGGAGGAGTTGCGCGAGGAGACAACGCGCCTCTGTCGCGGGGAGTTGGGAGAAATCAAAGGCGTATTCCCCGCCGAGCCGGGCGAGAGCGACGACGATGTGTTGCGCCAATATCTTTGCATTCACTTCCCGCACAAGCTTTCGCCGGTGATGAAGCACTACCTGGCGCAAGCCACCATGGTGGATGTCTTGACGCAGATCATCGGTCCCAATGTCAAGTGTATGCAGTCGATGCTCTTTATCAAGGCGGCGGGCAAACCGGGCCAGGCCTGGCATCAGGACGAATATTTCATCCCCACAAGGGATCGTTCACTCACCGGCGGGTGGATTGCGATGGACGACGCCACGGTGGAAAACGGTTGTCTGTGGGTGATCCCGGGTTCGCACAAACACGGCATTCTCTGGCCGCAACGCCAACACGAAGACCGGCGCTTTGACTGTGCGGGCGAGGCCATCTACTTTCCCTACACCGATGACGACGCCATTCCGGTCGAAGTGCCGGCAGGGGCAATTGTCTTTTTCAACGGCTATCTGTTGCACCGCTCGCTGCCCAACCGGGCAAAGGCCGGCTACCGGCGCGTGTTGGTCAACCACTACATGAGCGCCGAATCGCTGTTGCCGTGGCGTGTGCCTGGGGAAGGCGCGCACATGGCGATTGCCGATTACCGTGACGTGGAACTGATCGCCGGCCGCGATCCATATTCGTGGAAGGGCTTGACAGACCTGGCAAAGCCCTTTGTGCGCCCAAGCGGCGAGGGTGGCTGCAGCAAAGATGGGAAGAAGTAAAGCTCAGAAGTTGCCCTACGGGCAGATCTGTAGTAAAATTTGATTGGCAACAATCGAATAGCAAAGACATCGCCATCACTTGGTAGTGCTTGTGCCCCCGCCAGCCACTGCGTCTTGATTCGCAAATACCGTGGCCCGAAGTGGGGTCACGGTATTTTTTGTTGCCATGGTAACGCCAATGGTGGTCGTTCTATCTGATCTGCGAGGCCCAGCAATTCTTCATACCCCAGGAGAGTGAGCAATGGACTGCTATCACAAGATGTTCAAAAAGCGGCAATTCGAAGGCGTCGTTGTTGGTCAAGTGGACCGCAAAAACTTTGACCGCTATGAACTGACCGTCTGTCTGGACTTCTTTACCCACGACCATGTGGATGAGTTGTGCAAACTTCGCGAGAAGCTGCAAAACGCCATCAATGACTACACCAGGCACGTCACAGGCGATGTAGAGGAGAAAAACTTTGGCCGCTGGGAGCTGGCGCTGCGTGTCCACACCGTTGCGCATGGAGGCGACGCTGATCTACGTCGCCTCTACATCAACGTTACGACGGCGGCGGAGAAAGTACTGGGCGCCAAAGAATATCCAGATGTTTACTGATCTGGGTTGACGCACCATCGGAACAACAATGAACGAGCAGCGGCCGGCAGCGGGCCGCTGCTCGTTGCTTTCAGCATGCATAGTGCGCCGACAGCTTCCAACTACTGTTTGTGCAGCAGACGGCTAGTGTGCTGTTTGCCATCAAACGAGAAGACGGCCTGGCCTTTATCGGTGATCGCCGTTTCGATGTGCACGGGGCGGCCCCAGAGCGCCTGCATGTTCTCGAGCGTGGCCTGGGCGTAGTCAAGCCGCAGGTCGATCTCTTCCCAGTGGTGCAGCAGGTAGAGTTCGCCTCGATTCTGGTGGTTGGCGTCCACCACCTCGATGATTGGTTCGCCAAAGTTGGTGAGTTGGAAGAGAAGTTGACGCTTGATGTCTTCGAACTTGCGGCTTTCGATCTCGTAGTGTTCGCCGTAGGGGTTGTAGCGATAGGTAAAGAGCTGCTGCTCCCTGGCAAATTCCAGGGTCAAGAACTCATCGACAAACCCCACGTCATTATAGATACGCCGCACCTCGAAGAGCTTCTGCAAGCCCTGCCCCAGTTGGCGATCCCAATTGGCGCGGGCGCGATGGTCTTCACAGGCCTCATATTCGGGGCCAAATGCGCCTCGATTCCAGCGGTCTTCGATGTCGCGGAAGAGTTCGACGCCCAACTTGTACGGGTTGAGCCGGCCTGGCGACGTGGCCACCGTGCCCGAGTGGTGGTCGGCGTAGTCGATCAGCTCGCTGGGCTTGAGGGCATGGCGCGTCATGATGTGTGAGTGCCAGTAGGTGGCCCAGCCTTCGTTCATAATTTTTGTCTGGCGCTGCGGCGCAAAGTAGTAGGCCTCATCACGGACCATCCCCAACACATCTTGCTGCCATGCCGAGAGGGGCGCGTTCTCCAGCAGAAACAAGAGCACATCGCGCTGGGGGTTGACGGGAAATTTCTGCTCGCGCTGTTGTTCCTCTTTGATGTGGGCGCGTTGCGCCTCCAGATAAGCCGGGGGATTGATATACTCGTCCATGTATTCACGGTCGCTGGGAAGCCGGCCCGGGCGATCTTCGGGCGTCTCCCGCGCTTCAACCCGGCTGGGCTGGCGCACGATGCCGGGGCCGTGGACATCGATGAGGTTGTCGAGCGACAGGCAGCGGTCGATGAAGGTCTCGACCTCGTCAAGCCCCTGTACATCGATGTGGCGCCGGATGCGCGTGGCGTGATTTGCCACATCATCGAGCATGCGCCGATTGGTATGGGCAAACCATAGGTTGTTCTTGAAGAAGTCGGCATGGGCGTAAACGTGCGCCATCACCAACTTTTGGTCAATCGCCAGGTTGCTGGTGAGCAGGTAGGCATAACACGGGTCGGTGTTGATCACCATTTCATAGATGCGGTGCAGCCCATAGGCATAGCTCTTGCGCAATCGTTCGTATTCCATGCCGAAGCGCCAGTGTGGATAGCGGCTGGGGAAGCCGTCATAGGCCGCCACCTGGTTCATCTGGTTAAAGTCCAGCATCACAAAGCGCACTTCGGGGAAGTCCAACCCCTCGGCGCGCGCATAGGCAAGAATTTCGGCCTCCATCTCTTGTAGTTCACGAGGCAGAACGGTGACAAACGACATAGACCTCCTTTGAATGGTCAATGGTGAATGGTGAGCGCCCGGTCGCCGGTGATTGCGCCCTCCATCGGGTCTCTCGGCGGAACGTTCACCATCCGCCATTCATCATTCACAATTACTTCACTTCCCTTTCCCCAAAAACACCTTGATCGCGTCATAGATTGCGTCGTCGCCGGGAATACGCGTCATCACCAGGTTTTCCACCTCGCCGAGGTCGGCGAGCACTTCGAGAAACGAATCGCTGTAGTGGCGCTGATCGACCTGGCCGTAGCAGTAGAGATTGGCCGCCGGCAACAGCGCGTGCTGGATGATGTCCAGCGCACGGTCGTTGTCGCTGGCAAAGTTGTCGCCGTCGGAAAACTGGAAGAGATAGATATTCCAATCATTGGGCGAATAGTGGGTCTGGATCAGCTGCTCACAGACATTCAGCGCCGATGAGATCTTTGTCCCGCCGCTCTGGTGCAGGTGGTAGAACGTCGCCTCATCCACCTCGGCGGCCGCGGCGTCATGCACAATATAGCGCCGGTGGACGTTGCGATAGTTGGACTTGAGCCAGGCGTCGATCCAAAAGGCGGTCATACGCACAAGCCGCTTCTCTCGTTCACCCATGGAGCCAGAAACATCCATCATGTAAATGATCACGGCGTTGGATTCGGGCGCCGGCTTGGTTTCGAACGAGCGGTAGCGTCGGTCTTCGCGCACGGGGATGATCACGGGGCGTTCCGGGTCATACTCACCCGCCATGATCTGCCGTTTGAGCGCCTCACGATAGGTGCGTTTGAAGTGGCGCAACGACTCCGGGCCCACCTTGCGAATGTCGGTGTAGCGTGTTACATCACTCTGGATGTTGCGCTTGCCCTTGGGCTTGATGCGCGGCAGTTCCAACTCTTCGGCCAGCATCTGCACCAGTTCATCGATGGAGATCTCCGCCTCCAGGATGTGCTGGCCGGGCGTGTCCCCGGCCTCGCCCTCGCCATCACCGGGCTGGGCCGGGCCAAGCACATCCCCCGGTTGGCCCGGCCCCTGCCCCACGCCGCCACTGCCCGGTTTGCCAAAGACAAAGCGCGGCAGATCGACCTGGGGCACGGGGATGCGCACCAGATCCTTGCCCTGCCGCCCAATGAGTTGACCGTCGGTCATGTAGCGGCGTAGATTCTGTTTGATCTTCCCCCGCACGATCTCGCGATAGCGGGAGGTGTCCTGTTCGATATTGGACATGAGTTGCTCTCGATGAACGAGTATGATCCGTGAGTGAATGAGTGAGAAGGGATATATGACTCGCTATCACTCCTCACTCACCCCTTCTCACTCCCTCGCCTTGACGTCACCACGGGCGAAGATGCTCGCCACATAGTTGAGCACATCGGTGGCGCAGATATCGCAGTAGCCATAATTATTGACCAGGCGCGCCTTGACCACGTCGATCTTTTCCTGCGTCTCTTTGTCGATGACGCTGCTTACCAGGCTGGTCAGCTTGATGCTGTCCTTCTGGTCTTCAAAGAGCTTGAGTTCCAACGCCTTGCGCAACCGCTCGTTGGAGCTCCACTCAAAGCGCTTGCCCTCAATGGCCAGGGCGCCGATGTAGTTCATGATCTCGCGGCGGAAGTCGTCCTTGCGGCTTTCGGGGATGTCGATCTTCTTCTCAATCGAGCGCATAAGCCGTTCGTCCGGCTCTTCGTCACGACCGGTGAAGGGGTTGCGCACCTTCTGGCGCTGGGTATAGGCCTTGACATTGTCGATGTAGTTGGCGGCCAGCCGCGCAATCGCCGACTCGTCCGCCGTAATCGCCCGCTGCACCTCATTCTTGACGATCTCGTCATATTCCTGGCGCACATCGTTGAGTAGCAGCGCATAACGCTCGCGGTCGCGCTCGTTGGTGATGAGCGAATGGTGCTTGAGGCCTGATTCCAGCTCGCGCAGCACCACAAAGGGGTTGAGGCAACCGGTGGCGCCGTGGGTCACCAACGCATTCGAGAGCTTATCCTGAATGTAGCGGGGCGAGATGCCCTGCATCCCCTCTTGCGAAGAGACGGCCTTGAGCTCGCGCACGGTGTCTTCGGTGAAGCCGGGCAGGGCGCGCCCGTCATACAGTTTGAGCTTTTGCAACAGGCTGAGACTGGCGTGCTTTGGCTCCTCCAGCCGGGTGAGGACGGCCCACATGGCGGCCAGCTCCAGCGTATGGGGGGCAATGTGCTTGCCCAGCACCGTACGGTTGTTGAAGTCGCGCTCGTAGATCTGCACCTCATCGCGGAAGCGAGTCACATAAGGCACGTCGATCTTGACCGTGCGGTCGCGCAACGCCTCCATATATTCGTTGGCCAACAGCTTGCGATATTCAGGCTCATTGGTGTGCCCCATAATCACTTCGTCAATGTCGGTTTGGGCAAACTTCTTGGGCTTGATCTTGTGTTCTTGCGATGCGGTCAACAAGTCATACAAAAAGGCCACATCCAGCTTGAGCAACTCCACAAACTCGACAATGCCGCGGTTGGCAATGTTGAGTTCGCCGTCAAAGTTGAACGCACGCGGGTCCGAATCCGACCCATATTCGGCGATCTTGCGGTAGTTGATGTCACCTGTCAGCTCGGTCGAGTCCTGGTTCTTCTCGTCCTTGGGCTGGAAGGTGCCGACACCCACCCGATCTTGTTCGGACAGGATCAGGCGCTTGACCTTCACATGCTCAATGAGCTTGCCCCAGTCGCCCTGATAGTGATCCATCAGCGAGCGGAAGAGATGGCGACAGGCAGGGCAGAGGTCACCGGTGATGTTGACAGGGTATTCCGCCGTGTTGTGGGCATTCAGTTCCGCCAATACGGCCGGTCGAGCCGCGGGCGGAATCAAATGCAGCGGCTCTTCGTGCATGGGGCATTCCATCACCCCGTCATCCGTCTCCCAGACCAGGGTATAAAGCGCGCCCTCATCGGTGGTCGAATAGATCTGGATGCCCTTCTTGAGCAGGCGGACGATGGTGCTCTTGGAACTGCCCACCGGGCCGTGCAGCAACAGCACACGCCGTTCGGTGCCATACCCCCGCGCCGCCGATTGGAAGACCTGCACCAGATCCATCAATTGCCGGTCTAGCCCAAAGACGGCGTCTGCCCCGTTGTCGAATGGATCATCGAAAAAGTGATAGTGAATTAGCTCCTCGCGAAATTGCGTGTACGTCTCATACCCATACGACATAATCATGTCATACATGCGCTGGTATGCCGTGCGCGCCACCTTCGGATTACGCCTGACCATGTCGAGGTAGTCGGCAAACGAGCCTTCCCAGTGGTGGTCGCGGAACGACTTCACGTCCAACAATTCACGCACTGTGTTGATCATACTATGGCCGTTCGCACTTGTGGTTGGGTTCATAAGGGAAACACCTCTTGAATGGAACACCTGAAACCGAAAGGTAGTATCGAGAACGTTCGGTTTCTACGCCCGCACGAGAGACAAAAAGAGGCCAACCAGGTTGCTGGTTAGCCCCTCCATCCAAGTACTTTGGCGTGACAACGTGGCCGGCTGAGGCAGCTCACGTGTGAGGAAATGGAATCACGCGCGCAAGTACAACAATCACGTCTATGTTTCGTCGCTGTTGTCGGACTGAGCGAACCAGTAATTACAATTATAGCACACCACTGCAACAATGACAAACAGGGCATTGATACTAGATGCTGTGTTTCAATTGGTCATTCCATACTAGATACAGGAAGACTGCGCACGATATGTATAGAGGGCATACAAATCTAACCTGCTTTGCCATCACCATGTTGAACGAATTTTCTACATCGGTTGTTCCATCCCCTGTACAGTGCCATGGATGGACCCCACAATACACAGGTCCCCAGCGCAATGCGCTGGGGACCTGCTTTGCCTATCTACAACGCACCATCACTTCAGTTATTACGAATCAACGGCAGATGGAGCGTAACCGGCAGCGCCTCTACGGTCTCAGGCGCGGATTCCACTTCAACCGGCGCCGGCGAATCGGGCACACGGTCGCTCGGATGCGCGCCCGCCGCCACCGGCGCATCGGCGCAGTTGACCAACCCCAAGAAGCGCACGCTGATGCGATTCTGGCCCGGGAGCTGGTATTCCAGCAGCCGCACCCGAGCAAAGTCCGCCACACGATAGGTCAGGTTGTTGCCCTGGCCCGCGACGGCATCCCACACCGGCACGATGATGTCGAGCGCCGTCAGTGCATCCAGCGCATCGCGTACGGGCCTGGCGTTGGCAATGCCGGGGCTGGCCCGCACCCAATCCCCAACCGAGACCACATGGTCCGCCGGGTCGTGCGGGTTGACGTAGGCGTCACTGTTGCCCGGCGGCGTCAGGTTCTCCACCAGCGTGGGCGCGTTGGGGTTACCGCTCCAGGTCAGCCAGCCGAAGTTGCCCGGCCCGCCGCCGTTGAAGATGTCCGCCACCGCATCACCCGGATTCTTCCCCGTCAGCGTCGATTGGTGCAGCGCAATCGGGTAGAGTTCGCAGGCAATGGCCGGCGGCGCCTCGACGGTAATCAGGACGACCGCAGTGGCGACGCCGCCGTTGCCGTCACTCACCGTATAGGCAAAGCTGTCGATGCCGTGGAAACCGGCCACCGGCGCATAGGTGATCGACTGGTCGGCGTTGAGCTGCGCCACCCCCGAAACAGGCTGCGTCACGGCAATGATGGTCAGTTCGTCGCCATCTACATCCCAGTCGTTCTCCAGGACATAGACCGTCACAGGGACACCCGCCGGCGTCGTCGCCCGGTCGTCCATAGCCACCGGCGCATCGTTGACCGGCGTCACCGTGACCGTCACGGTGGCGATGGCGGTCAACTCGCCGTCGGTCACGGTGTAGGTAAAGTGATCCAGACCGTGGAAGTCGGCGGCGGGTGTGTAGCGCACGTCATCGCCGTCGAGGATCGCCACCCCGTTGGCAGCCTCGCTCACGGCCACGATGCTCAACGCATCGCCGTCGGGGTCACTATCGTTGACCAACAGATCCAGCACATGCTCGCCGCTGTCCTCGGCAATGGTGAAGGCATCGTCCACCGCGACGGGCGCTCGATTGACCGGCGCCACGCTCCACGTGACGTCAGCCCCGACGCTCAGGTCGCCCATCATGGCGCTGATGGCGTCCGCCCCCTCGCTCGTACCGGTGTAGCAGAATGCAGCCTCCCCATTGGCGCCGGTGACGACGGACCCTAGCGCCGTATGCGCGCCGGTGACGGTGAAGTCCACGCGCAGGTTGCCCAGCGGCGCACCGGCCTCGTCCTGGATGGCGGCGGCGACACAGTGGGGCGCGCCGGGCGTCTGCAAGGCCGTGACCGGGGTGAGCGTTAGCTCGGCAGCCAGGGCGATCTCGCCCAGCGTGAGACCCCCGGCATACGAATAGGCGTCGGCATCGCCATAGCCGTACATAAAGAGGCCAAAGGGCAGCGGGCTTGCCAACGAGTGGGAGCCGGCCTCGACAGCCACCTGTGCGCCGGCAAAGCCGCTCTCCCCAATCGTTGTGAAGTGCGCGGCGGGGATGGGCGTCTCATCCAGTGTGATCGCGCCGACCGCGGCCACCGGGGCCACGACATTGATGTAATGCGCGGTGAAGGTGATGTCGGGCGCGATCACAGCCGGGTAGCGAGTCAGGAATTGCTCGTAGGGCGGGATGAGCATCATCGATGGATCGCCTGGGTTGCCGCTGGTCATTAGCCCTTGCGCATACTGGGCCACGAGCACGGGCCGGTCGGCAATGATGTATGCGGCGGTCTTGTATACGCCCTCATAGAACTGGCCACGTTTGAGCGTCGCCACCGCCGCGCCATTGATGGTGACGTGTGTGTTGTCGTGGGCGGCCAGCACGCGGATGCGGTCGCCAGGGCTGGTGGTCGAGCGCCCGGCCAGCGGCAGGGTGACAAACTTCTTGCCCCACGTCGTGACGGGGTACATCTGCTCGATGAGGTGGTTGCTATATTGCCCGCTGGGGTTGTCGGGGACGTAGGCGGCGTTGTGCCCGCCAAAGACGGCCACCGGCTTTTCGGCGCGCACGACGCTCCCCGTCAGGTCGCCCTCCACATTCAGCATGAGCTGGTGGACATCGCCCTGGTTGAGCTGGACGACCGACGGCGCGCCCACGGTGGGCGTGATGGCGATGGTCGTGTTGTCTTCGGTGGCGACGACGGTCAGTTGCGCGCCGGTCCACATGCCGTGGCGCGACATGACCAGATAGTCTGTGCCCAGCAGATCGGTGCGCAAGGCCAGATAGGCGTCGGAGGTGTAGGTCTTGTAGCTCATGCCATAGACCGACACCTGGTTGGCGGCGATCACATGGACACCCTTGGCGCTGGTCCCGGTTCCCGGCGCCATGCGGACGTCGAGCGGCAGGGTGACCTTGGTCGCCACGCCGGGAGAGGCGGTGAAGGGCGCCCGGAAGCCCAGGCCGGCAATCTCAACCAGGCCGGAGCTATTCTGTTCGCTAGAGACAAAGAGCGACATGTCGAAATAGCCGCCGTTGCCGATGGCGTTGTTGGCGTTGGTCGGGAAGGCCAGCCAGAACTGGGTGGCGCCATCGACCAGCGTATCCACGGTCACGGTGCGCTCGATGTAGTGCTCATCGCCGGCGTAGTGGGCGATGAGCGTCACCGTCTGCTCTGGGCCGTAGGGGATGCGGGCGGTCGCCATGCCGTTGGCGTCGGTGGTCACCGTGGCGATCCCATTGTCCCAGCGCAGTTCGATGGCGCGGCCGGTCATGGGGGCGCGGGCGTCCTCGTCCCAGAGCGCCAGCTGCACGTCGGCCTCGGTGGGCGAAACGCTCTGCGCCTGGACGATGGCGAGCCGGGCGTCCCGCTTGCGGACGGTCACCACCATGCTGGCCGTGGCCGAGTCGTTGTCCTTGTCGGTGACCGTGACCACCGCCGTGTATGCGCCGACTGCGGCGTAGGTGTGGCTGATATCGACGTTCGAGCTGTTGCACGGGCTGATCTGCCGCGTCTGGCCGTCGCCGAGATCCCACGTGCAGACCAGCGTATCGGCGTCGCCGGCCACGTCCGCCACGATCAGGTCGGGCTGCCAGGCGTCCAACACCGGGATCGTCTGGTCGGCGGCGCCGGTGACAATGGGCGGCACATTGAGCACGGTCAGCGTGTGCGTATGCGTGGTGGCGACAAAGTAGTTATCGAGCCGGGTCAGCGAAATGGTATATTCCCCGTTGTCCGGGAAGGAACGGATGACCGTGGGCGTATTCAGTTCGCCGGTAATGTGGCTCAAGCGCCAGGCGCGGTCAATGAAGACGCTTCCCTCGCCCGGTGTGGAGGTGTCGGTGAAGGTGGCGCTTGTTCCTTCCCGGATCGACTCGGGCGAAACGGTGAAGCTGACGGTGGCCGGGGGCAACACAGTGTAGACCATGCTGGCGCCGGCCGCGCCAACCGCGTTCTCCACGGTCAGCGTCACGGTATAGTCGCCGGGCTGGCTGTAGGTGTGGGTCGGGTGGCGCTCGGTGGACGTTGCGCCATCGCCAAAGTCCCACGCCCAGGCGGTGATCGGGTCACCGGCGCTGGTGGAGAGGTCCTCAAAGGGGACAGTTGCGCCACCCATGTTGGCCGCAAAGATCTGGAAGTCGCGCAGGCGGATCTCCGTGGCGTTGCCGTGGTTGTCGAGCAGCAACAGTTTGACATAGTGGGCCGGCGTCGGCGCAAAGGTGAACCAGCGCTCGTGGCCATCGTTGGCCATCACCCCGGCCATGACCGGGTGGAAATCGGCGTCGTCGAGCGAGCCGGTGGAGACGAGCAGTTGGAAGTGGCGCGGCGCGGTGTCGTTGGCAAAGGCGCGCAGCTTGATGCGGTCCACCAGATAGGTTTCGTTGCGCGCCAGCGCGACCTTGATCCACTGGTTGGCGGCGCCGGTGGTGCGCCAGTAGCTGTCTTGGTCGTAGTCGATGGCCCGGGCTGCGCTGGTGGTCGTGCTGTTGGCCTGGCTGGAGAAAGCGACCACACTGGCCGGCGTGGGGCCGGCAGCGAGCGAGACCAACCCGCCCTGGCGTGTCCGGTTGCGCACCGCCAGGTCCATCAGTTGGATGTTGGCGCCCCCCCAGTTGTCCAGAATGCGCAACTTGACATAGCGGGCCTCGACGGGCGGGAAGGCAAAGGATTGCATCTGGCCCGTGCGCAGCAACTGGCCGGCGAAGGCGAGGGTGAAATCGCCTGCGTCGATACCGCTCGTTGAGACGAGGAGCTCAAAACGGCGGGGCGAGTTGCTGGCGTCGTTGGCGCGCAGCGCAACCTGGTCGATCACCTGGGGCCGGTCGCCTACCAGATCAACCGTGATGTACTCATTGGCGTTTCGCCCGCTGGCCGTTGTCCACGAGCTAAAGGGATTGGCGTCGATGGCGCCGGCGGGCGCGCCGGAACCGGCGCTGGAGAAATCGGCGATGGTTGCGCCATCCTCCAGCCGGGCGACGTTGAGGCCGTTGGCCGCGCCAATGGCGGCGACGGGCAGCGGCGGCGGCGTGACCGCGGTCAGGTTGAGGTTGGCATATGCGCCCAGTTGCCAGGCCGCGCTCTGGGCAGTCTCCACACCGTTGATCCGGAAGTGGATGGCAGCGCCCTCTGCGCCCCCCTCGATGACGGGCGTGTCGGGATCATCGCCCAGCACGTCGAGGGCATAGACCGATTGTCCATTGACGAGGCGAACGGTGGTTTCGGCGATCTTGGCCCCATCGATCCAGGCTGAGACGAGCGCGCCCTCCGGAGCGCCGGCGCCGTCCAGTTGCGCCGCGCCATAGAAGCTGGAAGGTAAGGGCGGCGCAGCTTTGGCTGCCGGCGCCCCCGCCAGCAGCAGGAGCAGAGAGAGGGCCAACACCCAACCTTGGCGCCCCAACAGCCGGCGGAGTGTGTTATGCGTTTTTATCATGATCATTCTCCCGATTCAGTTAACCCGGCAAAGCCAGGGGTAAGAGCAGCAACACAGAGAACACGGAGGCGGCACAGAGAATACCGAGACAGGTGAGATGGTTTGCGTTGTGACTTAGATTCTCTGCGTGCTCCGTGGCTCCCCTGTGCCCTCTGTGTTGCCGCTTTTCTGTTTTCGTACCCCTACTCGAAGCCGTTTGGTGTGAGCTTGACGATGGGCGCCTTGAATTCCAACATGTCGCCGATATTCCACTTGAGCATCACCGCCGCGGAGCGGTCGCCGCTCCACTGGTTGTACTTGGTTTCAAAGTTGGCCGAAAAGGTGAGATAGTCGATGCCGCAGGCCTGCATCTTGAGTTCCATGAGCTTGCCCTCGCCCACCAGCTCGATGGTTTCGGCCATGCGCTCGACGCTGCGAATGGAGAAGGCCGACTCCAACGATTGCGAATTGAGCCGCGTCGCCTTGATTTCGAGCCAGGGTTCGAGATAGTAATATCGATCCCCGACTGTCTTATAGTAATGCTTGAGCGAAACCCCCTGGATGGCGCGCTCGCCCAGGAGGGCGCGTGTTGCCGGGAAGTTGGCCAGCGGGTGTTTGATCTCGAACTCCACGGCGGGCGAAATCTGTTGTCCTTTCCACGACTGGTTGCTGTTGAACTCATCCAGATCGAAGCTGAAGTTGACCATGTAGCTCACTTGCTTCACGACCTCCTTGGCCATCATGATGAAACCAATGTTCTCGGCAAAGGATTTGAAGCGGCAGACTTTCTCAACTTTCCTAAGCGTGCTCACCGACTTGAGCAGCCCTTCCACCGCCTGGCCCACGCTGAATTCGGTCAGCGAGAAGTGGCCGGTCGGGTCGCTGGCGTTGACCGGCGTGGCGTGTGCATACAGATATTTGTGCAGCGAGAGCGGGTCGTTCTCAAAGCCGGCGAATGGGTCAGCCGAGATGAAGCGCCCCACCGCCGGGTTGTAATAACGGGCGCGCAGGTGATAGAAACCCAGTTCCTCGACAAAGCGCTCGCCGGTGTAGCCATAGGGGTTGGCCGTTGCGCCGCTGGCGCCCACCCGGTTGCCAAAGGCGTCGTAGGTGTAGCTGTCGCTCACGCTGCCCGACTCGGTCAGCAGCCGCGTGCTGCGCTGGCCGTCGACGTGATAGCGGCTGGTTGCGCCGTCGCGGTTCATGGCGAGCAGGTGGTGGCCGTAGCTGTAGCCGGCCAGCAACGCGCCCGCGCCATCGCGCTCCTCGATCACCTGGGCGTAGCCGGTGGGGTTGAGGCTGTCGACCAGATAGGCCACATCGTCCGCGCCGCTGCCCTGGCCGATGAGGTTGCCTTCGGCGTCGTAGCTGAGGGTGATGACGTCGCCACCGCCGGCAACTCGGATGAGCCGGTTCTCGGCATCGTAGGTGTAATCGTATGTGGCCGCACCGGTCGTCATCTGGATCGTGTTGCCGTTGTTGTCATAGGCAAAGGCCAGGCCGCCGGCGCTCAACAGCCGGTCATTGGCGTCGTAGGCGTAGAGGGTTTCCACCCCGTCGCGCACCATGCGCGTGCGGTTGCCCACGGCGTCGTACTCATACTGATGGGCATAGGGAACGGAGCCCGTGCGCAACTCGCCCGTCAGCCGGTTGAGCGCGTCATAGGCATACTCGACCACAGCGCCGCCGGCTTCGGTGACGCGCTGGCGGCGGCCCACCGGCGACAGGTCATAGGTGAACGAAGCGAGTGTAAGACCGGCGCTGTTGCGATGCTCGATGCCGGTCAGCCGCTGGCGCGCATCAAAGGTCAACCGGGTCACGATGCCGTCGGCGGTTGTGATCTGGCGCTGGTTGCCGTTGGCGTCATAGCCGTAGCGGGTGACGCCGTCGGGGTCGCTCACCTCGACAATTGCGTTGAGCGCGTTGTAGGCATACTGCACCATGCCACCCGGCGCCGCCATGCTGGTCAAGTTGCCGTTGGTGTCATAGGTGTAGTGGACGGTTTCGCCCGTGGGGTGCGCCACGCTGGTCATCAGCCCCAGGTCGTTGTAGGTGTAGCTGGTGACCCCACGGCTGTCGATGACCGTGTCGCGCTGTCCGCTGGCGGTGTAGCTGTATTGGACGCTGGCGCCGCCGGGCAGGTTCTTGCGCGTCAGGCGGTTGAGCGTGTCATAGACAAAGCTGAGGGTCGCGCTGTTGAAGTCGCGATATGAAGTCACGTTGCCCACGGCGTCATAGGCGTAGGTGGCCTGCTGGCCCAGAGGCAGCGTCCGTTCCACCAGCCGGTTGAGCTCGTCATAGCGGAAGCGGGTGATGCGGCCCAGCGCATCGACCTGGGCCAGCTTGTTGCCCGCCTCGTCATAGGCGTAGACGGTGACCGGGTTGGGCTGGTCGGGCGCCGGCGCGGGCAGTGTGATGCGGGTGAGTCGCTCCAGCGCGTCGTACGCATACCGGGTGACCCGGCTCTCGGCGTCCTCCACCTCGACGAGCAGCCCGCGGGCGTCGTAGCGGCGCTTCTGCGTTGCGCCGTCGGGGAAGCGGGTCTCGACCAACTGGCGCGCCGCATCGTAGACAAAGCGGGTGCGGTTGCCCAGGGCGTCCACCACGGCGGCCAGATTGCCGGCCTCATCGTACTCGTGGGTAAAGGTGGGGCGCACCGCGCGTCCCTGCGCCACGTCGAAGATCTCGGGGTAGATCTTTTTGACCACGCGGCCGGCGCTGTCATATTCATAGTCGATGCGGTTGCCCAGCGCGTCGATCTCGGCCATCAACCGCCCGCCGGGGCTGTAGACCGTCTGCAACGTCGAGCCGTCCGGCCGGATTGTCTTGACCACCCGGCCCAGCTCGTCGTGCTCGTAGCGGGTGATGCGCCCGGCGCGGTCGGTAGTGCGGTCGACGTTGCCCGCCGCGTCGTAGCGGATGGTGGTAAAGGCGCCGTCGGGGTAGTCGGTGCGGGTGGGGCGGCCCACGTTGTCATAGGTGAAGGTGGTGCGGCGACCCAGCGCATCGACGCGGGCAGTGAGCAGGCCGACGCCATCGTACTCCATGCGGGTGACGTTGCCCAGCGTGTCGGTGATGGCCACCACCTGGCCGAGGTTGTTGTAGCCAAATCGCGTGGTCAGCGGCGTGAGGCCGCCGTCCATGGTGCGATAGAGCGTGGCGCTCAGCCGGCGGCCATTGGCGTCATAGGTGAATTCCTCTTTGCGCAGCAGGTTGTTCTGGCCGTCGAAATGCTCCAGCCGCGTCGGGTAGCCATTGGCGTTGTAGACCATGGCGGCAACGTTGCCCAGCGGGTCGGTGCGCCGGGTGACGCGGCCCTGGCTGTTGTAGGCCAGCTCATAGCTGTTGCCCAGCGGATCGACCACGCTGGTCAGCTCCCCCACCCCGTTGTAGTCATAGCTGATCGTATTGCCGGCGGTGTCGGTCTCGACCTGTAAGCGCCCGGCGGTGTCATAGTTGAAGCCGGTGACCAGGTTGAGGCCGTCCGGATCGACCACGAGCTGCGTGGGCAATTCGCCGGCATCGTAGGCGAAGGTGCGGCGCACGCCGTCAGGGTCGGTCATGGCCACTTCGAGGTCGCCGTCGTACTCGTAGGTTGTGACCACGGGCGCCACCGCGCCGTTGATGGTCACAGTCGTCTCGTGGCGCAGGATCTGGCCGCGCTCGTTGTAGAAGGCGCGCGTGATCCGGCCATTGGGGTTGCGGACCACCTCCTCGCGCCCGGCGATGTTGTGAGTGAGCTCGGTGCGGTTGCCCTCGCCGTCGATGAGGGCGATCATGCGGCCATCGGCGTCATACTCGACCCGGTTCGCCACCACGCCGCGCGGGTCGATGATCTCCTTCAGATAGTGCCCTGGATAGTAGGTAAATTCGGTTGTGTTGGCGTCGGGGTCGGTATGGGCGACCAGGTCGCCATTGGCGTCGTAGCTGTAGTGGATGGCGTTCCCCAGCGGGTCGGTGATCCGTGTGATGCGCTGCTCGCTGTCGCGCACAAACGCAACGCTGCTGCCGCTGGAGTGGGTGATGCCGTTCTGGCTGAGCATCAGCCGGTTGCCGTTGGGGTCTTCAATCGATTCGAGACCATTGGTCAGGTGAAAGCTGAACTGCCGGCCATCGCGCAGGGTCAGCAGCACCCGTTGCGGTTCGTAGGGGGTGAGGCCCCCTTCGTCGTCCACCAGCACCAACTGGTCGGAGCCGGAGCGCCAGTGGACCTGGTCGTCGCCGTCGAGCGACTCCAGCGTGGCGCCGGGCAACCCGCCCACCTGCTCGTAGGTGATGAGCGCATCGCAGCCGCCGCTGACCGGGCCGAGCGGCGTCACCTCGGGCCTGAAGCGGTAGAATTCGGTATTGGAAAAGCGGATCTCGGTGGCGTGAAATTTGGTTTCGACCACCTCGGTGCAGGGGAAGGTAAAGGGGCCGCTGTTGCGCAGCAGCCAGCCATCGCCCGGCTTGCGGTTGTTGCGATAGCTCCCGCTGCGGATGTCGAGCGTCCAGCCCATGCCAAAGTCGCCCTGGCGCCGGTCGCGGCTGTCGTAGGTGCGGATCAGGCTGATGGGGAGGCCGGCAACGGGCACAGCCAGGTCGACAAACGAGATGGAAAAGTGGCCGATCTTCTGGGCGCCCGCCACCATCACATCCACAGTGGCGCTGCCGGGCTGCCCGTTGGCGTCGGTGGCAGTCAGGCGCAACTCGTAGAGGTCGTTGGGCGCCAGGGTCGGGTCAAAGATGGCCTCGGCCACGGTGGAGCCGCTCGTGTCGCCCGTGGCAAAGGTTGTCCACTCGCTTTCGCCTTCGATGCGGTATTCCATCACCCAGGTTGCCACCGTATCGCTGTCAATCGAACCGCTGACAGTGGTGTGGGTGAAGAGTTCGCTCCCTTCCGCCGGGGCGAGCAGGCGCACCACCGGCGGCGCGCCCGGCGCCCGCACCGTCAAGGTCGTGTTCTCGGTGACATAGAGCCAGTAGCCGCGGGTGGGCGTCATCACGGTGGCGTCGTTGGCCCAGTCGGGTGCGGCCACGTCATGTACGGCCCACGGGTCGGGCGTATCGCTCTGCTCCCAGGCAAAGAGCCGCAGATAGTTGCCGGCAATCGACTGGAGCGCGCCGCCGATGGGCAGCGCCCGGTCCATGGGGAAGCCGATGAGATTCCAGCCCTGGCAGAGGGGGATTTCCGTGTATGGGGCAAGAGTGCCGCTAGTCTGGAAGCTGGTCGTTTCGGTCACTTCGACCCAGAGCCCCATGGTGTGGTCGATGGCCGTCAGGTCGCCGGCGGCGGGGTCGTTGGGGTCGTAGCGCTTCCACGGGTTGGCGGTATCACAGGCGTCGTAGGCGTAGACCCGGCGATAGCTGCCGGCGATGGAGGCGAGCACGGCGGCTGGGTCGGTGTCGGTCTGCACTTCGGGTGCGGAGAGCAGATGCCAGCCGGGCGCCAGGGTGGAACTGGCGGCCGCGGCCAGCCCCGGCTCGTCGCGCTCGGTTGGGCTAAGCTCGGCCAGCGTCCAATCTTCCGGGCCGACCTGGGGGCCGCCGGGGACGCCGGGCGGGTAGCCCGCTTCGGT
>JAHDWG010000652.1 GCA_023384495.1 Caldilineaceae bacterium
CGCACATGCGCCCCGCCGGATCTTTGGCCTGCCCACGCCGCCCGATTCATGGGTCGAGGTGGACCCAGATGCACGGTGGGTGGTGCGCGGGGCCGAGCTCCAGTCGCGCGCCGGGTGGACCCCCTTCGAGGGCTGGACGTTGCGCGGGCGCGTAACGCTAGTGGTGCTGCGGGGCCGTGACTGCTACCATAACGGCCAGGTCTTGGCCCAGCCTGGCGACGGACAGAATCTCTTTCCGGCTGCAAACTGAACCCGATTGTTCCCGCTGAGCGCCCCAGCCGGGATGGTTGGCGCCACCCAGCGCGTATGGGCGGCGCTTAGAAAAGGAGTTCTATAGGGCATATGCCACGCACCAATCGTACTGAAAAATCGGGTGTCCGTCTGCCGCTTGGCGAGCGTGGGGATGGTCGTTTCTATGGCGCGCATATTCTCGCCGTGAGCCAGTTCACACGCACCGACCTGACCTATATCTTTGCCGTCGCTCAAGAGATGCGCACCATGGTCGAGCGGCTTGGCGCGATCGATCTGCTGCGGGGAAAAATCCTGGCCAACCTCTTCTATGAGCCTTCCACACGCACCTCCTCGTCGTTTACGGCGGCGATGGAACGGCTGGGCGGCAGCGTTATCCCTATCAACGAGGTGCGCTATTCTTCGGTCTCAAAGGGGGAATCACTGCCCGACACGGTGCGCACGCTGGAGTGTTATTCCGATGTCATCGTGTTGCGCCACCCCGAGACAGGCGCCGCCGCGCGCGCTGCCGAATTTCTGCGCAAGCCGTTGATCAACGCCGGTGATGGCACAGGCGAACACCCCACCCAGGCGCTGCTCGACCTCTTTACCATCCAAGAAGAGCTGGGCAATCTCGATGGCCTGACTGTTACCATGCTGGGCGATCTGCGTTACGGGCGTACCGTTCATTCGCTGGCGCGCCTCCTGCGTCTCTATGGCGCCCGGCTCAATTATGTCTCCCCCGAAATTTTGCGAATGCCGCGTGCGTTGATCGATGAGTTGGACCAGGCCGGCGTCGAGCAGCACGAATATGCCGAGCTAGACGATGCGCTCCCCACAACGGATGTACTCTATGTGACGCGCGTCCAAAAGGAGCGCTTTGAGGCGCCGGCGGAATACGATCTGGTCAAAGACGCCTATATCATTACGCCCGAAACGTTAGCGCAGGCCAAACCCGACATGGTGCTGATGCACCCATTGCCCCGCGTCAATGAAATTGCGCTAGCCGTAGACAACGACCCACGCGCCGCATACTTCCGCCAGATGGAATATGGTCTCTATGTGCGCATGGCGTTGCTGGCGATGGTTTTGGGAAAAGCATGAATTTTTGGAGAGGACACCATGAGAACATTTGTGACCTGGCTCGAGGAACGCGTTCGCACGGTCGATTCGCTGCTGTGCGTCGGGCTTGACCCGCGTGCGGAAACGGTGGATGCGCTGCGCAGCGACTGCCTGCGCATTATCGAAAAGACCGCCGATTTTGCAGCTATTTTCAAGCCGAATGCCGCCTTTTTTGAGGCTTTTGGCCCAAGTGGCGTTGATGCGCTCGTGGATGTCATCCGCCATGTGCCGCCAGAAATCCCGGTGTTGCTCGACGCCAAGCGCGGCGATATTGCCAGCACGTCTGTCGCCTATGCGCACGCTGTTTTTGATACACTTGGCGCCCATGCCGTCACGGTCAGTCCCTATTTGGGCCACGACGCCGTCGCTCCGTTCCTGGCTGACCCCGCCCGCGCCGCCTTTGTGCTCTGCAAAACGTCGAACCGCGATGCAGATGAATTCCAGGCCCTCTGTGTGACAACTGAAACGGGCAACCACATGCCCCTCTTCCAGTATGTTGCAGAGCGCGCTTCGAGCTGGAACGCCCAAGGCAATGTGGGCCTGGTGGTGGGCGCTACCTATCCCGAGGCCATGGCCCATGTGCGCGCCGTCGCCCCCGATCTCTGGATCCTCGCGCCAGGGCTCGGCGATCAGGGGGGCGATTTAGTCGCAACAGTGGCCGCCGGGCTGCGCAAGGATGGCATGGGCCTACTCCTCAATGCCTCACGCCAGATCGCCCGCGCCGATGATCCGCGGACTGTCGCCCGCCAGCTGCGCGACGCCATCAACGAGGCGCGATCCGCCGCCCGCTCCACCCCCAAACGCGCCGCCGCGCCAACGCCCTTTGCCCAACTCGCCCACGACCTGGTGGCGTCGGAGTGCGTCCGCTTTGGCGAGTTCACGCTCAAGTCGGGGATCGTCTCGCCGATCTACATGGACCTCCGCCGCCTGGTCTCGCACCCGACGATCCTGCGGCGGGTGGCGCAGGCGTACGCCCAAACATTGCGTTCGCTCCGCTACGACCGGCTGGCCGGCATCCCCTATGCAGCGTTGCCGATTACCACCGCCATCGCGCTGGAGACGAACCAGCCGATGGTCTTTCCGCGCCGCGAGGCCAAAGCATACGGCGCGCGCGCTACGGTCGAAGGCGTCTACCATGCGGGTGAGACGGTCGCCGTTATCGATGATCTCACCACCACCGGTGACTCCAAGTTTGAGGCTATCCAAAAGCTCGAAGAGGTTGGGCTGGTGGTGCGCGATGTGGTTGTGCTCATCGACCGCATGCAGGGCGCAACTGAGGTGTTGGCCCAGGCAGGTTACCGGCTGCACAGCGTGGTCTCGCTGCCGGCGCTACTGGACGAGTGGC
>JAHDWG010000653.1 GCA_023384495.1 Caldilineaceae bacterium
CCGTGAAGGGCCCGCCGTCGAGCTGGCAGGTGAAGCCGGCCACCTCGTTTTTGCCGGCCACGGCGGCAAATTCGAACCTGGCTGTTTTCGGGGCGCCCTGTGCCGGCGGCCCGGCAGTGATCCGCGTGTCGGGCGCATCGGGTGACGAGAGCTGCGTGGGGATGTTGCGTGTAGCCTCGACCGCCCGGCCGGCACAATCGACCGCCCGCACGGTGACCGGCAAAGTCTGGCCCTCCGGCCCGTTGACCGGATAGACAGCCTGCCACTTATCCCCACCATGGGCCACGTCGACAAAGGATTGGTTGCCCACCCGCAGTTGCACCGCGGCCAGGCAGAGGCTGTCGTTTGCCGTCCCCCGGAAGCGCAGGATGCCACTGCCGACCTGGTAGGTGTCGGCGAGGATCAGCAGCGAGGTCTCGATGGTGGCCGTGGGTGGCTGTTTGTCCAGCGTGAAGGTGACCGGGAAGCGGTTTGTCTGCGTGTTGCCGGCCCAGTCGGTGGCCACTGCCAGCAGCGTGTGTTTCCCTTCAGCGTTGGGCGTGATGCGCACCGCGCGCCGCGCTTGTTTGGTGGCGCTGGCCTGGGTAAAGCTGGCCCGATCCACCACGGCGCCGTCGAGCGCAAGCGTGATCTCCTTGAGCGATTGGGCAGCCTCGGCGGCGATGGTGACGGTCAGCCCGCCGCTTGACGCCACAAAGCTTTGATCTGCCGGGTAGACAATCACGGCCACCGGGTTGTTGGCAGCTACGTCGGCGTCGGCGGCCATCACCCCGGCAGCGGCGGCCAGCGTCGCTTGGGCGGTGGCGCAGTGGCCGTAGATGTCACACGCCCGCATCGTGTCGCTGGGTTGCGCACTGGCTTCCCACTGTGTATACGAGATCGCCAGCCCGCTGCGGATCGACCAGTCGGGGAAGAGGGTTTGCAGCGCTGCGTTGTTTTCAAACGAGCGCACCGGCGGTGGCAACTGCTCGCCAGGGCACTGGAAGCGCGCTTCGTCGAGATAGTTATCTTGAGCGGCGCAGAGATAGCTGATGGCATAGCGACGGGTGTTGGTTGCCGGGTCAAGATAGCTGGCTCCGGTGGCTTTGGCGGTCAGCGTCAGGCGCGGGGCCCGTGTGTCGATCAGACCGCGCCAGACGTTGCCGACCAGGCTGACGTTGCCCAGCATGTCGGTGGCGCGCAAGTCGATCTGCACCTGCCCTTCCAGCCCCGCCGGCGCCTTGATCTGCCAGGTGCTGGTGGTGAAGCCCACGCCCCGTTGCGCCAGCGTAGCGCTCTGCCACGGGCGGTTGGCGAAGGAGGGATCCTGCACCACCTGCTCGATTGGCGTAAAGGCGACATCCAGTTTATCGATGCCCGCCAGCGTGTCGCTGATCACCCCGCCGATGGTGATCGTCTCGGTGATCACCTGACGCTGCCCATCTTGGGCGCTGAGTGCAGCGTTGGGCCCGCTGCTGTCGAGCCGTAGCACGCCGGTGGCGGCATTGTCCGCGCTGCGGTTCTCCACGTTGTCGGCGGCGCGCGCCAAGACCGTGTAGCTGCCGGTGGGGTCGGCGACCTCGGCGGGCAGGGTGTAGTTGACCGTCCACTTGTTGCCCTCCAGCGTCGCCGTCTGCCATTGCCCGTTCTGTTCGGTGGGCATCTGCGCTTCGAGGCGCACCGCCACACTTCCCGGATCAACGCCGCTGCCGGGCTTGTCGCCGATGGCGGGGTCTTGCACCGTCCCGCTGAGGAGGACAGTCCACAGCCCGGCATCATTGCGGGTGGGCACGCGTGGCGCGGTGGGGATCGGGTCTAGCGTCACCTGGGGCGGTGTTGCATCGGCGATAAACGTACTCGCTGTGCTGCCGGGGTTGCCCGCCAGGTCGACGCCGCGCACGTTGACCCGGTAGAACCCTTCGGTCACCTGGAGCGGGTAGGCCCAGCTCGCAGTGCCGGTGGCAGGCTGATAGGGGCTGTCGTTGACGCTGACCTCGATGTTCGCCACGCCCGACGTAAAGTCCTTGGCCTCACCGCCGACGATGATCGTCTTGGGCGTACCTTGAGCTCCCTGCACATACGAATCCCTTTGTGGAGAGAGAATGTTGACAAAGACGCCGTCAATGTCCATGGTGACGGGCATGCTGGCGCTGGCGGTGAGGCGCCCGCCGCGGTAATCTGGCTGGTGCAGATTGACTCTGGCCCACTGCACCGCCTCGCCGGGGACGCCGCTGGTGGCGACCGCCACACAGTAGGATTGCAGCGCGCCGCTGTAGAGCGCCTGCACCGCACCGGCGCTCAGCGCGCTGGGAAAGACTTGCAGATTATCCATCTGATAGTGAACGGGGAAGGTGCTGGGGCTGTTGATCACCCAGTTCGCGTCGGCGTCCAGCGCTTCATGGTTACCGACCGCGCTGGCTGTCGACACGCCATCCACATAGATCGTAACCAGCCCGCTGGCTCGCTGGCGCGTGACGGTAACAAAGTGCCATTTGTCATCGCCCACGGCGCCGCCATTGAAGGTAAATAGACCGGCCCCGTCGAACTTGATCAGCCCCGCGGAAAAGCTGACGTGGAAACCTTTTTGGAGGTCGTTGGGGATCGGGTTGATCAGATTGGCGACTACATTGGTACTGCAACAGGCTCCCTTGAGCCAGAAGGCAATCGTGAAATCATCCTGCACCGGGCGGGGCAGGGTGAGGAACTGGTTGG
>JAHDWG010000066.1 GCA_023384495.1 Caldilineaceae bacterium
CTTCCTCAAATGTTTCACGTGAAACAAAGACTGGTCTTGAGCGGTATATGGGGGCCGGGGGTGCGATGCTGGACGATGGACGATAGACGATAGACGATAGACGATAGACGATAGACGATGGGTTTCGCAGGGTTGGAAACTCGCAACGAGCAAAGATGCCCTATTGGCTTTGCGTTTGCGGGCGCTGATACGGGATCATGGCCGCCACCTCCAGGCGGGCCACGGTCAGGCGGAAGGCCCAGCGGCGGGCGTCGCCGTCGATGCGATGCTTCCATGCCGCCTCGCTGCCGGCGGCGGCCACTTCTCGCTCGTACTGGGCGGCGGTCTCGAACTCCAAACCCTCGGTCTTCACTTCGGCCAGGGTAAAGCCGTCGTGGCGCAGCAAAAAGAGCGGCCAGGCCGCATCCACCCCAAACGAATCCTCGGCGCAGCCATCGACAATCGCCTGCGCCGCCCGCCGCGACAGGCCACGCGCCGCCGCGGTGACATCCCAATCATGGCCGCTGATGGCGGCAAAGACATTGTTGATGATCTGCTCGGTGGCGACCTGGGTGTGCGGGTGGCTGGCAAAGGCGTGCGGGGTGCGCCCAAAGATAGTGCAGTCGTGCGCGGGGATACGCGCCAGCGCCGCGGCCAGTTCGTCCGGGTAGCGTTCGACCCAATGGAGCAGCCGGTCGCCGTCGCAATAGAAGAGCCACGCCGCCCCCATGCGCAGCGCCTGCCCCACCACCGCCCGGCGGATGGCCCCCATCTGCGCCACGCCCTCCACAAACATGCGCGGCGTCTGCTCGACCTGCGCGCCGGCGCCGCGCAATAGATCCAATGCCTGGGGCGCCGTTTCGGGGCTGGCGTTGACTGCAACCCCGGCAAAGCGCTCGCCAATCCAGGGCAGGCTGCGCGCCAGCGCGGCGGTCAGTTCGCCCGCTGGGTCGTGGTAGGGGATGGCGAGGGTGACTGGATGGTTGGTCATTGGTCACGGGTGACGGGTCATTGGCCAATCAACAAATGGCCAATGACCCGTGACATTTATTCCCACGGGAAGGCGAAGGTCGGCGCGTTGGCGTAGCGGGCCGTCGCGAGCGTCAGTGTACAGCCGCAGCCAGGCGCCAGCCGCACAGTGAAGGCCGGCGCATCGAGCGGGATGGTCTGGCCGTTGAGCTGAGCGCTGGCAAAATGATGCTCGGCATAGGCGCCCCCCTGCACGGTGACCGTCCGCTCGCGCACCTGGTTGATGTTGACCAGGGTGACTACCGTCTCATCGGCGGTCAGCTTCTCTACCAGGGCGGCCACATCCTCGGGCAGGCCGGGGCGGCGGCGTTCGGGGTCAAAATAGCGCAGCCGGGCGTGGAGCGCCGATCCGGTGCGCCCCGTGGGCAGGGCGCCCAACATGAGCTCCGTCAGCGTCTCGGTGACCGCCGGGTTGATGTGGTTGGGGTCGTCGGAGAGGCGGGTGTCGGGCGTGGTCGCGTCGTTGCGCATGAGATCCACCCGTGCGCGCACCTGGCCCAGCGCCTCTTGCAGCGCCGCAACGGGGTAGTCCGGGTTCCCGCCCTGGAGATAGTCGATCCACGGGTTGGGCTGCACAAGCCGCAGATCGTCTGGGTCCATCGACCAATAGTAGACCTCCAGCGCGCCTGAGTCAAAGGGGGTCGGCTTGAAGTCATACCAGTCGGGTGCGCCAAAGTAGTCGCCATAGGCGCGCGGCCACTGGATCTGGCCGTCGATCTCGCGGGCGTGGGCGTTGATGTGGTCGATGACGCCGCGCCACGTATCCACATAGCGCTGGTCGCCGGTGAGGAGCAGCGCCGTCCCAAAGCCATAAAGCCCGCGCACATGCCAGTAGGTGCGGTGGGCCAGTTCGCCGGTCTGCGGCACGGTTACCGTGAAGCCCCAGCCGTAGACGCCGCCCCACCAGCGCCCACCCGTCTCGCCGCCGATGCTGCCGTCCAGCCCGATGTTGGTGGGGGTGATGCCGCCATTGGCCTCGGTGCGTTCGACCCAGGCGTCGGTGTATTCGAGCGCCCAGTCACGATACCTGGCCTCGTGCTCCAGCGCATAGGCGTTGAGCGCCAGCACCGTGGTCGCCAGGTTGATGGGGTGGTCGCCGACCACATCGTTGTAATCTTTGAAGTGGGCGATCATCTCGTCGTAGGTGCGCTCCCCGTGGAGCGGCGAGAAGCGCCCCTCGACCTCGATGGGGTCGCCGGCCCAGTCTTGCCCGGTGGCCTTGCGCAAGAGCGGGCCGCGGCTGCCGTTGAACATGCTCCGAATGATGCGGTGTTGGGGGTCGTAGTTGGGCGCCTGCGGGTCTTCGTTGAGATAGAAGCCGGCGTAGCGCCGCGTCCGCTGTTGAAAGACGGGGTCATGTGGGTCGCAAAGCCCTTCCAAGAAGAAAGCTGAAAAGCCCTCGCCGTTGTGGAACCAGTCAAACATGACCGGGAACTCTTTGTAGTACATGCCGTCGCGCGCCAGGGGAACCTCCACCGTCTTGGCCTCGGTGTATTGGCGCAGGTGCCCATCCCAGGCGCGGCGATAGAGGTCAAAGACAGTGGCGGGCGCGCCGAGTGCGTAGAGCAGCGTCCAGTTGAGAAAGTTCTCGGCGGCGTCGTCGGGGCCATCGTTGCCGCCCCAGCGGGGGATACAGCGCAGATAGCCGCGCTCGTCGAAGTAATGGTTGTAAAACGCGTGGATCGCTTCAGTCTGGGCGCGCAGCAGCTCGCGTTCGAGCAGCGCCCAGGCCGGCGGCGCCGAGGGGGTGGTGGCCGTGATCGTCGTGTGGGGTGGCCGCGTGGTGACCATGTGCATGCCTTTTGTCAATGGATGAATGGGTTTTTGGGTGATTGTGTTGGGTCAAGCGTATTGAGCAGCATCTTATCACAGCGCGGGCGGATGACCAAGCACAATTGTCACGCGGGCGGCGCGCCATCCCGGTCGGTCCCCCTGGCAAGGCGACGGCGCAGCGCCATTGTCACGCTGGCCGCGTGACCTACGAGAGCAGCGCCCTATCCCCGTAGGCCGCCCGACCAGGGCGAAAACGGCCCTGGCCGATCCTCGATGGGCGTGATACAATGCCAGCCTGATTGGAAGTCGTTTTAAGTGCTCACATGTAATCTCTGGTTTGTGTTTTTCACGCAGAAACTCAGAGATGCCGAGGCGCAAAGACGGAACTCGGCCAGCCGCCTGGCGTCTTTGCTCCTTTGCGATTCTGCGTTAAAAGAATTTACAAAGATAGAGACTCATTGTTTCAAGGGGTTCACCCATTATGTCCAAAGAACTAAAAGTTGCCTTTGCCGGCGCCCGGCGTTCCAGTTCCTTCTTCAAGGCGTTTCAGAGCCACCCCGAAACCGAGGTTGTCGCCCTCTGTGATGCGTACGAGCCGAACCTCTATGACGCCGGCAGGGCGACCGGGGTCACCCAACTCTACACCGTCTACGAAAAAATGCTCGATGAAGCGAAGCCCGACATTGTGGTGGTGGCAACGCCTATGCAGTTCCACGTGCCTCATTCCATTGCGGCGCTGGAACGGGACATCCACGTGTTGAGCGAGGTGACGGCGGGCGTCTCCGTTGACGAGTGCCGCTGGTTGGTGGGCGCCACCAAACGGAGTAAGGCCGTCTACATGATGGCCGAGAATTACAACTATCGCAAGCCGGTTGTGTTGGTGACGGCCATGGTGGAAGCGGGGCTGTTTGGCGAAACCTACTACGCCGAAGGGGAATATCTGCACGAACTGTCGATGTTGCACCACACCAAAGAGGGCAAACCGACCTGGCGCTACTACTGGCAGGTGGGCGTCAACGGCTGCACCTACCCCACCCACAGCCTGGGCCCCTGTCTCCAGTGGATCCGTGAGCGGCCCACCCGCATCAGTTGCATCGGCGCGGGCAACTGGACCGACCCCGAACACGCGATGGAAGACACCGTCCAGCTTTCGTGCAAGACGGCGAGTGGCAAGCTGATCCGCGTGCGCGTCGATATGCTCTCCAAACGTCCCCACGCCATGACCAACTACACCCTTCAGGGCACTAAGGGCGCATTCGAGGGCGCACGCCACCCCGGTGGGCAAAATCTGGTCTGGCTGGAAGACTATTGCAGCAATCCCGACGAGTGGGTCCCGCTGGAACGCTTTGAGGCCGACTTTCTGCCCGAAATGTGGCGCGACCCACCCCCAGAGGCTCTGGCAGCCGGTCACGGCGGCGGCGACTACTTCGAGGTGATGGATTTTGTCGACGCCGTGCAGGGGCGCAAGCCCCCCGCCATCGATGTCCACGCGGCCATGGACATGACCCTGCCCGGCCTGGTCAGCCAGGAATCGATCCGCCGTGGGGGGGAATGGCTGGAGGTGCCCGATTCGCGGCGGTGGTGATAACATGCCTGGCTGCCGACCAGGGAGAGATTCGGTGTGTCACACGCCTTGCGCCCGATGTGCGTGTGGGGACGAGCTGCCCTGAGGCGCATCGCACTCTTCGAGCGCCACGCGCCTTTCTGTCCGTCACGCTTCAGGCGCTTCATTTGTCTTCATTTGTAATGAGGAGAGGCGCCCACAACGGCGACTATCTCCGCCGAAGTCAGCACACGCCCCCCGTCGTAGGCTGTGCGCCAGTGAGCTTCACCCAATACCTGGCGCACAGCCTGCTGCGTGTGCAGATAGATGGTCTGTTCGGCGGCAAAGAGGGGTACATTCAATGTCGCCAGCACGGCATCGGTTGCGCCGAGCAAGGTCGCCGCCGCCTGTGGCTGATCCTGCCTGAGCGCAACGGCGGCCAGCCCGATGAGACATTCCGCCATCCCCATCTGATTACCGATTTCGCGATGCAACAGAAACCCTTCGGCAAAGAGTTCGCGGGCGCGGGCGGCCTCGTCTTGGGCAAGCACAACGTGGGCGAGGTTGTGCAAGACAGCCGGGATTTCGCTCTTGGCATTGGCCTGTCGCAACAAGGGTAAAGCAGTTTCATAGCACTTGCTGGCAGCGGTATGCTCGCCGCGCAGACGCGCGACATCGCCTTGATAGTTGTAGGCAAGACCAATGCCATAGGGTTGGCCAAGCTCGCTAAAGATTGCCATGCCTGCATCGGCGTGTTGTTGGGCCGCGTCGAGATCGTTGCCTTCAAAGGACAACAAGGTGCGCGCCAGGCTGGTGACGCCAACATGCCAGGTGGCCGCCGCACCAGCGTTCCGCAAGAGCAAAGACGCACGGTCGAGCAGTGCGTAGCCCTCAGTGAACTGGCTGGAAAGCACCATCACTGTGCCAATCATAAATGTTGCGTAACCCTGCGTGATCGTGTCGCCCAATACTTCGCCCTGGTCGCGCGCCGCGGTAAAGTGAGGCAGCGCCGTCTCAAAATCTCCCGCAAAGAAAGCAAGAATCCCTGCGCCGAGCAGGGCGCGGCCATAGGGGATCGTAACGGTCAGGCCAATATCTTCTGCGCGTCGCAGCAGCTCGTGAAGCCACCGGCGCCCCTCACCCACTTGTCCGTTGGTCCACCAAAACCACCACAGGGCTGCGCCAGCTTGTAGCCCTAATTCGACATCGCCCCTATCCGTCAGGCTCCAATCAAAAGCTGCGCGCAGATTATTCTGGTCGGCGTTCAATCGCGCCATCCAGACCACTTGATCCGGCCCTTGCAGACCGCGCTCCGCCGCCACAGCCAGGGCCAGATAGTGGCGTGCGTGGCGAGTCTGGACGCCATCGGTTTCAGTGCGTTCGTTAAGACGATTGAGCGCAAATTCGCGGATCGTCTCCAGCATGATGAAACGCACATCCCCCTGCTCCGTATGCACCGATTGCACCAGGCTGTGATCCACTAACACCGCCAGCGCGTTGATTACGTCGACATCGTCGCTGCAGACTATCTCTGCGGCTTCCAGCGTCCAGCCACCCCAAAAGACCCCCAGGCGGGCGAGACAAAGCTGCTCAGTGGCGGTGAGCAAATCGTAGCTCCACGCAATGGCTGCAGCCAGTGTTCGGTGGCGCGCGGGGGCATCGCGCGCGCCACCAGTGAGGAAGGGCAACCTCCGCTCAAGGCGGGCCAGGATCGCTGCGGGCGAAAAGAGTTTGATGCGTGTGGCGGCCAACTCAATCGCCAGTGGCAAACCATCCAACCGATGACAGATTTCGGCTATCTGGCGCACGTTCTCATCGGAGATGGCAAACCCAGGGTAGGCGGCGCGCGCCCGCGCCACAAAGAGCGCCACCGCTGGGTTCGCTGCAAGCGCCGCCTGCGCCGGTAGATGGGCAAGATCGGGCAGCGCCAATGGCGGCACCACGAATTCATGTTCGCCCCAAATGCGGAGGGCCACACGGCTCGTGCAGATCACTTTCAAGGCGGGGGCTGCGGCCAGTAGGGCTGCAATCTCAGGCGCAGCGTCGATCACATGTTCAAAGTTGTCAAGCACCAGCACCATCTCTTCGCTACGCAGCCGGTCGGCCAGCGCGGTGGCGAGGATGCGCCCACTGTCGCGCAGATCGATGGCCTGCGCGATGGCGGGCAATACGCGCTCGGCGTCGTAGAGGGGGGCTAGGGGTACGAAGCAGGCCCCCTCGCGCAAGCGAGGCTGAACCTGTTCGGCAATTTGCCAAGCCAGCCGCGTTTTGCCCACACCGGGCGGCCCAATCAGGGTAATCAGACGCACGTCGGGCCGGGCCAAAAGCTCAAGCGCCACGCTTACCGCGTGGTCTCGACCAAGCAACGGGTTGGCCGCGACGGGCAACGCATAACGGCGTGGGGCGGGTAGGGGAGGCGCGCCAGAGGTCACGGACATCGCTCGCTCCCGCTCATCGGCGTTAAGGCTATCAAATGTAACGTCAGCCTGAAGCCCTTGACGCGCAAAGAGGACAAAGTTTGCGCGCAGCTGGGTTGGCACCCCCAGCGCCTCGGCCATTTGTTCGGCCAACAGCTTTGAAGGGCGCAGATCATCGGCTTCAAAACGGCGGATCGTACCCTTGGCGCAGTGCAGACGCGTCGCCAGCTCGGCCTGTGTCAGGTCGAGTGAGCGGCGGCGTCGCCGTAGCCATTGACCAAAAGTTAAGGCGCTGCCAGTGGCGTCCATGGTTCCCGATTATATCACCCTGCGAAGGGAATAGGCATACAAATTGACTTCGTCAAAGAAGGACCAAGGCATTGGGGGTTCATTTTGTAGCGCTTTCAGTGGCGCTTTGCGCCTCACACTTGCAGGCCGCAGTGAGCGATAATCATAGCACGTCCCATGTAGTACGTCACATACATAAAGTATCGACCACGAAAGGAACTCAATTCATGTCGAATCAACAATACAAAACCATTGTACGCCGTGTCAATGAAGAGGCGTTTAGCGCCACTGGCGATCTCTCAGTCATCGATGAATTCGTGGCGCCGGATTTGGTGGATCACACCGCGCCACCTCATCTGCAGCATGGCAACCAGAGCCTCAAACAGCTTGCACAGATCTGGCGCGAGGCTTTCCCCGACCTCAAAGTGACCGTGCAGGACATCCTCGCCGAGGGCGACCTGGTCGTAATTGCGTGGTCGGGTGGCGGCACCCATCTAGGCGACCTGATGGGCATTCCCCCGACCGGCAAGAGTGGCTTCATGACGGGCATTACATTTAACCGTATCCAAGATGGGCGCATTGTCGAACGCTGGGGAAACAACGACCAGGCGGGGTTGTTCATCCAGTTAGGGCTGATGCCTGCGCCGGCCACCCATTAATGGCGAGCTGAAGAAGCTGGCTAGACGATCTCAGGAGCAGTTGAGGACCTGGAGAGCTTCCAGGTGGAGGAGAAATCCATATCATGAGTACTGAAACGAACAAATCACTGGTGCGTCGCTTTTATCAGGCTGTGGACCAAGGCGACACAAGTGTGGTCGAGACGATCTTCGCCCCCGAATGGGTGAATATCGACCCGGCAATACCGCCGCTGCATGGATTGGACGGCGCACGCGCCCTCATCGGTCTGTTGAAAACCGGTTTTCCCGACTTCCAGAGCCAGATTGACTTAATCGCTGCCGAGGGTGATCGGGTAGCTGTGCGAGCCTCTCACACGGGCGCGCATGACGGTCTCTTTCTCGGTATTCCGGCAACAGGCAAACGCGTCGCGATCACGGCTACGGGCATCTACACCCTGAAGGAAGGCAAGCTGATTGAGAATCGCGTCATCTTTGATGCCTATGGCCTTTTGCAACAGCTAGGGATGGCGCCTTAGCCCCAAATTATCCCCGGCGAGCATGGCTAGGTTCTGTTGACATTTCAGTCTGCACAGCAATGCGATGCATGTACTACGTGCATCGCACGCATGCACCCCAGTCGGGTCATGCGCTGCTGGGCAAATGTCAACAGAACCCAATAGCAATCACCCACGCACTCGCTTTACGAAACACCCACAGCTTCGACCACCGGCTGCAGGTGGGCTAGCCGGGCGTCGCGCAGGGGCGGCCGCGCCAGGGCATAGAACGCCGTGCCAAGATAGAGCGCGCTCCCCATCAGATCGACCCAACGGATCGGGGTGTGGTCGGCCAGGGCGGCAAAGAGCAGGCTGGCGCATAGAAAGCAAAGGTTGACCACCATGTGGCGCATGGCAAAGACGCGGCCCAACAGGCGCTGTTGTACCGATGTCTGGAGCAGCGTATCCTGCGCCACGTCGCGCATGGCGCTGGGCAGGCCATAGAGCGCGCAGATCAACAGGGTCACCCAGAGGTTTGGGCTGAGGGCGTAGACAAACGTCAGCCCGGCGTTGATAAACGCATTGACCACGATCACCCAGCCGGGCCGCCGCCCCAGCCGGTTGGCCAGCGCCAACGCAAGCAGCGAACCCGCCACCGTGCTACCCCAAAAGACCGCCATTTGATAGCCCCACGCTTCGGGGCTTGCCTGCAACGCCTGTTCGGCAAAGACGAGCATGATCGACGCCGTCCAAATGCCGTGCGGGATGTGCTCGAACGCCTCCATCACCACCAACGCCCGCGCCAGCTCGTGGCGGCGGAGGTAACGCACACCGTCGCCGATCATTGTGCGCAGCGACGGCTCAGCCGTGGTCGACGCCACCTCGACGGCAGCGGGGACGCCAATTTGCCACGCGCAGAGCGCGCCCACCACAAAACAGGCCAGGTCGAGCAGCATGAACGGTCGGCTGCCCAACTGCACCAACAGCCAGGCGCCGGCGCCATAGGCCAGGGCAAACCCGGCCAGGTTGGTGCTCATCACCAGGCTGTTGGCCTTGAGCAACTCAGCCCGCGTCACCAGTGAGGGGATGAGCGCCATCTGGGCCGGGCGGTAAAAGAGATCAGCCAGCGCGACCCCACAGACCACGGCATAGATCAGCCAGATATTGGGTAGGCCGCCGGCGGCCATTGCAAAAAAGAGCGCGATCAAGAGCGCGCGCAGCAGGTTCATGCCCACGAGCACCCAGCGCCGGTCATAGCGATCCACTAGCGCGCCGGCCAACGGGCTAAAGAGAAAGGGGGGCAGCGTGCGCGCCACCAGTACACCTGTCGCCTGCACGGCAGAGCCCGTCTGCTCATAGATGGCGACGATCACGCCAATGTTGTAGAATTCATTGCCCAGCGTGGCGGCGATCTGCGCCAGCCAGAGAAAGAAGAAATTACGATTGCGCAAAAGCTGGATCACCATGCCGGCCTCACATTGGTGGTGTATTGAAGTGGTCAACGAGGATATGCCCGCGGCCCGCCCGGATGTTGGGTTGGCGGCATATCCGCTCCACAGGCAGACCGCAAGAAATGGTTCATCTTGTGGCGAATCCGCACAATCCGGTCCCCGAATCCGCTGACAGCCCTCACGCAAACGTCCGCGGGTCGGGAATCTCCACCGGCGCCCCCCCCTGCCGAGCCGATTCCAGCGCCAGCGGGCCGGGCAACGAACAATCGAGCGCCCGGTAGAGATCCACCGGCGAAGGCGCGCCGCGCCGAAAGGCGTCGACAAAGGCCTTCATCGTCCAATAATCGGAGCCGCCGTGCCCGGTGCGCGCCGCGTCGGCGCGGGCGGCCACCCGGTCGGGGATGTACTCCTGCTCGAACTCGGCCAGGGCGCGCCAGTGGACGCTGGGGCCAGACTTGCCGGGCCGATCCGCCGGCTCCAACTCTTCGAGCCAGATGCGCGGTGGGTCGCCAAAGCCGCGCATCCCCTCGAATGCACCCCTTGTGCCTTGTATGGCATAGTAATCCATGAGATGCGGGCGCGGCGAGACGATATCGACTCGGATCTTGAGCAGCCGCCCCGCCGCAGTCTGGATCAGGCTGACCACGTTGTCGGGGATGTTGATCTCCGCCTCCAACCGGCCCGGCTGCATAGTCGTCATGGCGCTGACGCGGGTGGGGCGATCAGCCAGGATGTAGAGCAGGGGGCGCAGGCTATGCCAGATGTAAACATAGGTGGAGAACTGCCGGCCACGCCAGGTGAGACTGCCGTCGGGGAAACGATTCAGCCCGCGGCAGTCGTGGAGATACTCGCCCTCGCCAAAGTAGACCTCGCCAAACTTGCCCGCCTGCACCAGACGGCGGATCAGTTCTATCTCGTCACGATAGCCATAATTTTCCAGCAGCATGTAGAAGCCGCCGCTTTTGCGAAAGGCCTGCACCAGCCGCCGGCCATCCTCCACCGTGGTTGTGGCCGGCACTTCGGAGATGACGGCGACGCCTGCCTCCAGCGCCAGAGCGGCCTGTTGGGCATGAAAGTTGTCGGGCGTCGCCAGGATCACCACGTCGAGCCCGTGGCGCAGAAATTGTTCAAAATCGGTGTAGGGTGTGGCGCCCAATTGCGCCGCTGCGCTCTCGGCGGCCTCGGCGACAATGTCGCACACAGCAACGATCTGGCCGGCGTCGAGCGCGGCCAGGTGGCGGGCATGGCTCAGCCCCCGGCGGTCGCCCACGTTGTTCCCACCGGCCCCGACCAGTCCAAATTGTAGTGGTTGCATCGTCTGTTCAATCCTGTATGGGTTGGCGCCCCAACGCTCCCGGCTGGCGAACGATAGCACCACAACAACCTAAACGAAAACACATGGCCGAAGGAATGGACACGGCACGGCCCTGAGCAAAGCCGGGCGGCCTCAGGGCGCGATGCAGCGGGTTGTTGGCCGGCCTGTCCCTTATCGCAAGTTGCAGATTTCCCTGACGATAAGCATCACTGTGACGATGAGTACTCGTCGATGCCCAAGATCACTTTACGCTGGTACGATTTCAGCAGTCGCCACTGCTTGAGCCTGCTTGCGCCGCGCCAGCCATTGTTCGAACGAGGTGGCGCTCTCCATTGATTTCAGCCCCAGCAACAGCCCTTCAACGCCGATGTCCTCATCCAAGTCGGGCCAATGAATGCCGTAACCACCACCGGCCAGCCGGAAGTTGGCGCGCTCCTCCGTGGTACCATAGGCTAGACGCGGATACCAAACAATGGGCACAGCAATGGTACGACCGTCCTCCAAGTCGACTGTCAACGTATCATCTGTAACTAGCACCTGTACTGCCTTAGGGCGCACCGGCACTGTCACGGCAGAAGGTATCCCATTCATGGCGCAATAACTCCACATGCTCACGGGCTATTCGCTCAATCGTGCGTAACTCGCGGCGGCCGTAGCCAAAATTCTCCGCCACCCGAACATCAGGGTCAAGCCACAATTTGGCGCTAAGATCATCGCGGTCAACGTGCATATGCCGTAGCTCTTTACAATCATACGAATAAAAGTAGAGCCGATAGGGTCCCATTCGTAGCGCAGTCGGCATATCTTATCGCCTTATCTCCTTACTACAGAGCCAAATCACTTTCCCTATTCTACCATACTGCGCTCACCACTACCCACTTTGCGCACGGGCTTTGCATCTGTTGCTTTGTCTACCCCGCAAGCTGCTGGCCGGCCAACAATTGGTTGAGCGCAAGGAGCGCATATGGCTGGGCCAAAGTTGCCGGAACATGCTGACCCGCCAAACAGTCTAATAGTTCGGCAGCGCGCGTTTTCACAGCCCAACGTGCGCCAAGGTTTTGCATTATATACCATAGGCCCCACTGTCGATAACCGCACAAGAAAACATAGAGTATGTATGATCGGCCATCGTCCATCAGCCATCATCCATGCCTACGGTGGCTATCAAGAACGCCTATCAAACCCAGTCAGGAGTAGAGTATGAGTCGCCGTCGATTTACTATACGCCATCAAGCATTCGGACTATTGTGCACCTTGATCATCGTCGGCATGATCGCCGGTGGATGCGCCGCCGCGCCCGCCCCTGCCGCCCAGACCGCACCCGCCGGCGAATCGGCACTCGCCCCGCCCCCCGCAACAGAGGGCTTTGCGTTGGCGGGGGGCGCGAGTGATGAGGCCGCGCTCGCCGGCGCCCCCATGAGCGCCGCCCAACCCCGGCAGATGATCGCACGGGCGAGCATTACGCTTGTGGTCGAGGACACAGAGCGGACGGTCTCCACCATCAATCAACTGATGGCGGAGATGGGCGGCTATGTCTCCAACGCCAATCTCTACAAGAGCCAGTATGGCGAGAGCGAACTCTTACAGGGGACGATGACGCTGCGCGTCCCCGCCGAACGGACGGATGAGACGCTTGCCCGTCTGGAGGCGTTGGCGGTGAGCGTGCGCGGCAAGACGCTCAACCGCGAGGATGTGACCGACCAATACACCGACTTGCAGGCGCAGTTGCGCAACCTCCAGGCCACCGAGAACGAGCTGCGCGAGCTATTGGCCGAAGTGCGCGCCAAGCCCAACGCCCGGCCCGAGGACATCCTCACCGTCCACCAGCATCTGACCAACATCCGCGGCCAGATCGAACAGGTGCAGGGCCGGCGCAACATGTTCGACAACCTGATTGCGTTGGCCACCATCGATGTGACGCTGACGCCCGACCCCATCAGCCGCCCGCTGGTGATAGAGGGCTGGCGCGCCGGCGTCGTGTTGCGCAGTGCGCTCTCCGCACTGGTGGATGCGCTGCGCGGGCTGGCGACCGCAGCCATCTGGCTGGTGGTCTATCTGCTGCCGCTGGCGTTGATCGTTGCGCTGGGGTTCGGGTTGATCGCCTGGCCGCTCGTGTGGCTCGTACGGCGCATGGTCCGCCGCGCGCCGTCGGGGGTGGCGTAGGGTGGCGGACCGGCTCTACGGGTTGGAGGGGAAATGAACCAACCCGGCTTCTTGGAGAAACCGGGTTGGTTGGGTGTTATCCTTTGCGGCATTTGAAACCCGCAATCTTGCTGACGTAGACACTGCGGATTTCAGGGCAACCGTTGTTTAGTTCGTCCGCCAGAAGTCGCGGATTGGCGTATCCCAGTCTGGGTCCTCGGTATCGGGCAGGGCATTGGGGTCAAAGCCTGGCGCATTTTCCAGCGTCTCGCGCGGCACGTCAAAGATCAGTCGCTGCTGCAGCGGGTCGAGGGTCAGTTCATCCAGCGGGATGACAAACCAGCGCTCTCCCAGGCCCAGGAAGCCACCAAAGGTGAGAATCCCGTAGGCCAGGCGGTCGTTCCGCCAGTCGACCATGATATCCTCAAGCTCGCCCAGTTCTTCACCGGCTGAGTTGTAGATATCATACCCCAAGAGGTCTGACAGCAGGATCACGCGTGGCGTCGCCACCGTAATGCCTTCACCGGTCGAGCCGGCGGCATCCATCATGGGCGTCCGCGCTTCATACGCCAGGCAGGGCTGCGTCGGGTCCCACCGGCCAGACGTAGTGGCTGCCGTGTCAGTCAGGGCGCCCTCTTCCTCCGGCGTCACGGTCTCGGTGGGGGTCAGTTCTTCCGTCGGCGACACGGTCTCGGTCCCGGTGATCTCGTCGGTCGGGGCCATCCCCTCTTCCGGCGTCACCGTCTCGGTCGAGGTCAACTCTTCCGTCGGCGACACGGTCTCGGTCCCGGTGATCTCCTCGGTCGGGGCCATCTCCTCTTCCGGCGTCACCGTCTCGGTCGGGGTGACCGGCTGCGGCGCCACCGGAATAGTCGCCCAATAGGTCCGATAGGGTGTATCCCAATCGGCGGTGGTGAAGTCGGGCAGATTGTTCACATCAAAGATCGGCGCATTTTCCAGCGCAGCCTGATCAATGTTGAGCAATAGACGCTGCTCCATTGGGTCAATCTGAACGGCGTCCCACGAGATGAGATATTGATTGGCGCCGAGGCCGAGGATGCCGCCAAAGGAAAGCAGCAGATAGTCGATGCAACCCTGCTGCAGTTCTACTACGGCGTCCTCCATATTGCCCAGGTTCTCACCTGCCGCATTCTCGACATGGTAGCCCATCAGGTCACTTGCCCGAATCACCCCGCGCGGCTCTTGCGCATCGCCGACAACCACGGGCGAGGTGACGTTATCTGTGGGTGTCACAACATCAGGCTCGGTTATGGGCGCCGGCTCCTCGATGTCTGGCGTCGGGGAGGCCACCGCTTCGACGGGCGTTACCGGTGTGGGCGTGGCGGCTGGCTCAGCTCCTCCATTACATGCAGAGAATACGAGCGCAAACGCCAGTAACAATGGAAGGACAACTCTTCCGTTCATAAGATGTTTCTCCTTTCGTATAGCCTACTCTTACAGACTTGTGGCTTCGTTCAACGCTGGCCCCAATCACTCAGCAACACACGCAGCCGCGAATGCGGCTTGTCTGGGTCACATGCGCTCTTTGGGACGACGTTTGGCCACTTTGACAGCGACAAGGGTCGCAACAATAATGGCATAAGCCACAATTATTTTCTATCTATCTGGATAGAGAGGGGTGATATACAAAGGACACAAATGGAGGGACAAGCGAAAGTGCGGTTACTTTGAAGACGCGCATGAAAGGCAGCTGAATCAGCAATCAATCTCGCGTTATCAAACGGCGCAAAGGAGAGATCCTACTACTCGACTTGAATGCCTTCCCCGGCGACGGCATCGCCAATCGCCCAGCAATCCTGCCCTTCGGCGGCGTAGTGGGCGCGGAAGGCGTCTTCTTGGTTTGGGGGGACCGCCAGCAGCAGCCCGCCACTGGTTTCGGCCTCCCACAGCAGGGTGCGTTGGGCAGGGGTGACCTGGCCGCCAAAGCGCACATGATCCCCAAAGTGTTCGGGGTTGCGTGTGCTGCCACGGGTAAGATAGCTGGCGGCGATGTAATCCCACACGCCGGGCAGCGTCGGCGCGTCTCCGGCGCGGATGCGAAACCCGACACCGGGCGTTGCGCGCGCCATTTCAGCCATATGGCCAAGCAACCCAAAGCCGGTGATGTCGGTGGCGGCGCACACACCAGCGGCCATGGCCGCCCGCGCCGCCGTGCGATTGAGCCTGGTCATGGAGAGAATAGCGGCATCCAGGTGCTTCACATCCAGGTCTGGCTTGCCCTGGGCGCGGCGCGCCAGCCGGTGAACACGCAACTCCGCTGGGCCGGTGAGCTTGGCTGCAGTGGTGATGACCCCTGTGCCCAGCGGCTTGGTAAGGTAGAGGCGATCCCCAGGTTGGGCGCCCCCCTTGCGCATGACCTTGTCGGGGTGGATCAGGCCAGTGACGCTCAGCCCATAGAAAGGCTCGGGGTTGGTGACCGTGTGGCCGCCGGCAATCACCGCGCCCGCCTCGCGCACCTTGGCCGCGCCGCCGGCAAAGATCTGCGCCACCACCTCATAGCTCATACCTTCGGGGAAGCCGGCAATGTTGAGGCAGAAGAGCGGATCGCCGCCCATGGCGTAGACATCGCTCATGGCGTTGGCGGCGGCGATCGCGCCGTAGGTCCACGGGTCATCGACGATGGGGGTGAAGAAGTCGGTCGTCTTGATCAGCGCGCGCGCGTCATCCAGCCGGTAGACAGCGGCGTCATCGGGCTCGCCCAGCCCCACCAGCACCTCTGGGTATTCGGTTGCCGGGAAGAACCCGGCCAGTTGGCGCACGACCTGCGCCAGCGCTCCCGGTGGAAGCTTAGACGCTCAACCGGCGCAGGCGACCAGCGCGGTCAGCGGGACATTTTTCTCGGCCATGATCAAGTTTCCTGTTCCGAAACTGGGCAAAACAGCGCAACACAGAGGTTTTCTCTGTGTGCTCTGTGTCTCCTCGGTGTTCTCTGTGTTCCTGCTGTACGCTCCATGTTCATCGTGATCGGCGCCCGCAGGGTCATGACGCCTGCATGGCGGCTACGCCGCTTCGGGCGGGCGCAGCGGGGGGATGGGCTGCAAAATGTGGCGCCGTTCGGGCGTCAACCGGTCGAGCAGCGCCTGCGAGTACTGATAGCCGTAGCGCGTCGTCGCCCACTTTGCCCCATAGCGATAGATTGTCACCCGCCGCTCGCCTATGAGGTTGGTGCGGCTACTGCCGCCGTGCATCAGACCATCGACAAAAAGCAACGCATCGCCCTTCTTCATGTAGACGGGAATGGCGCCCTCCAGCGCATCCATGCGGTCACCAGCGGCGTAGTTCCCTGCCAGCGGGTGGGGGAAGTTGGATTTGTGACTGCCGGGGATAACCATGGTCGGGCCGTCGCCGGGGCCAATATCGGTGAGCGCCAGGATGATGTTGCACTGCCCGCAGCGAAAGACGCCGTTCTGATAGAGGTAGCGCCCTCGGAGCGCGCCCTGGTAGCCCCCCGAGTGCACGGGATGATGGCCGCCCGACTTGCGGATCGAGGCGATGCACTCGTCGATAAAGAGCCCCTCCACGTAGGATTTTTCTTCACCGCAATAATGTCGCAGATAGTTGATGTAGCCGGGGTGGTCGACCAGCCGCTCAAATGGCTCACCTACCTCCACGCAGTTGTGCAACTCGAAGCCAGTGTCGTCGGTGTAATCGCGGCGCTGGGCGTTGCCCCACCATTCGCCGCGTTGCAGCGGCGGGAAATTGTCAAAAGCGTCGTTCAGGTCAGCAATCAGGGAAGGCTCCACGGCGTTTTCGAGCACCAGATAGCCGCGCAGATCAAAGAGAAAGTCGTCGAGTGGCGTTGGGTTTTTCAGTTCCATATTCGTATCATCCACATTGCGCGCATGATGTTATCAAAGACTGTTCAAGCTTTCACTGTCACAGCCCAAATATACCTGAAGCTGGAAATTTCGACAAGCCCCCTTCGTAGCGGGGGCATGGTCAGGTCAGGCGCCTCAGGCAACAGTCACTTTGAAAGTGACTGTTGCCTGATCAGGTTGGGCGGCTCGGCGACCTCCAATGCTGTTTCTTCTTAAGAAACGTAGACACCTTTACAAGAAACGCTATATCAACTACAATGGGTGCGTGCTCAATGCCCACCTTTCAACAGCGACACAAAGGCAACAGACGGGTCATGAAAACATATAGCCAGTCAAAAGCATTGTATGAACGCGCCGGCCGCGCCCTGGCCGGTGGGGTGTCCAGCGAGTTTCGCAAGGCAAGCTGGCCGCACCCACTCTTTTACGCCTCCGCCCAGGGCAGCCGCATTGTCGACGTAGATGAAAATGAGTATCTCGACTTTACGCTCAGTCAAGGGCCGCTGATTTTGGGCCATAGCCACCCCGAAGTGCTTGAGCGCGTCGAGCGCACCTCGCGAGCGGGGCAACTCTTTGCCGGCCAACACCTGATGGAGGTCGAGCTGGCCGAGTTGATGCAACAATACGTGCCCTGCGCCGAGCTGGTTCGCTTTAGCCTCTCAGGCTCTGAAGCCGACCATACGGCGCTGCGCGTCGCCCGCGCCGTGACGGGGCGACCCAAATTTATCCGCTTTGAGGGCCATTATCACGGTTGGTTCGACAATGTGGCCTGGAGCATCGGCGCGGCCTCTGTCGAGGCGTTGGGGCCAGCCGAACACCCCACACCCGCGCCATGGACGGCTGGCTTGCCTGCGCGCGCTGTGGACGAGTTCATCGTCCTGCCGTGGAACAACCTGGCGCTGGTCGAGCAGACGCTGGCCGAGCGCCATGCCGAGGTCGCCGCCATCCTCACCGAGCCGGTGATGTGCAACAGCGGCTGCATCGAGCCGGCCCCCGGTTTTTTGGCAGGGCTGCGCCATCTGTGCGATCAATATGACATCGCCCTCATCTTTGACGAGGTGATCACCGGTTTCCGGCTGGGCATGGGGGGGGCGCAGGGTCACTATGGCGTCACGCCGGATCTGGCCGTCTTTGCCAAGGCCATGGCCAATGGCTACCCCATCAGCGCAGTGGCCGGCAAACGGCGCTGGATGCAGCCCATCGCCGATGGCGCCGTGATCCACGCCGGCACCATGAATTCGAGCAACCCCACGGTGGCGGCCGCGCTGGCCACGCTGACCATCCTGGCGCGCGACGGGGTACACGAGCGGCTCTTTATCCACGGCCAGCGCCTCATGGCAGGCTTGCGCAACGCTGCGGAGGAATACGGGCTGCCGCTGCTGGTTCAGGGGCCAGGCCCCATGTTTCATACCGCGTTCACCACGCAGACCACCATCAACGATTATCGCGACACGCTCAGCTTCGATCGCGCCAGGTTGGGCGCCTTTATCCAACAGATGCAGGAACGGGGCGTTCGGCTGATTGGGCGGGGATTGTGGTATCTCTCGGCGGCGCATACCGACGCCGACATCGATCAGGGGCTGGAGGCCGCGCGCGCCGTCCTGCGCGAGATGAGCGAGGAGAGATAGAGCGTAGCACGAGTTTAGCGCTACGTTGCGCTCTCTGCAGTTTGTGCTCTGCGCTCTTCCCCTTCGCTCCCAAAGAGTTGCTGGGCAATGGCGGCGGCGGTGTCGATAACTGCCTGGCCAATGATGGGGATCTGTTCGTCGGTAACGCGGCTGGCCGGGGCCGAGACGCTGACGGCGGCAAGCACTTGCCTTTGCCGGTTGAAGATAGGAGCGCCAATACAACAGGCGCCCTCTTCGTTCTCGCCGACTTCGAGCGCATAGCCGCGCGTTTGGGTCTGCGCCAGTTCCTCATGGAGGGCGCGGCGCGAGGTGAGGGTGCGCTCGGTACGGGCGACCATGCGCGCCGGTAAGTGAAGGTCGCGTTGTTCTTCGGGCAAAAAAGCGAGGATGGCTTTGCCCAATGAGGTAGAGTAGGCCGGGTCATGGCCGCCAATTGCGGCTTGTAGCCGCAATGCCCGGCGGCTCTCGACAATGCCCAAATAGACAATGTCGGTTCGGTTGAGCACCCCTAGATTGACCGTCTCGTCAAACCGGTCTCGCAGCGCCTGCATGTAGGGCGTTGCTGTCTCGAGCAGGCGCGCATATTGGCCAGAGGCCTGGCCCAGTTGCCAACTGCGCGGCCCCAACCGATAGAGGTCGGTCTCATCGCTGTGCGTCACGTAGCCGTGTGCGCCCAAGGTGTAAAGATAGCGGAACGCCGTTGTCTTGGGCAGCCCCGCGCGGCTACAGATCTCTTTGAGCGACAGGTCGCTGCCGGCTTCGGCCAGCAACGTCAACACCTGTAGCGCTTTGTCAACAGGTTTCACAATATAATTGCTATTGGTAGACATAGAGAGCCCTCACCCCGCTGTTGGGGCTATGTTACCAGTAGAGACGGTTTGCCGCAAGTGCGCGTTTTTGACAGGTCACAGTCACTTCGGGAGCGCGGCCGCGCTGGTCGTCGAGGTTAGCAGGGTTGGACACCCGCGATCAATTCATTGCAGACAATAGTGTCCGAAAATACAAAAGAAGCGTAAAGAATACGAGGAATCCAAAGACAGATGACAACCACAGACATCTTCACTCAATTGCAAGCGTCGGCCCCACCCAAAGGCCAGATCATGCTCTGGTATCTGGGCGGCGCGGGGTATGCCCTAAAGAGTGCTGAGACCACATTGCTTATCGACCCGTTCATTGGCCCGGGCCACCCGCCCGAATGGACGCGCATGACGCCCCCAGCTTTTTCGGCAGGCCAGGTGCGCGATGTCACCGCGGTCTTGCTCACCCACGAACACGACGATCACACCGACCCCGTGGCCCTCGACGCCATCCGCCTGCGCACCGAGGCGATGCTCATCGGCCCCAAGAGCAGCGTCGCGGTTGCCAAACAACACAAATGGCCGGCAAAGCGATGCCAGGTGTTGCCCCGCCATGCCACCCTCGTGCTCAACGACCTGCGCGTGACCGCCGTCCCCATGGAAGACCCCAACGCCAAAGGGGCCAACGGCTATGTCATCGAGTGTGGCAAGACGACATTGCTCCATTGTGGCGACAGCCACTACTTTGCCGGCTTTGCCGAAGTGGCTCAACGATGGCGCTTTACAGCCATCTGCACGAGTGTGGCTTACAATCCACCCGGCAAGCTCCTTTACATGGACGAGTGCGACGCGGCTCGCGCCGCCCGCGATGTCAAGGCGCAGACGCTGATCTTGCAACACTATGACCTATGGAAAGGCTACACGTTGGACCCTGAGCGCATTAAGACTGTCGCCGCCTGGTATTGCCCCGACACAACCGTGGTGGCGGCGCAGGTGGGCGAGGTAATTACAATTGGGTGATTGAGGCGTCGCAGCGCTGCCCGCCCCCGTTATACCAGCAACGCCTTATGCCGGCTAAGCGCATCGAGCAGATGGTGGATGTCGTCCAGGTTGTTGTAAAAGTGGGGCGAAATGCGCAGGTTGTTGTCGCGGCTGGAGACGACGATGTTCTCCTGCGCCAGCCACTTGACCAGCAGATCGACCTTGTGCGAGCGCACCGTGATCAACGCGCCGTGCCTGCCGGGATCGACCGGCGAAACGAGGTTGAAGCCGCGCTGCATGAGCCCCGCCTTGAGCGCGGCAGTCAGTTCGCGCACCGCGCGCTGGATGCGCGCCGGCCCCACCGACTGCACCAGCTTGATCCCCGCCAGCGTGGCGTAGACGCTGGGCACCGGCGGCGTCCCCCCCTCGAAGCGCCGCGCTGAGGGCGCGGGGACGTGCGTGGTGTGGTCCATGGCAAAGATGTTGGCCTGGGCAAACCAGCCGGTGGCCGTGGGCGAAAGCTGGGGCAGCAGTTCCCTGCGCACATAGAGTAAGGCCACCCCCGACGGCGCCAATAAATACTTGAGCGCGCCGCCCACCAGAAAATCCACCTCAAGCTGCTTGACGTCGATGGGCATGGTTCCCAGCGTCTGATAGGCGTCGAGCAGCACCAGCGCGCCCTTGCGGTGGGCCAGTTCGACGATGGAAGGTACGTCGAGCATGGCGCCGTTGCGATAGCAGGCATGGGAGATGGAGACCAGTTTTGTGCGCTCGTCGATGGCGTCGGCAAAGCGTTCCAGGGGGATGCTGTTCCCCGCAGCGGGGATGCGCACCACCTTGGCCCCGCGCGGCGCCTGCGCATGCCAGACCTGCCCCACCGTGGGGAACTCGAAGTCGCTGATGACGATCTGGTTGCGCTCGCCGGTGAAGTCAAACGCGCTGGCCAATGCGCTCACCCCGTGCGAGACCGACGGCGTCACGGCCACCTCATCGGCGCCGGCGTTGACCAGCCCGGCAAAGGCGTGACGCACAGCCTCATACAGCTCCACCCAGCGCTCCCACGGCGAGCCCTGTTCATCCCAGTCGACAAGATATTGCTGAAACGCCTCTTGCACATCGGTCGAAAGCGCGCCCTGCGAGCAGTTGTTCAAGTAGGTCTTCTTGCCCAAGATTGGAAACCGTTCACGAAGTATCACCATGCCCCCCCTTGCCAACATCCCATCTTCATCGTCATTTGTCATTTATAGTTGCGCCTGCGCATCGCACTTTGGAAGTGCGTCGCACCGCTGGAAAGCCCTTTAAGCGCCGATCCGTATAACTCTGCGACCAACTCCGCTTGCAGGTGTGGTTGGCTGGCCCGCAACCGTATTCGGATGGGCTCTAAATCACCCGATCATTGCCGCCATCCACGGGCAGTTGGGCGCCGGTGGTCTTGGCGAAGAGCGGCCCGGCCATGGCGCAGACCAGCGCCGCCACATCGCGCGCGGTGACTTCGGTCTTGAGCAGATTGTTCGTCTTGTACTCCTCCACGGTGATCCCGTAGCTGGCGGCCCGTTTGGCCAGCACCTCGGGCGTCCAGATGCCGGTGTCGAAGACGGCGTTTGGGTGGAGCATGTTGACGCGCACGCCCTGCGGCCCCAACTCCAGCGCGGCCACACGGCCCAACTGGGTGAGGCCGGCCTTGGCCACCGAATAGGCGCCGGCCCCTGGTCCCGGCGCCGGCACGTTTTTGGAGGCGATAATCACCACCGCGGGGTCGACCCCCAGCTTGAGATAGGGAATGCTGTGCTGCAACAGCCGCTGGTGGCTAGTCAGGTTGATGGCCAGGCTGCGCTCCCACGCGCCGGCGTCCATCGTCTCGATGGTCTGGCTGCTGGGAAAGATGCCGGCATTGCAGACGAGGATGTCCAGCCCGCCAAAGCGGCGCACGGTTTCGGCCACGGCGGCCCGGAGCGCGGCGTCGTCGGTGACGTCGCAGACCAGACCGGCCAGGTTGGGTTTGTCAAACAGGGACTCGATGGCTGGGTTGATGTCGAGCGCCGCCACCGCTGCGCCGTGCGCGGCCAACATTTCGGCGCAAGCGCGGCCAATGCCGCTGGCCGCGCCGCTGACCAATGCCACCTTGCCCATCAGCGGGGGTTCCACGCCAACCTTGCCCAACTTCGCCTGCTCCAATTCCCAATATTCGACCTCGAAGATCTCGGCCTCGCCCAACACCCGCCAGCCGCCCAGCGCCTCGGCCAGTTGGATCGCCCGCCGCGTGTGACGCTGCATGTCCATCACCGGCGCGATCTCCTTGGGCGTGCGGCCAAAGGCGACCACACCGTGGCCCGGCCAGACGGCCCAGCGCGGCGCCGGGTCCAGACAGGTGAGCGGCTGCGGATAGTTGGGCGCATGGCGGTCGAAGTAGGCCCGGTAGGCGTCCGCATAGCCCGCCACATCTGCTTCCACATCCCCGTGAATGACCAACGGGATTCGCTTGGTGCGCAACACGTGATCCGGCGTGAGCAGCCCACGGGTGGCAATATCGGCCACGTTGGGCAGGCCGGCAAAGGCCACTGCGCCGGCGGATGCGTCCACCTTTGCCAGCACCGCGCCGCCGCGGGCGTGCGAGACGGCGCGGCGCAGCCGGGCCAGTTCCAGCAGATCCTCATGTGGTGTGGGCGGCGGTTCGGGCGCGTCGAGCTCGTAGGGCGCCAGGTAGCCTTCGGCCCGGCGGACGATCTCGATGTGGCGTTCGTAGCTGCGCCGGGCGTCGTTGGCAAAGGTGAAGACGCCGTGGTGCATGAGCAAGATGCCGTCGAGCGTGGCCCAGTCGATGCCGCGCGTCCGCTCATAGACGGCGCGCGCCAGCACAAAGCCAGGCATGACATAGGGGATGATCAGCATGTTGGGGCCATAGAGATCGCGCACGCGCGCCTCGCCGCCGGGCGTGTTCATGAGGGTGACCACGGCGTCGGCGTGGGTGTGGTCCACATAGCGGAAGGGGATGATGGCGTGCAGGATCGCCTCCACCGAGGGCGTGGGCGCGGCAGGGTCGAGGAGGGCCGCGCGCTGGCGCTTGACCATGTCGGCGTCGCTCAGCCGCTCCATCTCGGCCATGCGCAGCAGCGCCTTCATGCGCACGGGGGCGAAGCCGGCAGCCTCGAT
>JAHDWG010000654.1 GCA_023384495.1 Caldilineaceae bacterium
TACGCCCGCGGCCGGATCATCGCTTCGAGCACAGGGTCATCGAGGTCAGTGACGGCGACGGGCGCCCGATCTTTGCCGTGGGCGGTGCGCTCAAAGCGCAGCACTTGCCGCCCGGGCAGATCATAGACCCCCTGAAAGTCGGACCCGTCGCCGATGGGCCAGTTCATGGGCGCAGCGCGGATCGAGAGCTCCTGTTCGATCTCGTCGAGCAGCTCCAGCGGGTCGCACGCCGGCAGGTCGAGCTTGTTGATAAAGGTGAGGATGGGCAGATTCTGCTTGCGACAGACGGCAAAGAGCTTGCGCGTCTGCGGCTCGATGCCCCTGGCCCCATCCAACACCATGATGGCGCTGTCCACCGCCAGGAGGGTGCGATAGGTGTCCTCGCTAAAGTCCTGGTGGCCGGGTGTGTCGAGCAGGTTGAAGAGGTGGCCCTGATACTCGAACTGAAGCACCGTCGAGGTGATGGAGATCCCGCGCTCCTGTTCCAGCGCCATCCAGTCGGAGACGGCCTGGCGTTGGTGTTTGCGGGCGCGCACCGCGCCGGCCTGGTCGATTGCCCCGCCATAGAGCAGCAGCTTCTCGGTGAGCGTCGTCTTGCCCGCATCGGGGTGCGAAATAATGGCAAAGGTGCGCCGGCGCGCCACCTCTTTGTGAAACAACTCTTGTATTTGACCGGCGCGCTGCGCCGTGTTTTGTTCTTCAACTGCCTCAACCATCTGACTCCTTACCTTCCAACAAACAGATACCCCATTGGGCTTCACATTGGGGTGTAGCCTAGCAGTCCGGCGCGGCGACGAACCGCACAAGGGCCGGGTCGGCTTTGCCATAAAGCTGCGGGCGATGCGACTCAGGCTCGCCCTGCAACGCCAGCTCGGCCAGGCCAAGCTCAAAGGCGGCGGCCACGCGCTGCCCATAGGCCAACGCTCGATAGAACGCAGCGGCAAAACGGCGCGCCGCGCCGTCGGTCATTGCATCCGGCATGCCGACCACGCAATCCACATGCTCGGCGATTGCGGCGGCCTGTTGCGCCGAATAGCAGGCGTTGAGCACAACCCGCCGCACATCGGCCTGCAAGGCGCCAAAGAGCGCGGCCAGCGCCGGGGCTGCAACCGGGGCATAGCCGCGCTGGGCGTCGGTGAGCATGATCGCGCCGGCGGAGCTGCCGTGCCCGCTGAAATGGACAATTGCCGGCCGGTAGCGCAGCAGCAACTCCTGCAGATCGTCCACGCGCACTGCCCAGTGCGAACGCAGGTCGAAGCGGTCGCGGAATGGGGCCTGGCGGATGGCGGCGTCCACCGCGCGCGCCTCCTCGTCCAGCCGCAGCGGGTCGGTGTCGCCCGGGCTGGCGGCGAGAAAGAGCAGCGTCAACGGTGCGGCGGGGGCCGGCTGCTCAGCCGGCGCGGCGGGCAGCGAAATCGTGTTGCCATCACCGGTGACGATGATCCCGCCGCGGATGTTGCCGCCCGCCGTCACATTGCGCGACCCGGCCCGCGCTGTGCGCGGTGCTTGTAGATCGTTTGCGGACGGTTCACAATCAGAAGTCATTGCCGTTGGCCCATGTCCCACCTGGATGCTTCGCCAAGCCCGTGATTATACCACAGCGTCCTTGTGGGGCGAAGTTACGGTCAGGTTGGGGATAATGACCCAGGGGTCAAAGACAGTCACTTGCCAGAATCGCCCATCCGTGCTATCTTCCAAAGTGACTCGACTCCCCATACACCACGCAACAGGAGGATACTCAATGCTCACACCCACGCAAAAACGTCAGTTTGCCGAGGAAGGCTATCTGCACATCCCCGGCGTTGTGCCGCAAGTGCTGGTGGACGCCGCGCGGCAGGCGGTCAACCATTCCATCGGCTATGTGGGGCTGGGGGGTGAAGACCCCGAAAACAGCCGCTCGGCCTTTTTCTGCGCCGAACTGCTAGAGGCGCCGGTGATTCTCGACCTCTTCAACCGCTCACCCGTCATGACGCTGGCCGAATCGCTCATGGGCAAGGGCAACGTGCTGCCGCTCAAGCGCGCCAAACCGTACCCTCGCTTCCCGCTGCCGCCCGGGCAAGACCCGCCCCCCATTCGCGGTCACCTCGACGGCATCGGCAACGGCTCCAACGGCATGGCCAAGGGGGTCTATCGCCGCGGCTTTACCGCCTTCGCCGTCATCTATCTGGCCGACGTTACTGGCCCCTACAGCGGCAACTTCACCGTCTGGCCCAAGTCGCACCGCTTTTTTGCCGATTACTTCCAGCGCGAAGGGCACGAAGTGTTGGCGCAGGGGATGCCGCGCGTCGAGCTGCCCGAAGGCCCGGTCATGCTCAACGCGCGCGCCGGCGATCTGATCCTGGCGCACCATCAGATCTTTCACGATGCGTGCCCCAATGCGTCGCCCAACGTGCGGTTGGCGGTGATCGCCCGGCTGCAACACAAGGAATGCCTCGAAAACGAATACGCCGCCTTTACCGACATCTGGCGCGAGTGGCCGGGCGTGCGCGAGGCGCTTGAGGCGGCGTAATGAAAATGGCGGCGTACAGCGGGAACACCGAGAACATCGAGGGGCCCAGAGGGCGCCCCCAGAGCACATTGAAGTTTTTCCCCTTGTTCTCTGTGCAGTCTCTGTGCTCTCGGTGTTGCGCTGTTTTGCCCTATTTTTGCATTAGACTGCGCCTGGGGACCTGCATTCCTGT
>JAHDWG010000067.1:0-9064 GCA_023384495.1 Caldilineaceae bacterium
GCTGGCCATTGCCCGCGAACCGGTTGCGCTGGAGACGCTGCGCGAACTCATGCTCCATCGGGCCGCAGCGCCGGAATTGTTGCCGGCGCTGCACTCGTTGCGCCGCCGCTTGCTGGTCGAACTGCGCGAGAATGGCTTTACGCTCCAGAACATGGTGATGGAATCTGTCACCGATCGCTTGGTTCGCCGTTGCGTTCATGCCATTCTCAATGGCGATCTGGCCTCCCTGGACAGCCACGCCCTCCTACGCGTCCAGGGAAAGGAGTATGTACGCCATAGCCAGGAACGCATGATCGCGCAGCCGCTGCTCGACCAGCTTACCCAACAGTTGCACAGCCGCCAGAAGGTGGCCCACCACCTGTTGGCCCTACTACCCGCTCTGCGCATGGGGAAAGATGAGTACCCAGGGTACGCCGCCGGCAACCTCTTGAACCTGCTCCGCTGCCTGGCGTGGCCCCTGGATGGCGTCGACTGTTCTGGGTTAACCATTCGGGAAGCCTGTCTGTACGATGTGACGCTGCAGACTGCCAGCTTCAGGCAGACTCACTTCGCCGGCGCCCGTTTCGCCCAGACCTTTGGGGCCGTCTCCGCCCTTGCCTACAGCCCAACCAATGCCTGGATCGCCATTGGCGCCGCGGATGGACAGGTGGCCCTCTGGCAGCCTCACGAGGACGCGCTCGCGTGCGTCTGGCAGGGACATGACAGTTGGATTCTATCAGCCAGCGCCAGCGTGGATGGCGCGCTCCTGGCCACTGCCAGCGAAGACCAGACAGTGAGGCTCTGGGCGGTCGAAGGGCTGGCGCGGCCCCCACATTGCCTCCATACGCTGCGCGGCCACACCGGGCGCATCCGCGCCGTCGCCTTTCAACCCCGAACAGAGTCCACAACCGGACCGCCCATCCTCGCCAGCGCCGGCGATGACGGCGCCATCATCCTGTGGGATGGCGCCGCGGGTCGGCCCTTGCAACGCTTGCAAAGCGAAACCGGTGCGATCCGCTCGCTGGCCTTTCTCCCCGGTGGGGATCTGCTCGTCAGCGGCGGCAACGACCGCCTGATCACGCTCTGGGATCTGCGCCTGGGCCATCCGCGCAGCCGGTGGGCCGGCCACGCCCACGACATCAGCAAGGTTATCTGCCATCCCAGTGGAGAGATGATCGCCAGTGGCGGCCGCGACGAGACGGTGCGCATCTGGCAGCTGCCGTCCGGTCGCTGTATCAAAACGTTGCACGCCCACGCCGGCCCCATCAGCACAATGACCTTCAGCCCCGATGGGCGCTGGTTGGCCACTGCCAGCGACGATCAGACTGTCAACATGTGGGAGACAGGCCACTATCGCTGTCGGTGGGCGCTGCCGGCGCACCAGTCGGACCGCATCCGCGTCCTCTGCTTCAGCCCTGACAGCACTACGCTGGTCACCGGCGCTGAAGACCAGCAGATAAAGCTGTGGGATACAGCCAGCGGCCGGTGCCTCAAGGTCATTTCCGGCTATATGAACTGGGTGCAGGCGCTGGCCTTCCACCCTGACGGCGAGCGCTTTGCCAGTTGTGGCCACGATGGCGTCATCCGCATCTGGCGGGCGACCGATGGCGCGGCGGTGACGGCCTGGCGCGGCCACCCGGATCGGATCAACAGCCTGACGTTTGACCGTCAGGGCCTGCTCCTGGCCAGCGCCGGCAACGATTGCGCCATCCATCTGTGGGACGCCACGGCGCTGGCCGAAGAGCGGGTTCACTCGCGGCGGCCACTGTTGGCCTTACGCGGCCACCAATATCGGGTGCGCAGCATCGCCTTTTCGCCCGATGGGCGCCTACTGGCGAGCGGCAGCAATGACCAGACCGTGCGGCTGTGGGATGTGCATAACGAGCGCTGTCTGCGCGTTCTGGACGGGCATGACAGCGACGTGCTGGCGGTCGCCTTTCACCCGGCGGGGCGATATGTCGCCAGCGGCAGCTATGATCGGAGCGTGCGGCTGTGGGATACAATCGGCCAGGAAGCGCCGCTGGTTTTGCGGGGGCACACGGACTGGGTGCGCGCGCTGGCCTTCGACGCTGGCGGTCGCCTCTTGGCCAGCGGGGGCGACGACCTGGCGATCCGGGTGTGGGATCCTGATTCGCGGCGATGTGTAGAGATGCTGTGCGGGCACACGCGCCCCATCCGCGGCCTGCTGTTCACGCCCGATGGCAAGTGGCTCATCAGCGCCGCCGAGGATCAGACCATCCGGGTGTGGATGCTGCCGGGCGGGCGCTGTGTGAAGATCCTCCACGAACCTGGCGGCGCGGTCAGCGCGCTGGCGTGTAGCCTCCGGGCGCCGCTGTTGATCCATGGCCGGGACGATGCACAGTTGGGCGCATGGGATCTTTGTACGGGCGAGAAGATTTGGCGCCTGCGCATCCCGCGGCCGTACGAGGGGATGGACATCACCGGCGCCAGCGGGCTGAGCCGGGCGCAGCGCGCCGCACTTTTTGAATTGGGCGCAATGGCCGATGCTCACGTATATTAATAGATAGACCCGACAAATGTCGCATGCTCGTCGGGGCATGCGATGGGCGGCGGGTGGACGTGTTCACAATCCCTCATCCACCCGCACTACCCCCCCAAATCCGCCAATACCATCTTCGCCGCCACCTTGCCCGACAACGTCACCATGGGGACGCCGCCGCCGGGATGGGTCGTACCGCCCACGTAATAGAGGCCGGCCACATGCGGGTCTCGGTTGTGGGGTCGGCGAAAGGCGTTGAGCGCCTGGTTGGACGAAAAGCCGTACAGCGCGCCCCGCCACGCGCCCGTGGACGCCGCCAGATCGACCGGGGTGAGCGCCTGTGCATAGCGGACTTTGGGTTCGATGTCGAGGCCGTACCGCTTCAGCGTGGCAAAGACGCGCTGCCGGTAGGCCGCCTCCTGGCTCGCCCAGTCGAACTCTTTCCCGAGCGGCGGCGCGTTGACCAACACAAACCAGTTTTCGCAGCCCGCCGGCGCATGGCCAGGGTCGCTCTTCGACGTGATCGCCACGTAGACGGTCGGGTCATCGGGCGGGACGCCGCGGCGGAAGAGGTCGTCGAACTCGCGCCGGTAGTCGGGCGGGAAGAAGATATTGTGGTGCGCAAGCTGGGGATGCTCACCCTCCACACCCAGCAGCAACACATAGCCGGAACAGGAGCTTTCTACCGCGGCCAGCCGCTGGCGTCGCGCCGGGGTGGCAATGGCGTCGGGCAACAGGCGCTGGTAAACCGTGGTTACATCCACATTGGCGATGACGGCGCGGGCGGCAAGCTGTTCACCGCTCGCCAGGGTGACCCCATGCGCCCGCCCGTTGCGCACATCGATCGCCGCCGCCGCACAGCCCGTGCGGATCTCGACGCCCAGCTCTTGGGCCAGCCGGGCCAGCGCGGCTGCAATCGCATAGACGCCCCCCTGCGGATACCAGACGCCGCCGGTCAACTCGACGTGGGCGATCACGCTCAGGGTGGCCGGCGCCTGATAGGGGCTGGCCCCCACATAGGTGGCGAAACGACCCAACAGTTGGCGCAGGTGGGGCGAACGCACGTGGCGGCGGATCGCCTGAGCCATGGTGAGCCAGGGGTCCACCCGAAGCACATCCCACAGCGGCAGGCGGAGCAGGCGCGCCGGCGTCGGCGGCTCGTCGTAGACAAAGACCGGCCCGGTGATCCGGTGCAGCCGCGCCGCATAGGCCAGAAAACGCAGATAGCCCTCCACATCGCGCGGCTCGATAGCCTCGATCTGACGCGCCATGTCGGCGAGATTGCTCGTTGCGTCGAGCACGACCCCGTCGCGATAGAAATAGCGCGTCAGCGGCTCGACGGGGAGCAACGTCAGATAGTCATCGAGCCGGCGACCGGCTGCCGCAAAAAGGTCGGCAAAGACATGGCGCATGGTGATCACCGAGGGGCCTGTGTCCCAGCGGAAACCGGCGGCGCGCACTTCGCTCATTTTGCCGCCGGGCGCGCGGTTCTGCTCCACCACCGTGACGCGCCGCCCCGCCGCCGCCAGCCGGATGGCCGCGCTCAGCCCCCCAATCCCCGCGCCGATGATGAGAATCTGTTCACCGGTCATCGAATCACCCTTCCTTTCCAGATTGGCCCGCCGTGGCGCAACCGCCACCAGAGCGCCTGGGTTGCGATCCAGCACATCAGCAGCGTTGAGATGGGTAGCAGCAGCGCGTCGCGCAGCCGCTGTTGGGTCATGGCCGCGGTCAGCCCGCGCACGCTGATGCCCATGACGATCAGCGCGACCGGCCACTGTGGCCAGCCCAGCGTCTCGCTTGCAAACAACCCGGCGCCCAGCCAGAGCCACGGGCCCACAAAGACAAGCAGATGGAAGAGGGCGGAAAAGAGCAGCAGCGCCGGCGAGTTCCAGTGCCCGGCCAGGATGTTTTTGGCGTAGCCGTCGCGTACCTCGCCCCAGTTATGATACATGCGTGTTTGGAGCAGGCCGGCCCCGTCGGCCATACGCAACGCCAACCCCACCGCCTTGACCCGTTGCGCCAGCCGCACATCCTCGATGATTTCGCCCCGCACTGCGCTATGGCCGCCGCACTGTGCATAGCCGCGGCGGGTGAAGAGCAGACATTGTCCATTGGCCGCCGCCGCCAGCACATAGGGGGAGTGATGAGCCAGCCACACGGGCAAATAGGCCAGCACCGCCAACGCCATCAGCGGCGCCACCAGCCGCTCGCCCCAGGTCACTGTCACCTGCGTGGGCCAGATGGTCAACAGAGCGGCGCTGCTTGTCTGCCGGTGGGCGACGACCGCGGCCAACGCGCCCGGCTGCCAGCGTACATCCGCATCGGTAAAGAGGAGCAGATCATGGCGCGCCGCCTGGGCCAACTGGTGGCAGGCCCAGTTCTTGCCCAGCCAACCCGCAGCCAGCGGCGCGCCACCCAGAACGCGCAGCCGTGGGTCGCCCGCAGCCGCCTGGCGCGCAACCTCGCCGGTGCCGTCGGTGGATTGGTCATCCAATATGAGCAGTTCAAAGGTGGGGTAGCTCTGCGCCAACAGCATTCGCACCGTCGCGCCAATATTGGCCGCCTCGTTGCGGGCAGGGATCAGCACCGAGACGGCGGGCAGCGACGACGGGGCGGGACTGGCTGCCGCCAGGCGGGGGAAGCCAATGGCGTTGAGCGCGGCCACGGCCAACATCCCCGCCAGGGCGACGGTGGCGACGATGGCGAGCAGCACAAAGAGCGAGGCGAGCGTCATGGGGTGCGGCGGAATTGGCGGGTGCGGAGCGCAAGCGGGCGGGCCAGGCCGCGGCGATGCTTCCAGGCAAGGATGGCGACATTACCCAGCCACGCGACGAGGATCACCCACGGTTCGGGGCGGGCGTCGAGCAGGTTCCAGGCCGCCGGCGCCAACAGCAGGTAGCCCAGCAACCCGGCCAGCGCCGCCATGACGGCCCAGGCATCCACCGCGATCAACGCATAGGCCAGCCCGAGCAGCAGCCCGCCAATGGCCGGCCCTTCCCAGCCCGTCAGCCCGCACCAGACGCCGCCGGTGACTGCAACCGCCTTGCCGCCCCGCAAACCGAGGAATGGCGAGAAGGCGTGGCCGAGCACCGGCGCCACCGCCGCTGCAGCCAGCGGCCAGCCGTTCAACCCCCCTTGGAAATGGGCAAGCCCCACGGGGATCGCGCCCTTGAGAAAGTCGAGCAGCAGCGCCGCCGCGGCTGCGCCCTTGCCGCCGGCGCGCAGCACATTGGTGGCGCCGGGGTTGGCGTCCCCATATTGGCGGATATCGGCGCCCAGCGCCAGCCGCCCGATCCAGACCGAAAAGGGCAGCGAGCCACAGAGAAACGCCAGGAGAAACCAGCCTATTCCGAACATGGTTCACAGCGGTCTTGGTCAAGGGGAAGCGCCGTCAATGCGCCGGCAGATCGAGCCGCTCATCGATCCACTCGCGCACGAGCGCACTGACCGACTTCTGCGCCGCCCGCGCTTCGGCATGGAGAATGTTCTTTACATACTTGCTCAAATAGATCGTGGCCGGCTCCAACGATTCGTCGTCTCGGTTGTAGGTATAAGGCTCGAAGTAGTCGGCGGGGAATAGGTAATCTTCACCGCTGTCGTCAAAGACGCGCAATCCCCCAAGACGGCGATCATCTTCGGTCTGTGGCGCTGCTTTGTAGACCTTGCCGATGGTCAGATCGGTCGTTTCGGCATCGTCGATGGGTTGATCCTGAAATTGAATATAGGCTTTATTGTTGACACACTTCACATAGCTCATGCAATTCTCCGTATCCTGCGTTTGTCCTTTTCGCGCCTGCGCCCAATTCCGTGCGCCTCATACCAATGAATTTCAACCAACCAGATTTCCCCATTGCTATATTCGACTTCAGCGACGCCTTTCATCTTGCGCCAGCGGCCCTGCCCATAGGTCATGTTCAGGAAGCGACGCGCATCGACGCCCAAGCCACGCCCGATTGTTTCGACGCCTCGTATTTCGCTGATGACCTTGAATCTCACGGTGCGGCATCCTGGCTGGGTGATCTATTTTATTGTTGATTATACCACGCGATCCCTACAAAGACGCCCATGACGGCAAAGCCCGCCAGCGCCGGCCCGGGCATCCCCCAGAAGACGAGTTGGCCAATGCTTTGCAGCAGCCAGGTGATGGTGTAGATCACGAGCAGCAGCCCCGGCAGCGGCGGCTCGACCGGGCGCGTGGGTGTGGCGGCCCAGCGCGCGGCATAGACCACGCCGGTGATCAGCGCCGCGCTGAGAAACCAGCCGACAAAGTTGACCCACGGAATGCCAAAGTAGCCGCCCGGTTGCGCCCACACCCAGTAGCCCCACCCCACCATCTGCGGGTCAAGAAAGAAATCCCACGCCGTAAAGGCGGCCGCGCTGCACAGCACAAAGCGCCAGTTGCGCCCCGCGCCCACAATCCGTTGCGCGGCCGCCCACGCCGGCGGCAACATCATCAGCCACGCCAGCGGGATGAGCAGCGGCACACCGCCGAGCTGTGGCCGCAGCAACTCGGTGTAGTGGTATTCGCCAAAGGGCAACCCCGTCTTGCTGCCGACAAACTCGACCAGCCATGCCAACGGCAGGGTCAGCGCCACGGCTTGCAGCGTCTGCCGGGCGCCCCAGGCGTGATGCAACGTGGCGAGGACAGCGGCGGCCTGGAGCACAACCCCCGCGCTCACCGCCCACGGCAGGGCGTCGTCGCCCACCGTCCAGCGCAGGATGGGGATGCTGATCATGGTCAGCACCCACGCGGCAAGCAGCGCGATGGGCAGCGGGGGTAGCCGCCAAAGCTGCCCGCGCAGCGCGTCGATATGCATCACGTTCTATTGGCCTCCTACGAGAAGAGCAGCGACGGATAAATCCGGCTTTTAACAATGGAAAGCGCCCTCAGGCGCTTCATTTTCAGTCGCTGATAGAGAAAAACAAACAAAGAGCGCACAAATCGTAGGTGCGGTTTCCATACCGTACCTGCGGAGTGTTCACCCCAGGCGGACGCCATAATCGCGGCTGGCGTAGTCGTAGAACTCGCGCGCCGCGCCCATGGCGGTGGGTGTGGTCAGCCCACGGAACTGAGGCTTGATCTGGCTGAGCTGGATCATGAAGCGGATCGAGCCGATCTGCACATGGCCGTAGAGACTCCAGCGCTCCACCCGTTCCAGCAGCGTAAAGTCGCCCAGAAACTGGGGAAAGTGACGCCTGAGGTGGGCAGCGACGGCCTCCAGGTTGTCCACCACGAAACCCAGGTGGTGAATACGGCTGGGCGCGGGTGGCGCCAGCGGGGCGTCGGGGTTGAAGTCAAAGAGAAAGATCGCCGTGTTGCCGCTGGTCACCACCGTCAGGTGCTCATCGTCGCGCGCAACGTGCAAGCCCAGCCCATCGGCAAAAAATCGTTTGGCCGCCTGGCGATCCTCGAAGGCCAGCGCCAGGTGGTCAAAACCAAAATTAGTGAAGGGCGCCTCGCTCGTCATGTCCAACGCTGCGGCGCGGACGGCAAAGTCGGCGTCGCCATAGTGCGCCACAATCTCGTGCAAAAACATGTCGGGGTAGATGAGATCATCCCCCTTGTAGACTGAGATCCGGTGGTTGGCGAGGACATGGGGCGGCAGCAGCCGGTCCAACGCCAGATGCACCACGTCATGGGCGGGCATCTCGCCGCGGTAGCACTCACCCCCATTGACGGTGAAGCGAACCATCACAGACTGTGCGTCAGACATGAAGCGGACTCCCCTTGGCTGGGCGACCGGAGACCCGGCGCAGAAATTCGACCAATGCGACCGGCGCGCGTGACTGGCTCTCACGGGCCAACACCAACACCACGCCAAAGACAACCAGCAGGTTGGTCATGAAGAAAAAGAGACCCTCTTCCAGCGGCAGCGACCCGATATGGATCCCCGTGGTCTGCGCGGGGTCGATGGTCCATGTGCCGGCGCCGATGGCGAGCGCATCGGCCCACCCCAAATAGAGCGTGGCCGGGACCAGCGCCCAGAAGACGAGCCGCCGGTAACGCCAGAGGATGTCTGCACCCAGCGCCACCTGGGCCAGCACGGGGATCAGCGCCCACGACAGGATCAGCGTCAGATAGGTCCCCGGCGCCCAGCCCGAGAGCAAAACCACCGTGGAGACGAGCCAGACACCCGCAACCACGGCTGTGGCGACAATGCGCAGGCGCCCCTGGGCGGGCGGCGCGCTGGCCGGCTGGCTGGGCATCGGCAGCCGTTTGGCCAGGAAGACGACCAACAGGCCCATGGCCGCGGTTTGCAGCACAAAGAAGGTGTATTCCTCAATCGGCACCCAACCCAACACCAGGCCGGTCACCAGTTTCGGATCATACCACCAGACGCCCGTGGCCACCAGATAGTTGTCCCACGGGGTGGTGTAGAGCACGGCCACAACCACATGCGCCAGGATCACAAAGCGGGCCGGCCAACTGTGCAGCCGATCGGGCAGCGTCTTCCCCCAGCGCGCGTCCCACCAGGTCAGCAACAACAAGATCAACAGCGGTATGCCCACAAACTGGGCCAGAAAGCCAAAGTAAGTCATAGGATTTTAGATTTCAGATTTACGATTTTGGATTTGAGATTT
>JAHDWG010000067.1:9074-23333 GCA_023384495.1 Caldilineaceae bacterium
GAGCAGTTCACCAATCGGAAATCGCTACACTTTTTTGCGTTCCAAATCACGTAATACGACTTGTGCGGCGTTGCGCCCGGCCGCGCCCATGATGCCCCCGCCGGGATGGGTGCTGGCGCCGGTAAGGTAGAGGCCCGCCACCGGGCCGCGATAATGGCTCATGGTCAGGGCTGGGCGCAACATGAACATTTGGTCAATCGACATCTCCAGGTGCATGACATTGCCGCGCAGCAGCCCCAGTTCGCGTTCCAAATAGAGCGGGTGCTCGACCAGTTGACCCATGACCGCGCCGTTGACATTCGGCGCGTATTCAGCCAGTTTGTCCAACATGCGGTTGGCCACGGCCTGGCCGATCGCATCCCACGATTGGCCGCCGGCCAGCTCGTAGGGGTAGTATTGCCCCCAGAGAAAGAGCGTATGATGCCCCGGCGGCGCCAACGTTGGGTCGGCGGCGGAAAAGGTCATCGCGATCAGCGCCGGGTCGCGCGACGGTTGGCCCCCCAGGTAATCCCCATAGGCGCGCTCCAGATAGGCCAGGTCGGGGCAAATAAACTGGAGCGCCCGGTGTTGGGGGCCAGGCTCACCGCCGGGTGGGCTGGGCAGCGCCGTGTAATTGGGCAACTCGCGCAGGGCGTAGCGGACGATCATGCCAAAGCCATTGCCAATGCGCGTCCCGTCCACAAGCCGGCGCGCCTGTGCGGGGGCCGCCGCGCCCAACAGCTGCATGGTGGTGTGGATATGCGCGCCCGACACCACCGCCCGCGCCGTCACCCGGATGCCGCCTGCGGTCTCGGCGCCCACGGCCCGCCCCCGCTCCACCAGGATGCGGCTGACGGGCGCGCCGGCGATGATCTGCCCGCCGTGGGCCTGGACCATGCGCGCCAGTGCCTGCGTCAACATGCCTGAGCCGCCGCGCGGGCGCTTCATGCCGCTGCGGTGATACATGGGGTGCCAGAGCGCAAAGGGCGAAGAGAGCGGCTCACCGGGCGGTGGCCCCGACTGCGCCGCCATCCACCCGACCAGCGCCTGGACGCGTGGGTCGACAAAACTTTGGCGCAGCACTTGCCCATAGCCGCGCAGAATCTGGCTGAGCTGCTCGAAGCGCTCATCGCCGCGGCCCGTGCGCCAGATGAGGTTGCGCAAGAGGTTGCCCGCGGTGGGCGGCTCTTGGAAGCTGCGCACCATCCCCTCGGCGAGCGGCGTCCACCGCTCCACAAAGCGGCGATAGTTCTCTGCGTCCACCGGCGAAATCGCGGCGATACTCTCGCAGGTGCGGTCGATGTCCTTCCAAAGGGTGATCTGGCTGCCGTCGGGGAAGGGGGCGAAGAAGAGCGGGTCGAGGTCGATATACGCCAGTCCATAGGCGTGGAGCCGCAGGTCTTGGATGATCGGCGTGTGGTGGATCAGGATGTGCGCCGAGCCGCCCAGGTCAAACTTGAAATCGGGGATGTGCTCTTCGGTCACCACCGCGCCGCCCACGGTATGGCGTCGTTCGAGCATGATGACCCGGTAGCCGGCCTGCGCCAGATATCCTGCGCAGACGAGGGCATTGTGGCCGGCGCCGATCATCAGCACATCACAATCTGGCATAGTCACCACCGCGGCTAGACAAGCGTGAACACATACAGGCTATTATGGCGATACGTCGCGGATGCGTCTGTTGTGAACGTTCCAGACCATCCTAGTAGTACGACTGTTTAATTTTTAGAATCGTACACGGATTGCGCAGATGAGCGCAGATAACAGCCAATGGAAATCCGTGTTTATCTACGCAATCCGTGTACAAAAACTAAATGGTCAGTCTACTAGTCACAACGTACGCAACGCCTGAAACGCACCAGGGAAGATCAACACTCAATCTATCAAGCCCAGTCAAGGCGTGCGTAAGTCCTGATTATTTTGTCAGGCGACTGACAGCACCGGCGGGTTGTTGAGACAGATGTGCGTGGGGTAGAATCGATGAGCGGCGTAGCCGTCATACAGGATACGCCATCGAATGGGCTGGACATGGGACGGAGAGACGATACCGATGAAGCAAGTTGGACGTATGATCGGGCTTGGGCTGCTGCTGTTGGCCGGGCTGGTCATCATGCTAAACGACCGCACAGAGCCGGTTGTGGGCGCCGCGAGAGCAGAACAAACCGCAGCCGATGGACAGTTGGCGCTTGGCCAAGCGGCCCTCACTGTCACCAAAGTAGCGTCGCCCGCCATCGCCGGTGTGGGTCAGATGATCACCTACACCTATGTGGTCGAAAACCTCAGCACGGCGTTGATCACCGATGTGCAGGCGTTGGATGATCCGCTGGGCGTTGTGCCGCTGGGCGTGACCGAACTGGCCGCCGGCGAAGTGGTGACCGGTGTACGCACCTATACCGTTAGCGAGGATGATCTGCCTGGCCCGCTCACCAATACAGTCGCGGTCAGCGGCGTTGTCGACGGTGAGACGCCTGTGCAGGCAAGCGCAATCGCCACCGTGACGCTCATCAGCAGCCCGGCGCTCGCGATTGCCAAAAGCGTGTCACCCGCGGTGGCCGCCCCCGGGGTGACGCTGACCTACAGCTACCATCTGACCAATACCGGCGATGTGACGCTCGACAGTCTAATCGCCGAAGACGACCGCTTGGGGCCGCTGGCGCTCGCCGCCACCACGCTTTCCCCCGACCAGGCAATCACCCATGTAGTGGCCTATCTGGTCAGCCAGGCCGACATGCCCGGCCCGCTGGTCAACACCGTTGTCGCCTCGGCGATACCGCCCGCGGGCCCGCCCGTGAGCGCCAGCGCAAGCGCCACGGTGACGCTCGTCGGCCCGGCATTGACCGTGGTCAAGCATGTCGCCCCACAGCAGGCCGAAGCCGGTGACGTGGTCACCTATACCTATACCATTAGCAACAGTGGTGATGTGCTGCTGACCAACCTGACCGCGTTCGATGACCGATTGGGCGCGATCACACTCCCCAGCGCGACCCTGGCGCCGGATGAATCCACCAGTGCGCAGCGCGTCTATACGGTGGCGATGGACGATCTGCCCGGCCCGCTGGTCAACACGGTGACGGTGACGGCGACGCCACTGGTGGGCCCGCCCATCAGCGCCACGGCCAGCGCATCGCTCCTGCTCGATAGCACCCCGGCGCTGACCGTCACCAAGACGGTTCAGCCCAATCGCGCCAGTGTGAACGACACGATCACCTATACCTATCGCCTTGCCAATATCGGCAATGTGCTCATTGAGGGTCTGAGCATCACCGATGAGCATGTAGGGGTAATTACGCTGACCCAGACAACGTTGGCGCCGGGAGAGGTGATGACAGCGACGGCCATTCATGTGGTTGACGAGGCCGATGTCCCCAATTTGTTGACCAGCCGCGTGACGGCAGAGGGGGTCGCGATAGGTGGCGATGTGGTGAGCGCCGAGGCCGAAGCAACCGTCGAACTCTATGGTCGCTGGCGTTCGCAGCCCATCATCATCCCCGACAGGACAGAGGCAAGGGTGGGCGACACCATCGTCTTTAACTATCGTGTGCGCAACAACGGCAACGTGACTTTGTACAGTGTGACGGGTTTCGATGAGTTCATCGGCGAGATTTCGCTTTCGCCCACTCAACTTGCGCCCGGTGAACGGGCGTTGGCATGGCGCGCCTATGAAGTGCAAGAACAAGATCTGAGTGGCCCATTGATAAATACTTTCATTGTCACGGCCACTACGGCCTGGGGGCACACCTTTACCAATGTGCTGACCGCCGCCACCGAGCTGCTGAGCAGCCCGGCGTTGACAGTGGTCGTGGCAGCCAGCGCGGCGCAGGTCGAAGTGGGCGAACCCATCATCTACACGTATGAGGTAACCAACATTGGAGATGTGACGCTCACCAGTGTCACCGTCAGTGATGACCGGCTGGGCGCCATTGTGTTGAGCCAGACGGTGCTGGCGCCCGGCGCATCTGCCAGCGGCCAGGCTGCCTACACGCCCGCCGACGCGGATCGGCCCGGCCCGCTGGTCAACAGCGTCGTCGCTATCGGGCAGCCGCCGGCGGGGAACGCGGTGGCGGCCAGTGCAAGCGTGGCGGTCAGCCTTGAGGCCGCCGCGCCACCGTCGTTTACGTCGCATCTCCCTCTGATTCGAAAATAGGACGGGATTTCTATCCGGCCGTCAGGGCTGGTTTCTTGCACGAAAATTGGGGCGGCCCATTGGGGCCGCCCCTAGGCGTTGCTATCTGTGGGACGTTTACGCCGCCATCACTTCGCGGATCGTCTGCGCAATGCGCGCCACATTGGGGATGGCGGCGTCTTCCAGCGGGGGGCTGTAGGGGATGAGCGAGCCGCCCATGTTGACCCGCTTTACGGGCGCTTCCAGCCAGAAGATGCCCTTGTCGGCGGCCAGCGAGACAATGTCCCCCCCCCAGCCTGCGCCGTGGGGCGCCTCCTCCACCACCACGAGCCGGTTGGTCTTGGCGATGGATTGGAGGATGGTCTCTTCATCCAGCGGGGCCATGCTGCGCGGGTCGATGACCTCCACGTCGATACCCTCTGTGGCCAGCAACTCGGCGGCCTCCAGCGTGCGGTGGAGCATCAACTGGATCGCCACCACGGTGACATCCTTGCCCGAGCGCCGCACCTGGGCCTGCCCCAGCGCCATGGGGCCCGTGTCGTCGGGAACCTCTTCGCTTAGGTTGTAAAGCCCTTTGTGTTCGAGCACGATCACCGGATTGTCTTCGCGGATGGCGCCGCGCAACAGGCCATAGGCGTCGGTGGGCGTGCCCGGCGAGACGACCTTGATCCCCGGTATGCTCATAAGCCACGATTCGGCGGTTTGCGAATGTTGTGTGCCAAAGCCAAAGGCCATGCCTTGGGCGGCGCGAATCGTCAGCGGGGCCTTGAACTGGCCGCCGCTCATGTAGCGATATTTGGCGATCTGGTTGACGATCTGATCCATGGCCACGGGCACAAAGTCGGCGAACATCAATTCGGCCACCGGGCGCAGGCCTGTGATCGCCGACCCCAGCGCGGCGCCGATGATCGCCTGTTCGGAGATCGGCGTATCGCGCACGCGATTGGGGCCAAACTCTTCAAACAGGCCGGGCGTTACCTTAAAGACACCGCCGGCCTCGGCCACATCCTCACCAAAAAAGATCACATTTTCATCGGCGCGCATCTCATCGGCCAACGCCTTGCAGACGGCTTCGCGATAGGTCATGACGGCCATAATTGCTCCAGGGTGGATTTACGATGTACGAACATGGGTCGGACAACAAGCACATGCGTAAATCATTTTTCGTAATAGATATCGGTCAGCAGCTCTTCGAGCGGGGGGTAGGGCTCAGCCTTGGCGTATTCGATGGCTTCGTAGACCAGAGCGCCTGCCCCCTCTTTCATCTCTTGGAACTCGGTCTCATCCAGTTGGCCATCGTCGATCATGCGCCGCTTGAGGATATCGATGGGGTCGCGCTGGAGCCACTCGTCCAACTCGCCGGCAGGGCGATAGGGCGCGGTATCGGTGCGCGAGTGGCCGCGATAGCGATAGGTCTTGAATTCGACGAGCGTCGGGCCATCGCCGGCGCGGGCGCGGGCGAGCGCCTCGCTCATTTTGGCGTGGACCGTCTCCACGTCCTGGCCGTCCACCACCATGCCGGGCATGTTGTAGGCGATGGCGCGGGTGGCAATGTCGGCCACGGGCGTGGTCTTGTGTTGGGCGCTATATTCGCCGTACATGTTGTTTTCACAGCAGAACACCACCGGCAGCTTCCAGACGGCGGCCATGTTGAGCGCCTCGTGGAAAGCGCCAATGTTGGCCGCGCCGTCGCCAAAGAAAGTGACGGCCACGTGCGGCAGCCCTTTCACCTGATAGGTGAGCGCCGCGCCCACGGCAATCGGCAACTGGGCGCCCACAATCGCGTTGGCGCCGAGCAGGCCGGCCGCGGCGTCGGTCATGTGCATGGAGCCGCCCTTGCCCTTGCAGCAGCCGCTCGCCTTGCCCATCATCTCGGCCATCAGCGCCTTCATGGTCATGCCCAGCGCCAGTGCATGGCCGTGGCCCCGATAGGTGCAGGTGACGGTATCGCCCGGCTGCATGGCGTGCGCCACGCCCACCGAACAGCCCTCCTGCCCGATACAGAGGTGCGTGGTGCCGCGGATCAGATTCTGCAAAAACATCTGCTGGATCTCTTCTTCGGCAATGCGGATCTCCAACATGCGGCGAAGCATGGCCTGCCGGGTCTCCATGGGTAGTGCCTGAGCCATGACGGTTCCTTGGTTGTCTATGCTTTGCTCGGTCTGATGCCGACGGTAACGCCACTCACGCCGGTTGGGCCAGCTTCTGCCGCCGGCGGATCATGTAGGACTTGGCGATCTCGACGCTGACCGCGGCGTCGCGGCCATAGGCGTCGGCGCCTACCTCGCGGGCGAAGTTTTCGGTGACGGGCGCGCCCCCCACCATTACGTAGATGTCGTCGCGCATGCCTTCTTCGCCCAGTGTGTCCACCACCACCTTCATGTAGGGCATGGTGGTGGTCAACAGTGCGCTCATGCCGAGGATGTCGGGCTGGTGTTCCTTGATGGCCGCAATGAATTTTTCGGCATCCACATTGATGCCCAGATTGATGACCTCAAAGCCGGCGCCCTCCAACATCATGGCCACCAGGTTCTTGCCGATGTCGTGGATGTCGCCCTTGACCGTGCCCATCACCGCAGTGCCGATGCGCTCGGCGCCGGTTTCGGTGAGCAGCGGGCGCAGGATCTCCATCCCGGCCTTCATGGCATTGGCGGCCATCAACACCTCGGGCACAAACAGGATGCCATCGCGGAAGTCGACGCCGACGATGTCCATCCCCGCCACCAACCCCCCATCCAGGATCTCCTGGGGCGTCTGCCCGCGCCGCAGCGCTTCCTGCACCTGTTCCGGTATTTCCTCTTTCAGCCCATCATACAAATCATCCTGCATTTGCAAGTACAGGTCTTCCAAGTTCAATTCTGTATAGCTCATTCGTAGCCACCCTTCATGAATCGCCGGTCGCGAGCATGGTTCGGTTCATGCCGCGCCGCTTCGCTCTTTATACCACAGAGTTATTAAAGTACAGCAATGCCAAGGTTTTTTCATGCACAACGTCGAGCCGAGAACCCATCCGAATAACAGTTGCGGACCGAACCAACACACCTGTCTGAAAAGTAGGCCGCAGAGTGATTCGGATAGACGCTTAGAACAGCCCCACCACACGCCCCGTCTCAAAGTCGATGTCCACCTGCTCCGCTGCGGGGTGGCTGGGCAGGCCGGGCATGGTGCGCATTTCGCCCACCAGCGGGTAGATAAACCCGGCGCCCACGCTGGCGCGCACCTCACGGATGGGCAGGCTAAAGCCGGTGGGCGCCCCCTTCAGATTCGGGTCGGCGGAAAGGCTCAGGTGCGTCTTGGCCATGCAGATGGGCAGGTTGCCAAAGCCACTCCGCTCGTACTGGCGGATCTGCGTTTCCGCCTTCGCCTCATATACCACATCGGCGGCGCCGTAGATTTCCTTCGCGATGGTCTCGATCTTGGCCTTGATCGGCTGTTCCACCGCATAGAGAAATCGAAACTCGGTCGGCTCGTTGGCCGCTTCCACTACCGCCTGCGCCAGGTCCGTGGCCCCTGCGCCACCCTCGGCCCAATGATTGGCCAACGCGCAGCGCACCCCCATCTCCTTGGCCACGCGGAAGATGGCGTCGGTTTCGCTCTGAAAGTCACTCGCAAAGTGATTGATGCAGACCACGGGGCTGACGCCATGTTTGAGCAGGTTTTCGATCTGCTTGCGCAGATTGGAGGCCCCCACGTAGACATCTTCGGGGTTCTCCGTCACCATCTCGTCGGGGAGCGGTTTGCCCGGTACGACGCGATATTTGCCGGTGTGCAACTTGAGCGCCCGCACCGTGGCGACAAGCACGGCGGCATCGGGGCGTAGCCCGCTGTAGCGACATTTGATGTTGAAAAACTTCTCGGCGCCAATATCCGCCCCGAAACCGGCCTCGGTAACAAGAAAATCGCCGCACTTAATGCCGATCTGGTCGGCCAGAATCGAACTATTGCCGTGGGCGATGTTGGCGAAGGGGCCGGCGTGGACCAGCGCCGGGGTGTTCTCCAGCGTTTGCATGAGGTTGGGCTTGATCGCCTCTTTCATCAGCACCGTCATGGCGCCGGCGGCCCTCAGTTGCCCGGCGGTAATCGGCTTCTTGTCCACGCTCTGGCCGATGACGATGCGGTCGAAGCGTTCGCGCATATCGCGTAGGCTGGTGGTCAACGCCAGGATCGCCATCACCTCGCTGGCGACCGTGATGTCAAAACCAGTCTGCCGCGGGACGCCATCGCCCGAACCGCCCAACCCGGCCACGATGTTGCGCAGGTCTCGGTCGCTCACGTCGAGCACACGGCGCCAGGTGATGGTGTTAGGATTGATTTGGGGTTCGTTGCCATGATAGATGTGATTGTCGATCATGGCGGCGAGCAGATTGTTGGCCGCGGTCACCGCGTGCAGGTCACCCGTCAGGTGGAGATTGAATTGCTCCATGGGGACAATCTGGCTGTAGCCGCCCCCCGCCGCGCCGCCCTTGATCCCAAAGGTCGGGCCTTGGGATGGCTGGCGCACGGCCACGGTGGCCCTCTTGCCAATATGGTGGAACGCCTGCCCCAGCCCCACGGTGGTGGTCGACTTGCCCTCGCCCAACGGCGTCGGCGTGATGGCCGTCACCACCACATATTTGGCATTGGGTCGCTCCTTGAGCTTGTCGATGGCCTCAAGCTTGACCTTGGCCATGGCGTCGCCATAGAACTCAATGTCGCTACGGTCGAGACCCATCTCTTCGGCAATGGCCTCAATCGGCAGCAACGTCGCCGCCTGGGCAATTTCAATGTCGCTGGGAACTTTTTTGGTGCTCACGCGTAAAACGCTCCTCTCGTAGTGAACGCCCTCAAATCCGCCTCTCCGCTTGCTGCGCGCCCGTCACGGCGCTCGCCGCGCGCTGTCGGTTGCGCTCGCCACGCTGCCGGGGCAGCAGGCCGGCGCGGTGGACAATCTCGGCGACTGTCTCCTCCTGACGATAGGCCATGAGATGAATCCCATGAACACCTTCGATCTGGCGCACCTGCTCGATGATCTCGATGCAAATGCGCTTGCCCTCTTCGGCTTTCTGTTTGGCAGGGGTTTTGGCCAGTCTGTCGACAACCGTGTCGGGGATCCAGACGCCGGGGACTTTTGTGCGCATGAATTCGGCTGCTTTATCCGATCGCAACGGCCCGACACCCACCAGGATGTAAAGCCGCTCGTGCAGCCCCAGGTCGCGCACGCGCTGCATAAACTGCGCCAGCCGCGGTACGTCGAAACAATATTGGGTCTGGATAAAATCGGCGCCCGCGTCCGCTTTCTTTGCCAACCGCAGCGGGCGAAAATCATAGGGGGGCGCAAATGGGTTTTCGGCGGCGCCCAAAAAGAGCCTCGGCGGCGTCGTCAGCTTGCGCCCGCTGAGAAAGACGCCGTCATCCCGCATGATCCGCGCCGTCTGTAGCAATTGGATGCTGTCAAAGTCGAAGACGCGCTTGGCTTGTGGTTGGTCGCCGGCGGTGACGTCGTCGCCGGTGAGGCAGAGCACATTCCGCACGCCCAGTGCAGCCGCGCCCAGCAGATCGCCCTGGATGGCAATGCGGTTGCGGTCGCGGCAGCCAACCTGGAGCACAGGCTCATAGCCGGCGCGCACGAGTAGCGCGCAACAGCCCAGGCTGCTCATGTGACAATTGGCCCCCGAACCGTCGGTGGCGTTGATGGCGTCGCAGACCTCGGCCAGCACCAGCGCGTTGCGGTAGACATCCTCCGGGTTGGCGCTATCGGGCGCATTGAGTTCGGCGGTCACCGCAAAACGGCCCGAACGGAGCACGCGTTCTAGGCGGCTGTTGGTGCGAAGAGGTTGTTCAGGATGAGCCATGATTGGTCCCCCACCCTGGCGGCGTTTGGGTGTCGATGCCTTCCAGCAGGTTGATCCAGGCCGATGTCCTGTGCAGCGAGCGATCCACCGGCGGCTGGATGAGTGTGATCTCGTGGCCGTAGCGGGGCATCGCCTGGCTCCGCTCCCATGCCTGCACCCAAACACACATCCGTTCCGGAATCACCTCGCAATGGCCGTCGCGCCGCACGCCGCCACAAGGGCCGTTGCGCAGATTTTTCGGGCAGTTCATCGGGCAGGTCATCCCCGTGCTGTGAAGGATGCATTGGCCGCACATCTGGCAATTAAACAGATAGCCCTTGCCAACCTCTTCGGACCAGATCAAGAGCCGCTCGGTGGCCTTGGGGCTGATCCGATTGAGCAGCGGGTAGAGCAAGCGTAACAGCCGTTCCGCCCAGTCATAGATCCGTTCAAGCGCGCGCGGGCGATCCTTGAGCCATTCGCTGCCGGGCCACCGGCGCGCTTCGCGCATGTGTAGCATACTCATGATGGCAATAGACCGTCCGTGTTCTCGCCCATCCGTTGGCGCAGGCCGTGCAGGCGCCCGCTGATCTTGCGCGCGGCGGTGACCGTCAGCGCAACTGCGTCGTCATAACCATCGGCCGCGGGGAAGCGAAAGAAGGGGCCGAACATGCACACGGACGCCACCAGCTCGCCATGCTCGTCCCAAACAGGTGCGGCCACACTGACGATATCGGGGTCATACTCACGGTGATTCCAGGCGTAGCCCTGCCGACGGATTTCGGCCAACTGCTGGCGCAGGCGCGCCGGCTCGACGATGGTATAGGGCGAGTGGGGGTAGAGCGGGTGGCTCAGGTATTCTTCCAGCGCTGTTGCCTGCATGTGAGCCAGATAGAGTTTGCCGTCGGACGTGGCATAGAGGGGAAGGCGATGACCTGTCCAATCTTTGAGCCGTAGGTTGCGCCAACTGTCCACCTGATCGGCGTAATAGACCTGGTCACCATCGGGCACACCGAGGGCGACTGTCTCACCGGCGGCGTGCGCCAATTCTTGCAGAAAGGGATGCGCAATGGCCACCAGGTTGCGGGGATAGGCGACCTGGGCCGCCAATGCCATGATCTCGGCGCCAATACGAAAGCCATCGGGCTGGGCGACGCGCTCCACTGCGCCGATCTGCTCCAGCGTGGCGAGCATGCGCGAGACCGTACTTTTGGGCAACTGCACGCACCGCGCAATCTCGACCAGCGACCGTCCGTCGTCATCGCTGGCAACCGCGCGCAGAATCTCAAATGCTCGTGTCAACGACTGAATCGCGGCCATGACACCCTTGCTGCGACAGCTCCCCACAACACCGGATCGATCAACAATAGGGTCTACACTAGAGCAAAACAGGTGGTTCCACAATATGGAACCGTTCTGGCATGTGATTTATGATTCCCATTGTAAGGCTTGGCTTGTGGCTTGTCAAGTGCAGAAATTACCGCTATTCGCCAATCGGCGCGCCACTCTCCAACCAGATCTCCAGCGTCCGCCCCACGGCGGTAAAGCTCTGTTCGTTCAATTTGTCCAACGTATCTTCGAGTGTAAATCGGTGCGGATAGTCAAAATCCGCAACCACGGCGGCTCGAATCCCTGCGGCCTGAAACACGGTGTGTGCGGACGGCATGGCCCAGCGCGCCTCGTTGCGGAAGCGGTTGCCGTAGCCTTCCTGGCCGGCCACTTGCCAAATGGCTGTGCTGATGGCCGGGTCGCTTGTCTGTTCGATGAAAATCTGTTGATTGGCATTGCCCACCAGGTCCACAATAACGGCCAGGCGCGGGTTGAGGCAGCGCGGCACATCGTTGAGCCGCTCCAGAAAATAACGGCTGCCCACGTGGGGCTCCCAGCCGGGTAAGCCCCCATTGCTTTCGGCGTCGAAGAAGACCAAACAGACCGTGTGACCTGTTGCTTCTACATCCAGCGTGCGGGCAAGCTCCAGCAACAGCGCCGGACCTGAAGCGCCGCTGTTGGCGCCGGGTGTGGGCAGCGTGTGATTGGCGGGATTGCCGTCGGCGTCTGAAACCAAGCGGCTGTCGTAGTGCGCCCCCAAGATCACCACCGGCGCGCCAGAGGTGGGGCCGGTGCGTGTGGCGATCACATTGCGCGCCTCCACCCCCTCAGCCAGGGTGAACGGCTCGATCAGCACATCCCAGTTGAGGCGCACCAGCTCTTGCGCCAGCCAGTCGCCCACCCGCTGGTTGCTTTCGGTGCCGGTGATGCGCGGGCCAAATTCCAGTTGGCGCGCGGCCTGTTCGCGCGCCCGCCGCCCCGAAAACTCCTGCGCCGAATTGGCCGATTGCATCAGCCCCGACCCCAGGTAGGCAAAGAACCCCACCGCCGCCATGAGCAGGACAATCAGCAAGAGTTCGATGCTATAAAGTCGAAGCCGGTTCATGGCGCGCCTCCCAGGCGCGCGGCGAGCCTCATCCCTCTCGGTGGGCGCACATAGGCCAGCGCTTTGCCGACGACAGCCGATGGACGATTGACCAAGAACCGGCCTCTATCGGCCATCAACCCGCCGGTGGGCCTGCCCGAGCCGCACTGTACGGCGCTACTATTCGCCACGTTCATGATGCCCGCGGAAGAAGAGGCGGATCGGTGTCCCCAAAAATGGATAGTGGGCGCGAATTCGGTTTTTAAGGTATCGCTCATAGGAAAAGTGAATGAGTTCTGGGTCGTTGACAAAGATGGCAAAGCCAGGCGGATCGTTTTCCACCTGCGCGCCATAGTAGATGCGCAACGGGCGTCCCTGTCTGGATGGTGGCGGATTGGCGTCGTATGCGTCGCGCAGAATGTTGTTGACCTCGCTGGTGGTGAGGCGATGCCGTCGCGCCGCTACCACCTCCAGCGCGGTCGGCAAAACCTGGTGCACGCGCTGCCGCGTCAGTGCGCTGACAAAGAGCACCGGCACATAGTCGAGAAACTTTAGCTCCTCACGCACCCGACGAGCATACTCGACCATCGTGTGCTCATCCTTTTCCAACGCGTCCCATTTGTTGACAACGACAATGACGCTCTTATCCTTCTCCAGAATATAGCCGGCGATGTGGGCGTCTTGTGCGGTGACGCCCTCAATGGCGTCGATGAGCAGCAGCGCCACATCAGCGCGGTCGATGCTACGTGTGCTGCGCAACACGCTGTAGCGCTCGATGCCGGGTTCGACACTACCCCGCCGCCGGATGCCCGCGGTGTCGATGAGCGTAATCGTCTGCCCATGATAGACCATTTGGGTATCGATGGGGTCGCGCGTGGTGCCGGGCACGTCACTCACGATGGCCCGCTCGGCGCCCAAGAGCGCATTGAGCAGGCTGCTCTTTCCCACATTGGGGCGCCCCACGATGGTAATGCCGATGCTGTCGTCCTCGACTTCATCCTCATCGCGATACGGGGGCAACGCCTCGACAATCGCATCCAACAGGTCGCCCACGCCGTCGCCATGATAGGCGCTGATGGGATATGGCTCCCCCAGCCCCAGGTTCCAGAATTCCAGCGCGTCGAGTTGGCGGGTGGCGCTTTCGGTCTTGTTGACGGCGACAAAGATCGGCTTGTTGGCGCGCCGCAACAGCTCGGCGACATCTTCATCGGCTGCGGTCAGCCCCTCTTTGCCGTCGACCACAAAGACGATCACATCGGCCTCGGCAATGGCGACTTCAGCCTGATTTTGGATGTGCGACACAAAGCGGGCCGAGTTCAGCGCCAGCGGTGGCGCGTCGGATTGTCCCGGCGCGCGGCGCGCCGCCCCCACCTCGCTGGGCGCCTCCAACCCGCCCGTATCGATGACTGTAAAACCGACGCCGTTCCAATAGCTGTCGCCATAAATGCGGTCGCGCGTGGTGCCGGGCAGGTCTTCCACAATCGCAGTGCGCCGCCCAAGCAGCCGGTTGAACAGAGTCGACTTGCCCACATTCGGGCGACCGACCAGCGCCAGAACCGGTTTTTGACGTTGCATTATTCACTCTCCTGGCCGGCCGCCGGTGGCGTGGCCCTATTTTCCACAGAGATGGTCGGTGTGATCGTGGTAGTCACAGCGGCGCTTTCCGTGACCGTTACCGGCGCCCCCCCACTGGATATGGGCGCGCTGGCGATGATCACCTCAACGGTTTCCGGCAAGACCCCCTCTTTGCGAATCCCATCGGGGATGACGACCTCCGGGGTTATCACATGGCTACCCGGCAGTCGATTGCTCAGGTTCAGAATCACAAAGATGTCGTCCGATTCTAGCGCATCCAGGATGCTTTTGGGGCCGCTGACAATTACGTCCACCGTATCAAGCGCCACCGTGGCGGACAGCCCCGTCCCTAACCCCCG
>JAHDWG010000655.1 GCA_023384495.1 Caldilineaceae bacterium
ATTTTCTGGCCAGACTCCCAGTCTAGGGGTGTGAGATAATCTCACGTTACTACCCACACCCGAGGGTGGCCCCGAAACGGCGGATGAGGGCGCAGCCGCAGCCGAACCGACCCAAACCGAGGAAGACGCCCCCGCGGTCGAACCGACGCCCGAAGGATAGCGGCAAGGGAGCGCAGCCACCTGTTGGCAGCGCTCCCCATCGCCCGGCGCACGCCGCGATCACATTCATCTCACAATGTAGCGTCTAGCAACAACATGCAGCCAACCCTCTCTGTGATCAGCCCATCGCTGATCGTTCGCATTCTGGACGAAGCGCGCCATATCCTTGCCACTGTTGGGATGGAGATTCGCGGCCCCGCCCTCAAGGCGCGGCTGACCCAACAAGGGTTGCCGCTCGATCCGACAGGGGAGCGCATCCTCTTTCCGCCCGATGCCATTGACCGCGCCCTGGGGGCGGCGCCAACTGCATTTACGCTCTATACCCGCGACGGCAACCCACACGCCAGCCTGGGTGGAAGCCATGTCCACTTCACGCCCGGCTCAAGCGGGTTGCGCATCCACGATCACCGCACCGGCGCAGTGCGCTCACCCACCACGGCTGACTTTGTCGACTACATCCGCTTGGTGGATGGGCTGCCCCACATCGCCTACCCCGCCACGGCCTTTTCCACCGATGACATTGAGGCCGAGATCTCCGACGCGTGGCGGCTTTACCTCTGCCTGCTCCACACCCGCAAGCCTGTGGTGTCGGGCGCCTTCACCGAACACGGCGTCCCCCGCATGGCGGAGATGATGACGCTCTTCCGTCACGACCGTCACGACCTGGCCGCCCGACCCATGGCCATCTTTACCATCACGGCCACGGGCAACTTCCGCTACAGCGAAGACTCGTGCCAGAATCTGCTCGACTGCGCCGAGTGGGGCATCCCTATGGAGATCGTGCCGGTGACGCTGATGGGGCTGATCGCGCCGGTGACACTGGTGGGCGCGGCGGTCTTTCATACGGTGGATGTGTTGGCGGGCATGGTCATGGCGCAACTCATACGACCGGGAACGCCCGTGCTCTTTGGCGGCGCGCCGGCGGCGTTCCACATGCGCGAAGCGACGTCGCCCATGCTGGCCATCGAGGCGCTGCGGCTGGATGCGATCTACACGGCGATTGGCAAATATCTGCGGCTGCCCACCCAATCTTATATGGCGCTGAGTGACAGCAAGTTTCTCGACGCCCAGGCCGGCGCCGAGACCTTTGGCAGCGCGCTGTTGGCTGCGCTGGCGGGCGTCAATTCGGTCTCTGGCCCGGGGATGCTCGACTATGTCATGACCTTTAGCCTGCCCAAGCTGGTCTTTGACAATGAAGCCTGTGGTCAGGCGTTGCACTTTATCCGCCCCGTTGCGCCGGTGGATGACCTGCCCACGCTCGATCTGGCGCGCGCCCAGCTGGCGGATCAGCACATGCTCACCGCACCGCACACGCTTACCCATTGGCCCGAGCAGCTATATCTGCCCGGCCCGGTCTACGACCGCACCAATCGCGAAGGTTGGGAACGAGGCGGCGGCAAGACGCTCATGCAACGCGCCACAGAAGAAGTTGAAGAACGGCTGAACGCCTATGAACCCATCGAGACGGACCCCGCCATCGAGCGCGAGATGCGACAACTGATCGAGCGCGGGATGACCCATCGCCGACCACTGCCCAACGTGCCGTCCTATCTGGCGCCAAGCCCAGCGACGCCCGACGCCCGCACAGCCCGCCGCGCCGTGCGCGACGCCCGGCGGGCGCGTCATCAGTCGTGATCGAAACCATGCTTGCAAGCCTATGGCCAAAGCGCTGGAACGCGGGCGGCAATGGCCCGCAACCAAGAACATACGTTCCATTTCTCATGCTCGATAGTTGACATTTCTTGCATCAGGCGGTATAATTTTAGGCCAAACATCGCGCAAAACGACATTGGACCGGCCCTGGAGTGGGTGCATGCCTCGTGTTGAATTGCCTGCGGTGTGTGTAAATCGCGCGCCGTTATGAATTGTGAAGACGCCTGCAGCACCAAGAGGAGAGAACACGTATGTATCAACAAATTACATTGGTGGGCAACCTGGGCCAGGACCCGGAAATGCGGTACACGCCTAGTGGTGTGCCTGTCACAAGCTTTAGCCTGGCGGTCAACAAGAGCTGGGTGGGCGCCGATGGCCAGCGCCAGGACAAGACGCTCTGGTTCCGCGTCACCGCGTGGCGCAAGTTGGCCGAGACGGCCAGCCAATATCTGACCAAGGGCCGGCAAATTCTTGTGATTGGCGAAATAGAGGAGGCCCGCCCGTGGACCGACCGCGATGGCAATCAACGCGCCAGCCTGGAGGTTACCGCCCAAACCATCAAGTTCCTCAATACACGCACCGACGGGGTCGCCGGGGCGGAAAACAGCGGGGCCCTGCACAACATGGCGTCCGCTGGCGGTGAAGTTCAAGAAATGCGCGACGAAGAGATCCCGTTCTAGAGGCCCAAAGACGAGAACCCACCAGTCGGTCAACGCAATCGTGACCGGCTGGTGGTCATTTGCGATCTATCCCATTGTCCAGACACGAATGGGTTTGATTTTGTAAATCACACGCACATCCCCCGGCTTGAGGTTTGGGTAATCATGGCCTTGGTACTTGCGCGAAA
>JAHDWG010000656.1 GCA_023384495.1 Caldilineaceae bacterium
AGAGGTTCTCGGCCACGATCACATCAAAGCTGGCGGGCCGGCGGATCAGGTGCATGGCCATCGCATCCACCAACACATGTTCCACCTCCAGGTCGGGGTAGTCGGCCAGAATGTCGGTCGCGACGCGCCGCCAGAGCCGGCTGGAGGCGAGCACGTTGGCTTTGTCCACGCTAGCGAGTTTCTTGCGCCTGGTGCGCGCGGTGTCGGCGGCCAGACGGACGACGCGCTCGATCTCAGGGCGGGTGTAGAGCATGGTGTCGTACGCTTCGTAGCCCTCGTCGCCGGCCTCCTGGCGCGGGCCAAAATAGATGCCGCCGGTCAACTCTCGGATGACCAGCAGGTCGGCGCCGCGCAGCACTTCTTCCTTGATGGTGCTGGCGCTGACCAACTGGGCCGGCACCTTGACCGGGCGCAAGTTGGCGAAGAGGTTGAGCGCCTTGCGGATGCCAAGCAGACCCCGTTCGGGCCGATCTTTGGCGTTGGGGTTGTCCCACTTGGGGCCGCCCACCGCACCGAGCAAGACGGCGTCGGCCTGTTTGCACGCGGCGACTGTGGCGTCGGGCAGGCTGGCGCCCACTTCGTCGATGGCGCGGCCGCCCATCAACTGTTCATCGAAGTGAAAGGTGTGGTTGAATTTTTCGCCGACGGCGGCGAGCACCTTGCGGGCCTCGGCCACAACTTCCGGGCCGATTCCGTCGCCAGCGAGGAGGACGATTTTTGCGTTCATAGCATCTTCTCTCTAGTCAAGCGTTCGTACGAACGATAAGAATGTCTCGATTTGTGCTTGGTAGATCCGTTTGAGATTCAGGGCTTTCCTGAGTACCAAGTGCAGCCGTTCCGCATCGAGTCGTGTGCGATAGGCATGGCGAAAGAGATGCCGAAATCGCCGCAGTTCGTCGAGCGCGATATAGGCCTGGTTATCAATCAGCTTTGGCCGGAGCGGTAATACATCCAGCAGCATCCGCTCTAATAACTGTGCACGCCAACGCTCCGTATCCTCTATGGAATTCTCAAGGGCTGCCGCCACATTCAGAAAAATGTTCTCAAACGCGTTGTAAAGGTGATGCAACTGAAAGGCCACAAAGACCAGATCTCGGTATTCACTCTCAGGGCTGATTTCCGGTTCGCCCAATTCCTGGTAAATTTGGTCGATGGCGCTCAGGTCATGCTCTACGCTGCTAAGGAGGATAAGCGCCTTCTCGTTCATAGACGATTTCTCCATACCAGGCTACTGCCTGGATAATTGCCCCAACATAGGGGCGCACATCCACATCTCGGCGCAGTGCCTGTTCCATGACCCGCCAAAACGCGCTCTCTTGCTCCAGATCGGGACATTCGACAGCCACATCGATATCCGAATCAGGACGGAAGCGGCCCGGCTGCACGATGGAGCCAAAGAGCCAGGCGCGCCGCAGAGAGGAAAAGCTCGGCGCATGTTGCCGGATGGCTGCCCGCGCCTGCTCCAGCCACTCCTGGCGATAGGCCTCGCGTTCGGCCCAGCGTTTGGCATCGCGAGCGCGGTGATACTGGCGCGCCGCCTCGATTGTCGCGGGGTCCCAACTCATTTTGCCAGATCCTTCCACAGATACCATTCGCCTTCGATATCTTGCTCTGGCACATGGAGAAAGCCATTCTTCAAATAGAAGCCTTTGCCGACCTCGTTGAGTCCATGTACATAGCAGCAATACCCTCTGCCGCCCTGCTCCAGCACCCACGCTTCGGCCCTGGCGAGCAGATCTTGTCCGACCCCCCGCCGCCAATGCGAAGGGATGACATAGATACGAAAGAGTTGAAAACCACCAGCATAGCGACTATCCCCTTGGCCGATCTGGCAAAAACCGACGATATGGTCATGCTCTTTTGCCACTACGAAGAGGGATCGTTCGCTGGAAATGGAGCGACGCAAGGCTGTTGTGCCATAGGCGCTACTCAGAAAATCCTCGATAAACGCCGACGAAAAAACAGTAGCATAGGTGACACGCCAGGACTCGGCCGCAGCAGCCTGAATCAAGGGGATATCGGCTTCCACTGCCTGCGCGATGTTCAACATGGTTCTCCCCAGAACGGATCCGGCAATCTGTGCCAACGAACGCATCGTAGCGGCGCCGACGTTTTCAAACGACGCTTCTTGAATCGGCCGACTCTAATAGGCCGGCTCTGCCTCAAAGGCCCGAACCTGTTCCTCTTTCGACAAAATATAACCCAGATCGTCGACTCCGTCCAGCAGGCAGAGCTTGCGGAAGGGGTCAATCTCGAACCCGTGTTGCTGGCCGTCGGGCAGCGTCACCGTCTGGTTGGCCAGGTCGATGGTGATCGGCGTCTCCGGCTCCTCCTCCACCAGGTCGAGCAGCAGGTTGACCGTCTCGGTGGGCAGGGCGATGGGCAGCAGCCCGTTCTTGAGGCTGTTGTTATAAAAGATATCGCCAAAGCCGGGGGTGATCACCGCTTTGAAGCCATACTCGGTCAGCGCCCAGACGGCGTGTTCGCGGCTCGACCCGCTGCCAAAGTTGCGCCCGGCGATGAGCACCTGGCCGCCCTGATACTCGGGCTGGTTGAGCACAAAATCGGGCTTGGGCGCGCCATCGGCGTTGTAGCGCCAACTGGCAAAGAGGCCGTCGCCCATCCCCTCTTTGGTCACGGCAGTGAGGAAGCG
>JAHDWG010000068.1:0-12578 GCA_023384495.1 Caldilineaceae bacterium
GATGATCCCCCCAAAAGATGATCCCCCCAAAAGATGTGCGCGGCATCAACTCACCCTGATTGGGCTCGGGCGAGCACCTTCGAGCCACAACCATCCCCGGAATGAAGACGGAGACCGGCGGCGGACCATGGGTCAGGTCGGGCGCTTGGGTTTGGGTCCTGTGCGGGTGGAAGCAGTCGGGTCGCCTGGTCGAAGGTCTGGATCCGTTCCAACGGCCGGTGTTCCGATTCCACCGATCTCTCGCCGTCAAGCTGTGATGGAAGGGAGGGTGCTTTGGAGAAAAAATCAAAGTGAACCGACAATATTGTTCCCCCGAGACTGGCTAGGCCAGCACAACATTGCCGGTTCGCTCCCGATCATAGCACAGGCGCATGGGGGCGTCAAGCTGCGATTGTGTGCGGGGTGCGCCGGGGCTTTTGACAGTGCTTTGTCAAGGGTGCTATACTCGTGAAATCAGCCGGCACATCGTCAAATACCGCGCTGCCCATTTCCCAGTTCGGCGCCCCTTTCTCTGCCATTTGCCCCAAGGAGGTCACTGTGTTGTCACGGTTGCGATTTGTACGCGTTGCGCCCATGTTGTTGATCATGCTTGCCATGCTCAGTGCGTGTGTTGCGTCCGCCCCGGCCCAAACAGGGGAGAACGCCAGCCCTGCGCCTGCCCCCGCCGCAGACGACGTCACCATCAAGTTGGCTGCCAACCCGTGGCCTGCCTCGCAGTTGAATGCCGCAGTCGCCAAGTTGCTCATTGAAGCGGCGCTGGATCACCCGGTAGAGATCATTGAAATCGACGAAAATCTTCAGTGGCCGGCGATTGCGTCGGGCGATCTCCATGCCAGCCTGGAGGTGTGGCCCTCGGGTCATGCCGCCAATGTGGCCGAATACATTGAGAGCCAACAGACCGTCGTCAACGGTGGCCCGTTGGGCCCTGTGGGCAAAATCGGGTGGTGGATTCCTGCCTATCTGCTCGACGAACACCCCGAACTGGCGACATGGGAAGGCTTTACTACACCCGAAGCCGCCGCCCTCTTTGCCACAGCCGAAACCGGCGACAAAGGCCAGTTCCTAGCCGGCGACCCATCGTGGGTGCAATATGACGCCGATATCATTGCCAATCTGGGCATGGACTTTCAGGTGCTGACCGCTGGCTCTGAGGACGCATTGCTTGCGGCAGTCGACGCTGCGTACAGCCGCAAGCAGCCGATCTTGTTCTATTTTTATACCCCACATTCGGTCTTTGCCCGCTATGATCTCGCCCAGGTTGAACTGCCGCCATACAGCGACGAGTGCTACGCCGAGGCCGAAAGCGGTGGCGTCGCCTGTGATTACCCCGATGACGCGCTCTTTAAGATTTTTTGGGCAGGTCTGGCCGACGCGGCGCCTGATGTCCACACGCTGTTGAGCAACATGAACTACGACACCGAGGCGCAGATTGATATGGTGGCGTCGGTGGAGGTGGATGGGCTGAGCGTTGACGAAGCCGCTCAAGCATGGGTGGACGCCAACGAAGCAACCTGGCGGGCCTGGCTCCCATAGAGGGCGACGCAACGGACGTATGACCTACAATCGACAATTACGGGGTTAGTCAATCGGCTAACCCCGTTTTTGGTCTTATGGTGTCATTGTTTTGAAAGCCCCAATCTCAACGTCCCGCCGTCTCATGTCGCTTGGGCTTTCAAACAGAGCAGAATATTGAAGGGATGCAAGCTGTGGTTGGTGGTTATATCGACACGGTTCGCCACTTTGGACGCAATGTGCGCCTGTATATGTTCGCCACCGCGCTTATGGGGTTCACCTATGATGGCGGCATCTACGCCGTGATCTTCAACCTCTATCTGTTGCGCTTGGGGTATGGGCCCGCACTCGTAGGCCAGGTGAATGCAGCGGGTATGTTGGCCTTTGCCGTGTGCGCCTTCCCGGCCGGCGCGCTGGGCGAGCGTTGGGGCAACTGGCGCATGTTGCTGATTGGGCTTTGGATCATGTTTGGTGGCAGCCTCTTGCTGACGCTGGCGGAATGGCTTCCACCCGAGGGGCGACCGGCCTGGCTGTTCGTCATGTATGTGGTGATGAATGCCGGGCTGTCGCTCTACTTTGTCAACTGCGTGCCTTATTTGATGACGATCACGTCGGTCCGCGAGCATAATGCGGCCTTTTCGGTGCAGTCTGCGCTGATCTCCCTGGCTGCCTTTGCGGGCAGCCTGCTTGCCGGATTTTTGCCGGGACTCTTTGTGTGGGCTTTTGGCCTCAGCATCGATGACGCAGCGCCCTACCGGTATCCCCTTGTTGTGGCCTCGCTGCTCTTCACCACCGGCATCTGGGCAATCCTCAGCAGCAGGCCCGATGGCGATCAGGGAGGGGAGCCGCACACCACCGTCGCCGATATTCCAGCCGGCGGTAGTCGCGAAGTGTGGCGGCTGATTGGGCTGCTGACGTTTGTGCGCCTCCTGTTGGTGAGTGGGTCGGCGGTGGCCATGACCTTCTTCAACGTCTACATGGATGACGGGCTCGCCGTCCCGACCGAGCAAATCGGCGTCGCCATTTCGATTGGGCGTCTGATGGCCGCGCCGGCCGCGCTGCTGACGCCTCTCTTGGCTGCGCGGCTGGGCAACGCGCGCGTCACCATGCTCGCCTCGTTGGGGGTGGCGATCTTCCTCACGCCGCTTGCATTGGCGCCCGTCTGGTATGCCGCGACGCTGGGCTACGTCGGCGCGATGGCCATGACCTCCATCCGTTACCCTGCGTTCATGGTCTACACCATGGCTCTGATCCCCCCGCGGTTCCGGTCGATGGTGGCGGGCGCCGGCGAGATGGCTGCGGGGCTGGCTTTTGCCATACTCGCCTTTGCCGGCGGGTTTATCATCGTCGTCGGCGGTTACCGGCCGCTCTTTCTCTTGGGTGCGGCGCTCAACCTGGCGGGCGCCATCGCGCTTGGCCTCTTCTTCCGCTGGCAACATAAGCGTCATCCCTCATCGTAAGCGGCAACGGGCGGCGTTGTCGCCCGAAAGCAGACCAACGACTGCCCCCTTCGCCTGCCTCAGAGCTGGATACGCCCGAAGTGAGGCAACAATTTGCTCAACGGTAGCTTGATGCGTATAATAAGGTAAATCTGATGCAAAGGCGCATATAAGTGCGCTAAATGATAAATAAAAAGAAGGAGCGACCACAATGGCGAAAAAAGGACCCCGGGTGATTGTCAAGATGCGAAGCACCGAAAGCGCGCACATGTATCTCACCGAAAAGAATCGACGTAATGACACCAATCGGATGGAGTTGCGCAAGTATGATCCGACGTTGCGCAAGCATGTTGTCTACCGCGAGACCAAGTAAGTTATGAGTGCGGCCCGGTAAAACCCTCAACCATAGGCTTGTTCTTTGACCCTGGCTGGACAATTACAAGTGATCACAGAATGATCACAAACGCGGGCAAAGAAGGGTATGCCTCCAGGCGGCTCTGTTGACGTTGTGTGAATGTTAGCCATTTTGTAACCCAAACAGGCGCAGGGAACCGATTATCCCTGCGCTTTTTGTTGCGCCGGCAGGTTGGCTGGGAACCATCGCCGCGTCAAAATCGTCGTATGAGCGCTCCCTACGCGGAGGTCGTGCGCCTTTTCATACGTTGCTAATGTGGTGTAAGATTGACTCATGATGACGACATATCCACCGACGCTTCGACTCGTCTTGAAGCTCATCTTCGGGATCAGCCTGGGATTCTTGTTTGCGTCTCAGGCACATATATTGCGGGCAACGAGCACGCTGGCGCCGCAAGCGCTCGGGGCGCCACCCAATGACGCGCTTGGAATCGCACAAGCGATAACACGCACGACGCCAACGGCAACCCCCACCAGCCTGGCGCCGCAACCCACCATCCGCTCGCCGTTGAGCGCGGTGACCAATACGCTTTTCTCCGAAGCGGCAACGGCCATTACAGTCTCGGTGGAAATTACCGGCACGCCGACCTCGACTGCGACGCCCCAGAGCGCGCCCGTCACGGTGACAGCGACGGCGACACCAACAGTGGCTGCCCCAGCGCCAACCCCTACCCCCGACGCAGCCGGCCCGCTTGAAGGCACCATCATTGTCAATCGCACAGAATCAGCCATTCGCTTCTTTGTGGAAGGCCAGACGTACGACCTGCCGCCCCTGCGTTCGCAAGGGTTGGCGCTGCCGCGCGAAACTGCGGTGCTCAACATGTTTAACTGTGACGCCAACACGCCACAGAGCCAGGCGGGCTGCTTTTGGGATCCCTATCTACTCAACCGCGATGGCTTTTATGAGATTATCACCGGGCGCGAGGCAGGCAAGGCGGTAAGCCTGGTGTTACAGGAGGTCGGCGCGCCCCCCGCCAATCAGATCTGGGTGCAAAACCGGATTGGCGCCGAAGAGATGCTCTTCTTTGGCAACGTGGAGTACACACTGGCCCCTTCGGCGGTGCAGGAATTTGCCGGCCAACCAGACGTACCCATCACGCTTTATGTCCGGAGTTGTCTGGAAGTTGCCGCACGCACCGTTTGTGAGTGGTACCCACAGACGGTTGAGACCGGTGTCTACTATGCGCTCACCGAATTGACAACCGCCGGCACGGTCCCCGGCAGCCGAATGCAGCTCGTCCAGCTTCAACCAGTGGTTGGCTCCACCCAGGCCGGCCCGGTGGTTGACCGCCCGGCGCAACTGATCTGCAATGTGCTTGTGCCAACGCTCAATGTACGCAGCGGACCAGGGCTTGAATTTGAAATCGTCGCCAAGATTCGCGGCACCGAGAGCGAGCCGGGCAGCGTGCTGGTGATCGGGCGTGACGAAACCAGCCAGTGGCTGGCGGTCGATGAGCGCGTGGCGCCCGGTGGGTGGATCACCGGCAGCGCGAGTTTTGTCAACTGTACGGGTGATGTTGCCTCGCTGCCCGAAAGCGCCATCACAGACGGTCGCCTGGCCGCCACCCCACCCCCAGCGGCGGCGCCCGTGGCGACGGATGGTCAGGCCGCAAGCGAAACACCGCCAGAAAATGGCGAAGCGGCGGCCGCCTCGCCGGAGGAGGAAGCCGCGCCGGTCAGCGGCCCCATCACCACCACCATCCCCGGCGGGCAGGCCTTGCTCATTGTCAACAATGGGTTCGACCAGGTTATGCGCTTTACGCTGGACCAGCGCCACCGTGTGGAGATAGGCCCCAGTGAGTTTGACCTGGAGCCGGGCCAATCTCTCAGCATTTTGGTCTATCCGGGGCAGATCGCATTTAGCGCCAGCACGCCCTGGCGCGGATTGGCCGGCAACGCCGATTTCTTCATTGACGAGCGGCAATCGCGCACCCTCTGGCTGATCTTTGTGCCCGACCCGGATGGCTCCGGTGGATGGTTACTACAATACTGATGCTACGTCTAGCAGACATTGACGCGAATTCGCCCCACCGGGGTGGTGGGGCGTAGCGTAAACAACCGCCAGCACACAGAGAGTTGGAGCCCTAGAAACCGTCTGAAAAGTTCTCCGCCTGGCGCTGAAGCGCGCCCAGGCCCCCGGCCAGCCCAAAAACAAGGCCGGCGGGTGCCCCAGGGCGCGGCCTTCGCGTTACAACGAGCCCCGCGCCTTCAGGCCGGGGCGGGCGATTCGACCTTTTCAGACAGTCTACTAGACCGACCCATCGCTACCGCCGATAGCGGACATAGAGTTCGCGCGTTGCCTCATCTGCCGTAAGGTCAAAGACCGCAGGCGGCCCAACGACCTGCCCTTGCTCGTCTACCAACTGGATTTCCCATCGCCCAGCTTGTGGCTCGACAAAGATAACGTTCATATTGGTAAAGCGCGTAAAGGGGCCAGGCTCCGTGCGGGTGACATCGGGCGCGCCAGCAGTCGATTCTTCGTCCACGAGCAGCGGGGCGCCATTGCGCGTCACCTGAAGGCTGTAGCCACCCAACCCCAACTCGGCGGGTGAGTAGACATAGAGATAGATCCGCACCACATTGGGCGCCAGCGATTCTGTCGGGAACTTCTCAGCCATCTCCAGCGTGAAGGAATAGGCCGGGGTTGGCGTGGGCGTCGGTTCCGGCGTCGCGGTGGGCGTGTCGGTCGCCGCGGGCGTAGGCGTCTCGGTTGGAGGCAGCGTGGCGGTCGGCGGTGGGGGTGGCTGTGTATTGGTGGCGGGCGCTTCCTGTGCGGGCGGCTGATCGGGCGGCGCCTCGTTGGGCGCCGTCGCTTGTTGATTGCCCTCGGCAGGCGCGGCTGGGCCAGCTCCCACCGGGGTCGGCGTCCAGGTGGGGACGGGCGTGCGCGTCGGCGGTGGCTCGCTGCCTCCACAAGCGGCGCAGAGCAAGACGACAAGGGTCATCAGCCCCCAACGGGCGGGCTGATTCCACCATCGCGCCGCGACAGAATCGACGTGATTCACAAACACCTCGCCTCCTCACTTGGGTTCAAAGCTGCTATAGATCGATGGGGCCGGTGACGTCACCGCTACGCCGGTAAAGTCCACCTGTAAAAATTGCGATCACGCGACAGCGTTTTCGCCCTCTTCATCACCGGCGCCCATCCACGCCCATCCAGTCGATTATGGGCCAAGGTACGGAGGCGTATGGTAGCGCAATCAGGTAGTCATTGGCAAATAAACAGACAGCATGTTCCTGACGAAAGGCCGTCGCGTGGCCTACTACGCTCGGCCTCATCCAATCCGATAGGACGTACGCAGCCCCTGACTGCGCACAGGATGATTAGGTCTGAATCTTCTCTTGGCAAGTATCCGGCGCTGCGTACGTCATGTCCCATCCTAAACTACCCTGTTCACCTCACTCCACCGTCACGCTCTTGGCCAGATTACGCGGCTGGTCTACATCAGCGCCGCGGTGCAGGGCCACTTCGTACGCCAAAATTTGCAGCGGAATCACACTCAGCACCGGCGTCAACAGTTCATGCGTCACTGGAATGGGCAAGATAGCGTCCGCCAACTGGCGCATCTGTGCATCCTCGGCGTGGGCAACGGCCAAGACTGCGCCGCCGCGCGCCCGCACCTGTTCCACCTGACTGACCATCTTCTCATAGATGCTGTCGCGTGGGGCGATGACCAGCGTCGGTGTCTGCCCATCGATCAGGGCAATAGGCCCATGTTTCATCTCGCCGGCGGGATAACCCTCGGCGTGGATGTAGCTGATCTCTTTGAGCTTGAGCGCGCCCTCGAGGGCAATCGGGTAGTGAATGCCTCGGCCCAGATAGAGAAAGTTGCTGAATTCGCCAAATCGGGCAGCCAAACGCGCATAGTGGTCGCCCTGGCGCGCCTCAGCCAGAAGTTCACCCACCTGGCCAGGCAACCTAACCAGAGCGTCCAACAGTTCTCGTCGCGCCGTTTCATCCACAGCCCCGCGCGCCTGCGCCATATAGAGCGCAAACAGACAGAGATCAACCACCGATGCGGTAAAGGCTTTGGTGCTTGCTACGCCGATCTCCGGGCCGGCCTGCATGGCGATGATCCCGTCACAAAGACGCGCGGCCTGGCTACCCGTGGCGTTGACAATGGCCGCAGTGCGGGCCCCGCACCGGCGCGCCTCGTCCAGCGCGGCCAGGGTGTCCACCGTTTCGCCGCTCTGTGTGATCGCCAGCACCAGTTGCTGGGGGTTGACGATCGGCTGGCGATAGCGAAACTCGCTGGCATAGTCCACCTCAACGGGCAGGCGCGCCAGCCGTTCGATCAGAAACTTGCCAACCAGACCCGCATAGTAGCTGGTGCCGCAGGCCACGATTGTGACCTTTTCCAGTGTACGCGCTTGCTCGGCGCTCAGGTTGAGCGAATCCAGCCGCACCTGCCCACCCACGAAATCGAGGCGACCGCGCAGGGTATCGGTCAGGCTGCGCCCCTGCTCAAAAATCTCCTTCTGCATAAAATGGCGAAATTCGCCGCGGTCAACGGCGTCTGCATCCCACTCCAATAGCGAGGCGTCCTTGACCAGCGGCTGCCCATCAAGCGTGAAATAGTCGGCTCCGTTTGCCGTCAACACCGCCATTTGCTGGTCATCCAAATAGGCAATACGCCGCGTATGGGGCGCCAGCGCGGGGATGTCGCTGGCGATCAACATTTCCCCCTCGCCATATCCCACCGCCACCCCCCCGGCGTTGCCCAGCCGCGCCGCCACGAGCTTGTCGGGGTGATCGCGGCAGACGACCACCACCGCGCTGGGGCCACGCAGGTCGCTCAGGGCGCGCCGGGTCGCGTCGACCAAATCACCTTGCGAGCCGTTTTGATAATAAAGGTGCACGAGATGTGCAATCACCTCGGTATCGGTATCACTGGTGAAGACATATCCCTCACCGATAAGCCGTTCGCGAAGTGCGTGATAGTTTTCCACGATGCCATTCTGAACCACGGCCAACAGCCCGCCTCCGCTAACATGCGGATGGGCATTGAGCTGGGTGGGCGGCCCATGGGTGGCCCAACGCGTGTGGCCGATGGCAATCTGCCCCTCCACCGGCGCCTCATCCACCAGACGGCTCAGATTGGCGAGCTTGCCCACCTCCCGGCGGACTTGCAGTTCACCGGCCCGGTCGAGCACGGCCAACCCGGCGGAGTCATACCCCCGATACTCCAGATGGCGCAGTCCATCCAACACAATCGGCGCCGCCGCGCGCGCGCCAATATACCCAACGATTCCACACATGGGAACGCTCCTTTCATAGGAAAGTATTTGCAATCGATCGTGGTTTGCCACAGCACGAAGAGCGGGTTCACTCGTCGCCCTATGCGCAAAATACGCCGCCAGGCGCACGGAGCAGCATGGCTGTCTTTGCGCAAACGGCAGCCCCCCCGCGGCGTATGCGCCGCGGGGGCGCGCCAAAGCGACAGGCGATGTTGCAACGATGTTCGGCTGTGTTCCATTGCTGAGCGCCTTTGTGTAGCCGGTTACCCGGCCCTTTTCTGCGTCAGCTTTTATTGGGTGGATTGAGGGGAAGACTTGCATCGAAACGGGCGTTTCGATGTCGGGCCAATGGAAGTGGCCCAGGGGCATCCGCTGATTTCTCGATTTTCCCGCCGCGGCCTTCGTTGCCGTACGGTTAACCTGACGTCACCGCCAGGAACCCCCTTCCTCGTCACCCGCGTGAGCGGGCCATGCGCTTGTTTCCCCGTGCGATTACCGGATCTCGATAGGCAGCCTCCTTTGCTACAACACATCCACGCGCAGCCTCAAGCGTACACGGTTTGACAACAAGATGCAAGGGGCTTTTCTAACAGCCTGCTGACAAAATTCAGGCTGCGCTCCAGTCGCCTGCTCGTTGGGCCGGCCACCTGAATTGCGGCCGAGGTTCAGGCGCGGAGTGGGCCGGTGTTGCCTGCCAAGCTGATCACGATCTCGCCAAAGAGGTCATCTTGCGTAACGACCACCTCCTGCTGCTTGATCAACTCCAGCACAGCGAGGAAGGTGACGATCACCTCGACCCGCGTCGCCTGTCGCCCCAGGAGGTCGCCAAACCCAATATCCGCCCGACGCCCCGCGGATGCGCGGAACAGCAGGCTGCGCACGGCGTCGATCTGGTCGGCCACGGTGATGCTGTAGCTTTTGACGCGCGGCAGCGGCGGGTCGCTGGGCATCCGCTGTAGGACCCGCTGCAAGACGGCGCGCAGCCTCTCGACATCCACGTTGCTCAGGTCGAGCTGTTTCTCCATCTGCAAAGGCGCAGTCGGGCGGAGATAGGTGCGCAGCCCAAGCGACTCGCGCTCGTGCAGGCCCGCCGCCACTTCCTTGAAGCGGCGATACTCCAACAGTTGCTTGAGCAGCGCATCGCTGGGGTCTTCTTCCTCACCCTCGGCCTGCGGCTGCGGTTTGGGGAGCAGCGTGCGCGACTTGATGTAGAGCAACTTGGAGGCAACCACCAGAAAATCGGCCAGCGCGTCGGGTTCGCGCTGCTCCATCTGTTCGATCGTGCGCAGATATTGGTCGGTGACCGCCACCAGGCTGATCGCGCTGATGTCCAACTCTTCCTTTTCAATCAGGCTCAGCAGCAGATCAAGCGGCCCCTGAAAGGCCGGCAATGTGACCGGATAGGCTGCGCCCAGGGCATGGGGTTGAACGGCAAATGGAGCCATGGCGGCTAAAAGTCCACATCAATCTGGACAAATCGCCGCCCTTGCCGCACCATCTCGGCCAGGAGGCGCCCCGTCTCGTCTTCATCGCGGCCGGCGACGCGCTCCACGTGGCAGCCATGTGTCCGCAGGTAGCCCTCCTCGGCCGCGCTGACGCCCGCCTCGTTGCCGACAATCGTTACATATTCGGCGTATTTGGCGTCTTCCACCGAGAACCCCACCGTGGGCCGAAAGCGTGCGATGTAGCCAATCGCGTTGACCACATCTTGCCGGGCAACCGGGCCGGGGTGGCTGCGCTGCCAAAAGAGCATGTAGTGGCGAATGCTCTTCACGCCGATTCCGTTCTGGATCTGCTCGATGCGCTCGAAGAGCAAGTCGCGCCACCGATTTCCCCCTGTCCATTCGCTGCCTGGGCAAACCGTAGTGTTTTCAGAAAATTCGCGGTGGCCCCAGACGCGGGCAAGCGGTATGTGGAGCTCTTGCATGAGCCAGGCCACGACATGGGCGCCCGACCGCAACTGCGCCGTCGTGGGGATTTTGCCGTTCATAAAGCTCCCCGCAAAGACCACGCCGACAGCATAATGGTTGTGCCGGTAGACATGATAGCTGGCTGTCTCCAGTTGGTTGGTCTGCTCGACCGCGCCGTCGGCGTGAATAAAATAATGATAGCCAATGCCCGGCCACGCCTCTTTGCCCCGGCCAGGGTCAGGCGCAATGTGCAATTCTGCAATGCGCGCCGGCCCCAGCGTGGGCGGGGCCGCAGTGTGGTGGATCGCGATGTGGCTGATCTGGCTGCGCGAGCGGCGTTCGTAGCGTAGTGTGGGGTGACGCGGCAGTTGATCAACCACATTGCGCAACGCCGGCGGAGGAATCATAAAGCCTTGCGTCAATGTGGTCTTCTCGGCCACCTCTTGCTTGAGACGATGATTCTCAGCTTCAAGTTGCGTCTTCTGTTGTTGTTGCACCAGGCTCAACTGCTGCGCCGCCTCGAGCTGATCATCCAATTCGGCCACGCGTTGGCGCAAACGCTTCTCTTCCTCGCTGGGGTCCACCAGACCACCGGCCCGACGCACCGCCGCCAGCAGATCCTCTTTCCATCGCCTGCCGCTCATCCACTGTTCGCCGGGCGACGTGTGGTCGATAAACTCGCGGATACCGCGCACATTTTCCACCGTCACCTGGGGAAAGCGCTGCATGAGCCAGGCAATCAACTGCCCCCCGGCGTAGATCTGTTCCTCGCTCGGCGCGATGCGGTTGAACTCACCGGCAAAGGCCACATTGATTGCCTGGCTTAGATAGACCTGGTCAGTCTCCACCACTTCGCTCAGGGGCTGCATCTGATGAATCACACCCTGTTCATCGATGCAAAAATCATAGAGGATGCCGGGCCAGTCACTGCGGTGCGCAGCTGCGATCTCATACCAGGAGGTCGTCGGCGGAACGCCGGTATGGTTGATCACAATATATTGCACCCGCTCCACAGGGCGCTCGACATAACGATGAGGGTCGCGCGGCAACTTGTCGATCCAATTTTGGAGTTGCAGCCGCCGGTCCACCGCTTCGGGCTGTATCTCCAACGCGCGCCGGAGGTCGGCGGCTTCAATCTGGAGCCGCTCGTTGAACGCACGCAGCCGATCCCGCTCGGCCAGCGCGTGCGCCAGTTGAGCGGCCAGTTGCTCCTGACGCTGGTGTAGATCGGCCATCTGGCGGAGGATCGCGTCGTCGGGCGGGGCTTCGTCGGGCGCACTGTTGAGCGCGGCCAGATGCAGTTGCACCTGGCGGATCATGGTCGCCTTCCAGCCGCCGCTTTGATAAAATGTTGCGCCCGGGTTGTCGCCCATCTGCGTCAACTCACCCAGCCCGACAATTGCGTCTGGGGCAAGACCCAGGTTTTGCGCCAGCCAGGCGCAGAGGCGCCCGGTCGCTTCAATCTGCGCCAACGGCGGTGGCTCCACGCTGAAATTGCCCGCCAGACAAATGTTGACGCCCTGCTCTGACCAAAGCTGATCCGGCTGCGCCATGTTTTCCAACTCGCTCACCCGATAGACCTGGCCGCGGGGGTCCACATAAAAATTGTAGACAATGCCCGGGTACCCATGCGCCATGTGCGACTGGGCCAGCCGCTCCAGGCTCAACCAGGGGTGGGCGCCCGTGTGGCTGATGACCAAATAGTGGATTTGGTTGAGGCTGCGGCGCGCATAGGCAACCTTGCTGCGCGGCAGGCGCGCGGCCAGGTCAACAAAAAGCGGCACGGGCAAATTGGTCAGCTCGGCCCCACCCTCGCCAGCCGCGGGCAGCGCGGTGGCCTCCACCGTCAGCCAACGGGTGAGCACCGGCGCCTTCTGCGCTTTGAACCATGTCACGCCTTCGTGAACCAGGTCGAGCTCGATGGTGTAATTCCCCGGCTCGGGAGGCAGGGCAATGCGCGCCTCAATCGTCACCGTTTCGCCTGGCGGCACGTCGGCGGGGAGATCCGTGCGCAGGTCTCGCTGAGGCGCCATATTCAAACGCCGCCGACCCCGGTAGTAATGAT
>JAHDWG010000068.1:12588-22819 GCA_023384495.1 Caldilineaceae bacterium
GCCGCCCCCCCACAGCCACGGCAGCGCGCCCGCGTTGCGCACAGTCAGCGGGACGGTGATCGTCTCGCCGGCTGTCATGCGGGCGGGAAAGCGGTCATCGAGCCATTCGACGCCATAAGGCGGCGGCGCTTCGGCGGTAACGCTGCGTTCGCCGCGGCGGGCGCGCGGGCGCTTCGGCCGGCGCCCGTCCACCGGCTGCACTGCCGGTGTGGCGGCTGCGCGTGGCGGGGGTGAAGGCAAGCCATCCGTTGCAGGAGGAGGCGCATCTGAGGGCGATGCGGTCTGTTCCGCCTCGACCCGACGCCAGCGATAGTCGTTTTGCAACGCCAGGTGGAAGTCTTCGATGACGCCCGCTTTGCCGTCGATATACCACTTGTCGATGCGCGGCCAGCGATAGAGCGCCAGGGCGCGAACGCACTGATTGCCTGCCTGCCCGCTTGCGCTCTGATTCCAGGCGTCGATCTCGGCGTAGGCGCGGCGCACCCACCCGCTGTTTTGGTCGTGCCAGGGGGTGGTCTGGTCGGCCTCGGTGATATAGGCGGGCAGATGCCGCATGGCCAGCGGCACGGCGTTAAGAAAGTCGCGATAGACGCGAAAATGGCGGTGATGGTTCTGGAATGGCGGCTCCAGCTTTTGGTCCGACGTGATCAAGGCCGGGTCGTGCCCGTGGGTGTATGCGTGCAGGGTGAAGCCGTCACAGCCTTGGGGCCCCAGCAACGTGAGGATGTCGTGGAAATATTGCACCCAGTCACCGTTGGCATTGTTGCCATAAATGGTCTGCGTATTCCACGGCGCGACAGCCCCTACCAGCACTTGGTCATCCTCATGGCCGGGCAGACGGTGGATCGCATCGCGGCAGAGCCGGTAGCAGCGGGCCTACAATTCGGGGGTAATCGGCTCGCCCGGGCTGATAATGGCGCCGCGCGTGGTGCGGATCTCGGTGGAGTTGTCGGGCAGGGCGTTGAAGCGGACAGCGAGCCCACGCCGGGTCGGGTCGGCCTTCTCGGCTGGGCCCGTGCGCTGCGTGGCATGGCGCGACCAGTCGATCTGGATGCCGGGGCGCTCGACCGCATAGTTCATTTCGTTGCCGATGACCCAAATTTTGCAGCCGCGGCTTACGGCAACAAAGTTCGCCACTCGGCGAGCAAACTTCTCATAGTCGCGACTGTAGGGGAGCGTGCCGTCGGGTTCATAGCCGTTGTTTAGGCGACAGATCACCCCCAATCCCTGGTTGCTGAAGGTCGTGAAATCGATCCCGGTGCGGTCGTTCGGGTCGTGACCAATTGCCTCGCAAAAGACCACCCAGCCCGGGCGACCCGCCGCCAACATCGCCGGCTCGCCGCCCGGTTCATGGATGGCAAAAATATAGTCCGAATCGTACAGTGTTCGTGACATAAACAGACTACGGGCGGCGGAGGCCAGGTTGATCCGGTGCGTAGCCGGGCGCTTCACTGAGCGGTTTGAAGCCTGCCGGCGCCGCCGCCGCTGCTGCCGCAGAAACCTGAGCGGAACGGGACGCCAGCACATAGGCCGGCAATTGAACATCGCGCGGGTTCATATACGGGAGGGGATCGGTAAAGCCACCCCAGCCGTCACGCCGATTGTATGGGTTGACGCGAATCGCAAAATGGAGATGCGGGCCGGAGCTAAAGCCGGTGTTGTCCGACCGGCCCAGCGATTGCCCGCGCGTCACCGCCTGTCCCACCTGCACGCTGAAGCTCTCCATGTGGGCATAGATCGATTCGCCCCACGCGTGACGCAGCTTGACATAGTGGCCAAAGCCGCTTGGGTCGTTGGCGACGGCCTCTTCGACAACGCCATCATCAACCGCAAGCAAGGTCACACCGTTGGGTGTGAGGAAGTCAATCCCATTGTGCCCCTTGAGCGGGACACCGTCGTAGGAGATGTTCCGATAGATATGGGGATTTTCGCCCCAGAGCTGAGAAACGCCAAACGCGCCCGCAAAGGGGGCGCCCAGATAGCGCCCAGCCGCGCGGTCGGGGATGTTGGTCCCCGGCAGCTTGGCAGGGCGGTTTACCAGCGTAACCCCATTGGGGGCCTTCTCGGCCACCCAGCCAATGACAGCGCCCACGGTCAGGGTGATGCCCCCTACGCGCCACCAGTCCAGTCCATCCACCCGCCGGGGGCCTTCGAGGATATTGAGCGTCGTGCGCGGCTCGAACGCGCCCAGGGTATCATCGGGCGGCTTATTGTTTATGCCAGGCGTGCGCCGGACGCGGACGGTGTCGGCGGCGACCACGAGTTCACCAATAGCAAAGCTGCCGGCAGGCGGTGGCGTCGCACCCTCAACCTTGTCGAGCAAGACAGCGCCACCCGGCGCGCTCTCGGCCATCCACCCCACGACGGCCTGCCCGCTGGGGCTGGTGGTGGCAATCCGCCACCAAGTGAGGCTGTCGGCCGCGCGCGGACCTTCCATGACCGCGCCACGCACGCCTTGATTGATGTCGGCCAGCACATCATCGGCGGGCTTGTTGGTGATGCCAGGCGTGCGCCGCATACGGACAATCGTGCGCGTCACCACCGTATCACCGATTCGGAACTTGCCGGTAGGCGGCGTTGGCTCGGGCGTCATTACGGGGCTGGCCAGTTCGATCAGCACCTGGCCGTTGGGCGCAACCTCCGCCACCCAGCCATCGAAGGCGTTGCCCCCCACAGCGCCGCGCAGTCGCCACCAGGTCAGGCCGTTGGCTGCGGTTGGCCCCCCGGCCACCGTGGCTGGTGTTGCGGCCGGCAACCCGGTGATCACATCGTCGGCCGGTTTGTTCAGATGGCCGGGGGTGCGGCGCAGGTTGACCCCCGTCGTCGTGCGCACCTGGTCGCCAATCGAGAACTTGCCCGTGGGCGGTGGCGTAGAAGACAATGGACGCAGCAACGTCACGCCACTGGGCGCAGTCTGGGCGGCCCAGCCATCGACAGTCGGTTGCCCAGACCGGGCAAAGCGGACATTCCACCAGGTCAGATTATCCACCCGGCGTGAAGCGCCGCTCAACACGGTGAGCCGGGCCGCCGCCGGCGCCTGTGCGACCACATCAGTTGCCGGTTTGTTCAGGTAGCCTGGGGTCTGGCGCATGTTGACGATATCTGCTGTCTCAATCACTTGACCAGGCTGGAAGACAGGCGGTGGCGTGGGCGCGGTTGCTCGCCAACGATAGTCATTCCGCAGCGCATCGCGGTAGTCGGCAATGACGCCAGGCTTGGTTTCGATCACCCACCGATCAATGTTGGGCCAGCGATAGAGCACCAAGGCGCGAATCTGTTGGTTACCCGGCTGCTGATTCCACCAGTTGATCTCAGCGTATGCGCGCTTCACCCAACCGTTGTTTTGGTCCAGCCAGGGCACATCTTGGTCGGTTTCGGTGATATAGACCGGCAGATGGCGCATATCAGCCGGAATCGCATTCATAAAGTCTCGATAGGCAAAAAACTGAAAATGGCGATTCTGAAACGGGGGGTTCATCTTGCTGGCGTCGTGGATCAGATTGGGGTCGGAGTCATGTGTGTAGGTGTGGAGTGTAATCCCATCACAGCCGGTCGGCCCCAACAGGCGCAGAATATCCTGAAAATATTGTACCCAGTCACCATTTGAATTGCCCGGATATTGGGTCTGATTGTTCCAAGGAGCCACCGCGCCGATCAGCACCTGGTCATCGGCGTGGCCGGGCACGCGGCGGATAGCGTCTCGGCAGAGGCGATAGCAGCGCGCATAGAGTTCGGGCGTGATCACTTCGGCGGGGCGGGGTGATGCAGCCGGCGCAACGGCGCCCGCCGCCGATACACTGGCGGCTTCTTGAGCGCGCACGGCGTTAAAGCGCTGGGGTGAGCCGCGGAAAAAAGGGTCGTCGTCAGTGGGCAATTCGACGGGCATGGGGGGCGTCTCCGGCTCGGCAAAGAACGCTGCATCGCCCATCCCACCGCTGATGCCACGCGCCAGCGAGCGGAAGAGCCCGGTTAGTGGCGCGAGGATGGAGTCTTCGGCTGGCGGCTGGGGGGGCGCGTCGCTTACGTCAGAACCGGCAACGGCCGCGGTTGCGGAAGGCAGCGCGCGCGTCACAAGCGAGGGTCGTTCAATCTCAAAATTGGTCTCGTTGCCGATGATCCAGAGTTTGCATCCTTGCGAATTAGCAACAAAATTAGCGCAACGGCGAGCAAAATCCTCATAGAATGCGCTATTGGGGATCGTTCCGTTTGGGTAGTAGCCGTGGTTGAGCCGGCACAGGACGCCCAGGTTGCGATTGGCCCAGGGCAAGAAGTTCTTCCCCGAAAAGTTATTGGGGTCGCGGCCCAGTTCTTCGGTAAAGACGATCCAGCCAGGCCTGCCCGCATCCAGCATCCACTGTTCACCACCGGGCTCGTGGATGCCGAAGATATACTCTGAATCGAAGAGAGGTCTGGGCATTGCGGGCTCCTTTTTGTACATTCCTGTCTTTGTACATTCCTGACGGGGCGACCCTTGCGGTCGTCCGACGATTCGCCCCGACAGGTCTTGGTTATTGAGACATCTGGGTTTCGCCGTGACGTGCGAAAAGGCGATTCAGCAGGGCATGCGCTCTGGTCGGCGCATCAAGACTGTTGTACAAAGTCGAGCCTACCAGAAGCCATCATCCTGATTGTAGCCGGATTCTTCGCAGATGCGCGCCACCGCCTCCACGATCTCGGCGTGCGCCTGCCCATTGCTGGCGATAAGGCCATTGTGCGCCCGCACGTCGCGTTGGTTGAAACGGAGTGGCTGGCCCCAGCAGTCGGTGATTACGCCGCCGGCGGCTTCGATCAGCGCGGCTGGGGCGCATAGATCCCACTCCTTGCAACCGGGGCTGGGGTGTACATAGAAGTCGGCCAGGTTGCGGGCGATGATGCCCACTTTGAGCCCCACACTGCCGCTGATACGCTCGCGGCTGACGCGCAATGTCTTGCACATTTTGTCCACAATCTGCGGTCGATGGCTCCGGCTGGTCACCAACACCATTTTGCTGGGCTGGTCGGTGTCGCTCACATGCAGTTCGATCCGTTCACCCGCTTCAAGAAGATAGGCGGGCTGGTTGATGGCGCCGGCGTAGATGAGGCCCGGGTCGGGCTGCATCACAACCCCCATCACCGCCTTGCCATGAATGGCCAGCCCAATCATAATCGAAAATTCACCATTGCGGGCAATGAACTCTTTGGTGCCATCGAGGGGGTCAACAATCCACACGCGGTCCTTTTGCAGACGCAAGAAGTCATCTTTGGATTCTTCCGAGAGCACTCCATCGTTGGGAAAGTGCGCCTCAATCCGCGCCAGAATATGCTGGTTGGCCGAGCGGTCTGCCTCTGTCACCGGTTCATTCTCTGATTTGTAGCGGACTTCCGACGAGCCCACATAGAAGGTGTTCACAATGGTCGCTGCCTCACGCGCCGTCTTGATGGCAAATTCGAGTTCAGCCGACAGGTCAAGGGTTTCCACATCAAGTTTTTGTTCGGTCATGAGTTTGTGTCGCTTACGCTATTCTGTTCATTCCATTCAAAAAGTTATGCACAAGTTCCATCGCACCAGGTCCGTCAAGGCAAGTCAGCGGCGCACCGAAAGCCGATTGTGGCGGTGGCGCTGGCAGGCGGCGCGCTCTGCTGGGCCGCCAGGTGGACACCTAGTGCGCCATCCACAAACGAACCACCTTTGATCACATACCCGTCGCCGTTGCTGGTCGCCGTCCATTCAGCTACATTGCCGGCCATATCCGCCGCGCCCCACGGGCTAATTCCCTTTGGATAATCGACGGCGACTGGGCGCGTGTCGCCGATTCGGGTCTCGCGCACGTTGGCCAGTTGCGGTTCGTAGAGATCTCCCCAGGGGTAACGAAATTGACGCCCGCTGACAGGCGCAATGCTGGCCGCCACCGTCCATTCATCGGCAGTGGGTAAGCGCTTGCCCAGCCAGCGACAGAATTGCTGCGCCCCTCCCCAGGTCACGTTGACCACAGGATGCGCGTCGTAGATCGGGTTGTCGAAATAGTCGGGACGGGTGGCGCTGGCCGGCGTATGGGGAGGATCGCACTCGCCCACCAACACACACTGGCGGTAGTTGCGATTGGTCACCTCCGTCCGATCAATGGCGAATGCCTCAAGCGTCACCGTCGTCATGGCGGACGACAACTGCTCGCCATTCGCATCGACTGTCGCCAACGTGTATTCCCCGCCAGGAATGCTCAGCAGACCGGAGCCAGCCGTGCGGCCCGGTCGCATAGGGCCGATGAGCACAAGCAGCGTAACCAACAACACGATCACGGCGCGCCCCGGCGACCAATATCGCCCCCATGTGGCAGGGTCTTTGACGAGCAAGACGGGGCGCAAGACAAGTTCAAGCCCACGCTCGGTCTGCGCTCCTGTGTTGGGGGTGGGGGGCCGCCGGCTGCGCAGAGCGGCCAAGGCGCGCTCGGCCAGTTGATGTTGGACACCCTCAACCACATTCAACTCATCTTGAAGCTCGCGCGCCAGTTCTTTGGCCCACGCCCCGCTGTGCTCGTCCTCCCTGCGCAGACGCCAGAGCAACTCCGGGGAAAGCGGCGACCAGACGTTGAGCACGGCGTCTTTGAGCAAAAACGCGGTGCGGTCCCCATCGGTCTGATACCGCAGCGCGGTGAGCACCCCCTTGCGATGGCTGAGTGCGGCGCGTAGCAAGAGCGTGCGGTGGCCCTCATCCAGGTCATGGCCGGCCTCCAGCGCCAAAAGGCCATCACGCAAGAGCGACGGCGAAGGCAGTTCGTTGTCGCTCCACCAGTCGTCCAGCGCGTCGTCGAGCACGCGGCGCAACATGGCCACACGCGCTTCGGCGTCGCCGCTCCGAAATGCCGAGGCAAGCGGGCTTGCCGCGCGCGCCCTGGCCGCTGCGGATCCTTTGGGCTCACGCGGATCGAGCAATTCGGGTGACGGGCGCGGCATCAACTGCGGACGGTCAGTGGCGTGCGACGGCTTGACGTCGATCAGCGCCGCCGGCGCGAGATCGCCAAACTCCCAATCGAGTTGACTCCCTTCGTCGGCTCGGTCGGCTGGTTGAAACAGGTGATGGCGATCGGGCAGCCTGCCACGCGGTGGAGTGTGGGCCATGCCGCCTATTGTAACCAGAGGTAAAGGGCAAGGCAAATACGCTACACGATACTTTACTGACTGGGCGATACTTTGCCGGCTTGGCGTTGCCGCCTGGCCGCATGAGCAACGAATGAAATCGGTTCTGACAGCGAGGAATGGTCGCAGCCACTGCTTATCATGACGAATGGCGCGGCTGCCCGCGTGCGTAGGGAAACGGTCTGAATGAAAGCCGACAAGTGCTATCCCAAACTGATAAACTTTGTAAGTTTGGCCGTAAATCATACATTGGAGCCAAACGCAGTTTGTCAGAATCTGACAGTTCTGATAGGATGGCGACCATGAAGCCGGATCACCATCCATTGAGGGCCTGTTGGCGCATTGTGGCGCCGGTCATTGTTCTGCTTCTCTTCTACCCAGCGCATGCCCTTGCCGACGAACATCCAGACCCGTTTGGCCAGTTGACGGCTGAGGGGCAAACCGTTGCGCAAGCGGTCAATCAACGGCGCGCTGAGGCGGGTTTGCATCCGCTTGCGCTGCACCCTCTGTTGACCCTGGCCGCGCAAAATCATGTCAATGATATTGTGGGCGGCGGCGCCTATGGCCATGTGGGCAGCGATGGCAGCAATGTCCGCCAACGTGTGCAACGCATCGGCTATTCGTCGGGTGGGTGGGCCAGTGAGAACTGGGTCAACGCCACCAGCCCCGAGGGCGCCATGACCTGGTGGATGAACGATTGGATCCACCGTGTTAACATTCTCAACCCCCGTTGGCAGGAATTTGGCGTCGGTGTCGGTGTGTTGTCGTCTGGGCGCACCATTTACGTGACCGTCTTTACGGCGGGTGACGGGGTGGAAGGGGGCATGACGCCGGAGGTGGCTGTCGCCAATGTTCGGCAGGTGGCCAATGGCGCGATCGACTACACCATTCAGCCCGGCGACACACTCATCGCCATTGCAGCGCGCTATGGCATTGATTGGACGAGCATCGCCACTGAAAATCGCCTGCGCGAGGATACACTGCTCCAGATCGGACAGGTTCTGCGGCTGCCTGGCGTTGAGAACGTGGGTGGCCCGGCGGTCGCAGAAAAGACGACGGCCACAAGCGCCTTTGCCGGCAACGAACAACAGGGCGGCGCCTACCTGGTAAAGCCCGGTGACACTCTGTTGGGGATTGCTCTGCGTCACAACCTGACATGGCAAACCCTGGCCGCTGCGAATGGCCTCGGCGAGCATGACCTGCTCCAAATCGGCCAACAACTCAGGATTCCCGAGCAGGCAACTCCAGCCGGCGCACAGCCAGCCCCTTCACAGCCCACCGGCTTTATCCCTGCCGCAGCCCCTTCGACCGCAAGCCACACGTATTACACCGTGCAACCCGGTGACACCATCCTCGGCATTGCCATCCGCCATGGGTTGGATTGGCAAACCCTGCTGAACCTCAACGGATTCAGCGAAGATACACTTCTCCAGATCGGCCAGCAGATCAGGCTCCGTTAACCAAGTTACAGTTGCTTTGCAAGCGCGCTTCGGCGCGCGCTGAAAACGGTGGGTAGCAAGGGGGCGGGGCCGTGACACGCGGGCGATCTGTCAGCGGCGCGTCGCTGGCTGGCTGAGCACCGGCGTATCGACCGTGCGCAACGAAGGCGGCCATATCACCGGCGCGGCAATCGACGACTGCCCCGGCTCGGTATACTGGAGGTAGAGCATCGGCGCATCCAGCCATTGATGCCAGACGTGCGCCGGCAATGCCGGGTCGTCGGGCGGATTGGCTGCCCCATAGGGAAAGCGATAGCGGCCCGCCGCCAGCACGACATCGCTCTCTTCCAACGCCGTGATAATCACGTCCGGGGCCAGACTGCCAGCGCGTTCGATACTGTCGGCAGCCAGGCGCACGGCATCGTAGGCCGCAAAGGAGTGCATGTCGGGCCACCGGTCAAAGTAGCCTCGATACTTTTCGGCAAATTGCAGGCCCAACGCTGACGTGGTCGACGGCCACGGTCCAATCCGTGACATCACCGTAAATACACCGTCGGGCGCCTGGGCCCAGAACGCGGCGTCATGCAAGGCGCTGCTGTTGGTGATGAGCAGCGTACGCTGCTGTGGACCCACACCAGCGGCCAGCATCTGCTGTTGCAATCGGAAAACGGTGTCCCCGGGGACGCCCAAAAAGATAGCGTCCGGCACATGTTCCATGGCGACGATGCGCGCAATGACGGGCGAAAAATCGTTGGCCGGCAAGTCAACCGTGAGGCTCTCGACAACAAAACCAGCCGCGCCCAGCCACCCGCTGACCCGTTCGGTGTGTGTAAGGCTGTCGCTGGCGTTGTCCGTCACCATGACCACAAAACGGTCATCGTCTCCGTTGTAATCACCCACCTCCGCCAACCACTGGGCCGGCGCTTGCGCCAGCATCGTCCACGTGGGGCTAATCCGAAAAACCTCGGGATAGCGGTCTGCCGTGAGCTCATCCGCCATCACCGCAGAGATGATCAACGGTGTCTGCAGACGGTGGGCAACCTCTTTCACGGCCATGCCCACCTGCACGTGATGCACGCCAACCAAAACTGCGGCGCAATCCAACGCGATGAGACGCTCTGCGTAGAGGGCGCCCAGTTCCGGCGAATTGGCGGTATCATAGGTCACCAGGCGCACCGGCTTGCCGGCGATCCCGCCCGCCATGTTCAGGTCATCCACGGCAATGCTCAGGGCGGCCTGCATGGCAAAGCCCGTGAGGATGGCGCCCGGCCTAGACAACGGAACCAGCGCGCCAATCACCACTTCGCGCGCATCCGCAAGATTTCCTCGCACACAGGCGGGGGGCGTCGGTGCGGGGGTAGCGGTCACCACCCGCTCAACCACGCGTGTCACCTCAATCGCCTGAAGTGGGGCAGGCGTTGCCGGCTCTGTCGACATCGTCGTGGGCATGAGGGTCGGGGTGGCCCGTCCACAGCTGGCGACCCAAACAGCCGCCACAACGATCAGTACGACAAAGCCTACGGGCTTTTCCGTGCGCGGTTTGGGTGCCTGCACTTCTTTCTCCGAAGTGATAATGCTTGGGTGTGAATCGTCTATGTGGGCGAGGCTTCTCGGCAGGGGGATTCAACATCCGGAGGCGTACACTGTTGTTTCCTGGTCGATCTCGGAACGTTCACAAC
>JAHDWG010000657.1 GCA_023384495.1 Caldilineaceae bacterium
TCATCGCCGACACATCGCCCAGCTTCCAGCGCACCAACACCGGCTGCAAGAGGGCGAGCAGGCAAATTACGAGAAAGAGCGCTAACCCGGCTGAAAAGCGCTTGTTGTTCCACAGAAAACGGAAAACTCGTTGCACCTCATCCTCCTAATCGAATCCGCGGATCAACCAGCGGCAACAACAGATCGAGCAACAGGTTGGCCGTCAACACCGCCACGATCGAGATGAGGACGATCCCCTGTACCGTGTTGTAGTCCAAAATGCCGATGGCGTTGACAAAGAGTGTGCCGATTCCGGGATATGTAAAGATAAACTCGACCAAAAACGAACCGTTGATGATAAAGCCCAACGAAATCGCCAACCCGGTCAGTTGCGGCAACAACGCATTGCGCAAGCCATAGCGCGAGAAGATATATCCCGGCCTCAATCCTTTGGCCTGGGCAAAGAGCAGATAGTCTTCACCCAAGATTGTAATCATCAGCGAGCGGGTGGAAATGAGCCAGCCTGAGACCGACACCAGCACAATCGAGAGCGCCGGCAGCAATCCGTGCCGCAGCAAGCCAAAGATAAAGTCGAGCGTAAGCCCCGGTCTTGTCGTGGCTGGATAGGCCCCGCGCGCCGGCAACCACATCAGCCCATAGGCAAAGACAAAGATGAGAAAGAGCGCCACAAAATATTGCGGCACCTGCGCCAACGCAATCGCCACTGTCGTGATCGCCTCCGAGCCGGGGAAATCGCGCTTCCACCCCACGATCCCGCCTAGAAAGACGCCCAACACCCAGGCGATGATGATGGAGAGCCCAAGCAGGCCAATCGTCCACGGCAATGCCTGTAAGATCAGAACCTGTGCATGGGTAGGGAAGGCAATCAGCGACGGCCCCAAGTCAAAACGCAAGAACACGTTGGACATGTAGCGAACATATTGTTCAAACCAGGTGCCGTCAAGACCAAGTAACCGTTCGTATTCTTCGATCAGTTTATCCGCATCGGGGATGTTGTACGAGTACTGCTGGCGCATCGTGTTGACCAGCGCGCCAATCGGGTTGCCCGGAATCATGCGGAAAAAGAAAAAGGCCACCGAAAAGGAGCCAAAGATCGTCAAGACATAGGTCATAAGACGGCGCAACAGATAGGTCAGAAAGGGGTTACCGCCAATACGCATGGTGTTGACTCCACGCAACAGAGAGATTTCAGTCTCATGGTGCTCCACAGATTACACAGATTGCGAGTCAAATAAATCTGTGTAATCTGTGGATTATCAATCGTTCACTTGGCGCGACCGATATGTACCCGCTATTGGGCCGGCTCCACCTGGAAGCTGACCGGGTACCAGAGCGCCCACCAGGTGAAGGGTACAGTGTACATGTTGTCTTCGGTGGGCCAGTTGGTCCAGTAGGTTTCGTTCCAGGGCATGATGTAGATGGTCTGCACCACCGGGATGGCCGGCATCAGCCGCATCCATTCGCGCAGGGCGTCGCTGTAGGCGGCGGCGGCCTCAGGGGAGTCGGGGCTGGTGACTTCCAGTTTTTCAACCGCGGCGTCGAAAGCGGCATCTTCCAGGCGAATCCAGTTGCCGGCGGTGGCGCGCTCGCCGACCGGGGCCGTGTTCTTGCTCTGATAGTTGCGATAGATGCCGATGGGGTCCATAAAGCCGCTGCCACACAGCCAGTGGGCGGTAATGTCAAAGTTGCCCGTCTGGGTGGACTCGTCAAAGACCGGCCCGGTGACGGCCTGCACCGTCAACTCGATGCCTACCTTGGCCGCTTCCTCGGCCAGGTCTTGGGCGATCTGATATTCGCCCACACCCACTTCGGCCGGGGTGATGATGTTGTAGGACATGCGGTTGCCCTCGCCATCGACGCGGACGCCATCCGCGCCGGGCGCAAAGCCAAGCCCGTCGAGCAGTTCAGCCGCCTTGGCCGGGTCAAACTCGATCTTGTACTCTTCGAGCACGGCCGGGTCAAGGTATTGCTCCAACAGTTTCCATTCTGACCAGGGGTGAACCGCCGGCACTGTCGGCGGCTGCCAGATCACATTGGCGATCTTCTCGCGGTTGACCAGGTAGGAGAGCGCCCAGCGCACATCCGGCTCGCTCAACGGGTATTTGCCGGCGTTGATCCAGATGCCGCGCGGGCAGGGGTCTTGGAACGGGCCATAGGAGACAGCTGGGTTTACGGCGAGCGCCTGCTCTACCTGATGCCATTGCAGGCGATGGGCATGGTCGATCACGTTGTTGACCAGGTCCTGGTAATCGGCGTCAGCGGGCGGGGCCGTGCGAAAAACAACATATTTGGCATGGGGAAACTGTGACTCTTTGCCCCAGTAGTTCTCGTCACGCTCCCAGATAAACATGCGCAGGTCGGGGATCGTCTGATTCAGCTTCCAGACCGAGGTGGTGACCGGTGGGTTGTTGTTGAAAGTCAGCGGGTCTTGGCCTTCCCAGATGTGTTTGGGCACCGGCGTGAAGTCTGCCACCTGGGCAAAAAACGAGTAATGGAAGCGAGGCGCTGGCTTGGTCAGGGCAAACACCACCGTGGTAGCGTCGGGGGCAGTGACATCCTCCACGAACTCCTGCATTGTGGCCCCAAAGCTCAAGGCAGGGTTGGCTTTGACCATGTTTACTGTAAAGACAACATCC
>JAHDWG010000658.1 GCA_023384495.1 Caldilineaceae bacterium
GTGTATGTCTATCGAATTCTGACCGAAGGCACCTTGGAAGAACGCATCGACCAACTGCTCGCCCAAAAACGGGATATGGCGGATCAAGTCATCGGCGCAGCAGGCAAAGTGCGCTTGCAGTGGACAAGAGAAGAACTGTTGGAAATCCTGAAACCTCTCAAATAGATTCCGATCCTGTCTCATACGGCGAAGCGGCTGAAATAAGGGATGGATGCGCTAAAAATGGACCTTAGACCTTTACTAAACGAATCACTAGGCTGAACGGAGTAGAACCTATGAAAATCAGTGAACTGCTCGATGGCATTGAAACACGCAATCTTGTGCTCCCCGAGTTTCAGCGTGAGTACGTGTGGAACAGGGACCAAGCCAAGCAGTTGTTAGACTCCCTAATGAAAGAATACCCCGTTGGCGGGTTGCTGTTTTGGAAAACCGATCGCCCACCAGAGCTGAAAAACATTGATACCTTGCCCGACAAACTGGGGACTGTGACTGTAATTCTTGACGGGAGCTGTGACCGCATTTTCGCTCCTCGAGCTACTTGACTGTAATTATGCAGAACGATTTGCATGTGCTAGACCACATTGTCAACAAAATGCCACCTCTAAAGCTGGGTGGTGTCCCTCAGGAGCGGCAATACACCTACGTCGTTTCCAGCCCATCACTGAAAATGAGGGATCGTACCAAAGCTGCCTATCGTTTGATATTTGCCGAGCGCGGTCCCTGTATGAGAAATCGTTGCCGGATAGATTACCGGGAGAGGATGTGTCCCGTGGCTGGACGCTTCCTCTGAACATTGTGCCTGAGTTCGGTGCTACACACCTGAAACAGGGTGCGCTCTGCGCATCAAAGGTCTGCCATGGTATCCCTCCGTATCCAACTGCTGGGCGACTTTCGCATAGAATACCGTGGCGACCTCATCCGCGCCGTTGATCGAGCGCGTCTGCAACTACTGCTCGCCTACCTGTTGTTACATCGCCATGCGCCCCAACTCCGCCAACGGATCGCGTTTCAGTTCTGCCCAGACTCGAGCGAGCATCAGGCGCGCAACAACCTGCGCAAGGCGCTACATGAATTGCGCCAGGTCTGGCCTGATGTTGACTCGTTTCTATACATGGACGCACAGACGATGCAATGGCGGCCCGATGCTTCCTATTCCCTTGATGTCACCGAATTTGAAGAACTGATCGCCCAGGCCAACGCTCGGGCCGATCATCCGACGGCGCAACGCGTGGCGTTGGAAGCCGCCGTGGCGCTCTATCACGGGGATCTCCTACCCAGCAGCTATGACGATTGGCTCATTCCAGAACGAGAACGGCTGCGCCAGGCGTTCACCGAAGCCCTGGAATCCTTGGTCTGCCTGACCGAAGAACAGCGCGACTATACAGCGGCTATCCACCACGCCAACCACCTGCTACGGTATGATCCCCTACACGAGGTTACCTATCGCCGGCTGATGCGCTTACATGCGGTAAATGGGGACCGTGCCGCCGCCCTGCAAGTCTATCACACCTGTGTAATCGTACTCGAGCGCGAACTGGGCGGAGCACGAGGTTCCGGTCATGTTACGCTCTCAACGGGGCATACGTCCGTCGTTACCATTGCGTCTGGTGGGACGCCAACGCGAATGGCACACACTACGCGCCGCGTGGGGAAATGTCACGCAAGGTCACGTCCACTTTTGTCTGATCAGCGGCGAGGCCGGCATCGGCAAAACACGCCTGGCCGAGGAGTTGCTGGCCTGGACAGAACGGCAAGGTATCGCCACAGCTCAGACACGTTCCTACGCCGCCACCGGCGGCCTGGCCTACACTCCGGTAATCGAATGGTTGCGCAGTGAGGCACTGCAAGCCGCCCTGGCTACCCTAGATGATATCTGGCTGACCGAGATCGCACGGCTCTTGTCGGAGTTGTTGGTCGAGCGGCCAACGCTGCCCCGCCCCGAGCCGCGGGAGCCCTCTGGGCGCGATCGCTGGCAGCGGCAGCGCCTATTCGAGGCCCTGGCGCGCGGATTTCTGCTGGACAGACGGCCAAAGTTGCTGGTCATCGATGATCTGCAATGGTGTGATGCGGACACCCTGGAATGGCTGCGCTATTTGCTGCACTTTGCCCAGCGTGAGGCAGTGCGTCAGCACCCTCCTGCCCCGTTGCTCGTCGTGGGCACGGTGCGTGCGGAAGAAATCAATCACGACCATCCCCTCAGCGCACTCTTGCTCGATCTACGGAGCACTGGGCAGGTGACAGAACTGGTGTTAGGTGCGCTCAGTGCTGCCGAGAGCGCAGAACTGGCGGCACAGATGACGAATACGGCCCTGGATGAAGCTGTAACCAGGCAACTGTATACGCAGACCGAAGGGAATCCTCTCTTCATTGTCGAGACGATACGTGCGGGCATGGGAGGCTGGGGAGAGACCACAGAACCGTCGCACAATCTCCAGTCTCTCCCTGCCAAAGTGCAAGCCATCATCCAGTACCGCCTTGCGCAACTCTCCCCGGCTGGGCGTGAACTGGCCTGTCTGGCGGCTACTATTGGCCGATCTTTCACATTTGACTTGCTCCATGTGGCGAGCGGGGACGAGGAAAGCGCTCCCAATGTCAATTAGAAATGCACACCGATGACAGTTAGAAATTAACATGGT
>JAHDWG010000069.1 GCA_023384495.1 Caldilineaceae bacterium
TTGACCAAGATCAATGAAGACCTGGAGTTGGTAGGGGCGGTGGCCGAAAGCTGGCATCTGGAGGATGATGGCCTGACCTGGACATTCCACATTCGCCAAGGGCTCGAATGGAGCGACGGCCAGCCGTTGACCGCCCGCGATGTCGAGTTTACCTACCAGCGCATGGCTCACCCCGATATGGCGTTTGACTGGGGATGGTTCTTCTACGATATCGAGAACTTCCAAGAGGTGTCGGCTGGTGAGAAGGAGATGAGTGAGCTAGGCGTCAAGGCGGTGGATGACTTCACCTTCCAGGCCAAGATGAAGGCGCCGGCCCCCTACTTCCCCGACAAGACGCTCATGGTCACCCTCTCGCCCATGCATGTGATCAAGGAGATCAACGGCCCGGTCAACTGGTCCACCGACCCGACCACTGCCGTCTCTGCCGGCCCCTTTAAGCTAGCCGCATGGGACAAAGGCAGGGAGATTGTCTTTGTCGCCAACGAGAATTACAAAGGCCCCTTCCGCCCCTATCTGAAAGAGATCCGCTTACTCGTTGGCTCGCCCGAAGCGGTCATGGCGGCCTACGAGGCAGGGGACATCGACGCCGTGGCCTATGAAGGGCTCAATATCTCGCCGGCGGATATTGCCCGCGCCAAGGAAGACCCTGATGGCTGGGGCCTCCACTTCTACGACGACTGGGGCACTTATATGTTGGTCTTCAACAACGCAATGGCGCCCTACGACAACACGCTCGTACGTCAGGCCATCGCCCGCGCTATCGATAAAGACGCGCTGGCCGCCTCCGCTGGCCGCGACTTGAGCACGCCGGCCTTTGCCCTGTTGGGGCCAGGCTTCCCGGCGCACAATCCAGCGCTCAAAGAGGTCAATTCGTTCGATGTGGCTGCCGCGCAGGCGTTGCTGGCCGAGGCCGGCTACCCCAACGGCGATGGGCTGGCCGATCTCACCATCTACACCTGGGGGCCGCTCAACCCGGTTCGTAGGGGCTGGATTGAGGGCGTGTTGGGGCAATTAAAGACCAATCTCAACCTGGATATCAAGCTGGAAGTGCTGGAGATTGGCGCCTTTTACACCGAAAAGGCCAAGCACGTCTACCCCTTCACCTTCCAGCAGTACCAGTATTATTACATTGACCCCAGCAACATGCTTGGCCTTTTCACGACCGGTCGCTACGACTACTCGAATCCTGAGTACGACGCCTTGATCGAACAGGCCGACCACTTCATCGGCTCGCGTGAGGAGCGGATGGCGCTCTATCAGCAGGCCGAGCAGATCCTCGTTGAGGAGGCAGGTGGCGTCTTTCTCTTCTGGGCGCGTACGGCGCAATTCTGGCGACCCTATGTCAAGGGCAAATCGTTGGAGCCGAGCAAGGATGGCATCGTCTCGTTCCGGGGCAATAAACTGGGACTGACGCACTACACCATGTACATCACGACTGAGCGGGCGCCGCTGGCCTAGCGTAACAAGCGACTTTGACCCAGAATGAGTGAGGAGTGATAGGCAGATGGTCACTCCTCACTTTTCACTCATTACGTGACCATGTCTATGAACATAGCTGACATCCGCCGGTTGACCCCGGCCACTGAAAATTACGCCTATTTCCAGACCAGCGGCTTCTCACCCAAGCCAGGGCCGGTAATCGATGAGGTTGTGCGGCTGACCCGTTACCATAGCCAGGGGCCGGCGTTACCGCAGATCTATGAGAAGATGATGGCCGTGTTCGAGGCCACGCGTTCCAAGGTTGCCCATAGCCTCAACGCCCACCCGGACGAGATCGTGCTGAGCGAAAACGCCACCGTTGGCATCAACATCGTCGCCAACGGCATCGACTGGCAGCCAGGCGACAATCTGATCCTGAGCACGCACGAACATCCGGGTAACCGGATTCCCTGGTATAATCTTGTCACCCGCTACGGCGTCAACTTGCGCTTTCTTAACGTGGGCGACGACGACGGCCAAATGCTCGAAGAACTGGACGGACAAATCGACGCCCGCACCCGCCTCGTCAGCCTTAGCCATGTATCGCGACGGACGGGAAAGCGGTTGCCTGCCCGTGGCCTGGCGGCTGTGGCGCGAACACACAATGTGCCTGTGCTCTTCGACGGCGCCCAGTCCTATGGCGCCATCCCCGTGGATGTGCAGGAGATTGGGTGCGACTTTTACACCTTTAGCGGGCATAAGTACATTATGGCGCCCCAGGGAACCGGCGGCTGTTACATCCGCCGCGATCGCATCGAGTGGGTCAAACCCAGTTGGATCGGTTCGCACTCGCAAAAGGAATTCGACCAGTTTGGCAAGCTCAGCCTGCTTGATGAGGCCAAACGATTTGAGTTTGGCACCCGCAATCTGGCTGACCAAGGTGGCTTTGGTAAGGCGCTCGATCTGTGGGCTGAGATTGGCTGGGACAATGTCTTTGCGGCGATTGCAAGATATACCGACCGGATGAAAGCGGCGCTCCAGACCTTGCCGGGTTTGGTGTTGGCGACGCCCGCGCCCTACGAACAGTCCTCGGGGATCGTCACGTTTGACCTGCCTGGCTATACATCGAGCAACGTTTGCGCCAGCCTCTTTGAACACGAGCGCATCCTGGTTTCACCCCTTGAGCAGGATACGGGGCTGGTGCGCGTTTCAACCCATGTCTTTAACACCGATGAAGAGATTGAACGTCTCGTCGCTGGTGTGGAGCGGATTTTGCGTAGTGGATATTGAGGTCGCCATGCTTGAACCCCTCACCCGCGCCTTCTTGCCCGAGCAGGCGACACGGTCGATCAAGCAATTTATTCTCAACAAACAGCTTTTGCCAGGTGATCAGTTGCCCTCGGAGCGCTATCTGACTGAGCTGCTTGGCGTAAGTCGCACGGTCGTGCGCGAGGCGTTGCAGATGCTGGTGGCCGAGGGGTTGCTCGTCAAAGAACCGGGCCGCGGCGTCTTTGTGCGTGATTTCGATGCGCGCAATCTGGAGAATCAACTGGCCGGCGAGCAGCAGGGGGCCGCCCAGACGCGCAGTCTGTTGGAGGTTCGCGCCGCACTGGAGATCGGCGCCTTGACTTTTGTGGCGCAGCGGTCTAGCCCAGCCGATCTGGCGCGCCTGCGCGCGTTGGTGGCCGACATGCGCCGCCGGCTTGAGGCCAACCAGCCAATCATCACTCAAGATCGGGAATTCCATGATCTGCTCACCCAGGCGGTCGACAACCCCAGCTTTGCCTATTTCAAACGGCTGGTGCAGGACGCTATCCAGGCCTCCACCCACAGCATGGCGCACGCCTACACCCGGCCTGCTGACCGCAATACGGTGGAAACCGCCGAACAGCTTGTCGCCGCGCTCCAGCGACGCGACATCGAAGAGGCGCAGCGCGCCATGCGCGCCCACCTGCTGATCGACCGCCCGCCCGACCAGGCGCGGGTCTTTCTGTTTGTGGATGACGAAGAGATCGCCGCGCACCATAAGCTGACGCGCCGGATCCAACCCGCCAACAAATATCCACACAACCCGGTGCTCTGCGCCGAATCGCCTTGGGAAGGCCAGAGCGTGCTGCCAACGGCCACCGTGCTCTACGATGTCGAACGGATGCGCTATCAACTTTGGTATCATGGCTACGAGCAATTGTCGCCTCGCGAAGAAGTCTTTTCCCTCTGCTACGCTACGTCGATCGATGGGGTACACTGGGCCAAGCCGGCCTTGGGGGTCTGCGAATTTGGCGGCAGCGCCGCCAACAATCTAGTCATGCCGCGTGGCGACGCGCGCGTCGGCGACGTGACCTCCGCCACCCTCCTGCTGGCGCCGGCGGGTGAGAATCGCGCCACCTACACCATGATCTATTACGGCGCGGGGATACACTCGGCGGGCGTCTGTCTCGCCTTGTCGGATGATGGACTGCGCTGGCGTCTGGCCTCCGATGCCCCCTTTGGCATGAATGGCGCGGAGCCCGTTGGCGATACGCTCTATTGCATTCCCGACCCAGCCGCCGACCGCGTCGTGGCCTACTACCGCATCCCGTTGCGGGCGCGGCCCCAGGCAACGCTGGGGCGGATGGAGAGTCACGACCTTCGCCACTGGACGGGTCACCGCGCGATTCTCACCGGCGACGACCAAGACCCACCCGACGCCGAACCGTTGGGGCTCACTCCATTCCGCTACGGTGAGTTGACGTTGGGCTTGCTCTGGATGCACCGCCGCAACGAAGGAAGCACCGAATTGCAACTGGTCTGTAGCCGCGACGGTGACCAATGGGCGCGCGTGGGGGATCGCCGGCCCTTTTTGCCCGTGGGGGCGCCCGGCGCGTTTGACCATCACGCAGTCATGCGCGCAACTATCCCTGTGGTGGTAGGCAACGAATTATGGCTCTATTACGCAGGCGCATCGCTACCGTCAACTGGGTGGAAGGGTCCCAGTTACCAAATTGGGCTTGCCACGCTCACGCTAGATCGTTTTGTGGCGCTAGAAGCCGAAAATGAAGAAGGCAGTGTGACGACGCGTGCGATTCCCTGCACCGACCAGACGCAATTGTTGGTCAATGCAGTCGTCAATCCCGGCGGCTATCTATTGGTCGAGGTGTTAGATGCCAACGGCGAGGCTATTGTCGGTTTCTCGCGCGATGAGGCCGTTCCCTTCACGGATAATGCCGTCTACCACCCAATCACCTGGAAAACGCAGGATGACTTGGCAACCCTGACTGGGCGCGCGGTCTCTTTCCATTTTATCTTACGCAACGCGGCCCTGTACGCATTCCGACTGGCGCATCCGAATGCACGCAACAGTGATCTGATCGCCGGCATCTGCTGATTAAACGCTGGCGCCCGGCATAGCGCAGCAAGCAGACCTGTCACTACCCTGAGCTGGCGCCCGTAAAAATGGCTGTTTGACGTATCGTTTTCTTCCGAGTATCCTGTGGGTGTCACAATCAGCGATTACACATTGGGGGGCGCACTGCCAAACATGCACATCGTAGAAGCCGGCATCCTCGCACGCGGCGAGCCCAACACGCCCCGCGCCATGTTCACTTTTCCCCATCTGCGCACGTTGGCCGGCGGCGCGCTGCTGGCCGCCTATCGCGCCGGCTCGACCAAGGATGCCGCCGACGAGGCCATCGAGTTCCGCCGCTCCACCGACGGGGGGCGCACGTGGAGCGCACCGTGGCGTCCCTGGGGGTTGGTTGACCTCGACGGGCAGCGTGGCTCGCTCAAGCTCTGCTATCTGACTGAACTCAGCCCCACCCGGCTGCTGGCCGCAACCATGTGGGTGGACCGCACGAGCCATCCCGGTCAGCCGCTCTTCAACCCCGAAACCGAAGGCTGCCTGCCTATGGCGATCCTGCTTGCCGAGTCGAGCGACGGCGGCGAATGCTGGTCGGCGTGGCGGCGCATCCCCATGCCGACGGAGATCGGCCCGCCCAGCCTCACCAGCCCCATCCTCAAGCTCGCCGATGGCTCGCTGGCCATGAGCATCGAAACCAACAAAACGTACGACGACCGCACGCGATGGTATCAAAAAGTGGTCTTCTTTCACTCCACCGATGGCGGGGCAACGTGGGGGCCGCCCGTCGACGTGGGTTTTGACCCCACCGGTCGTATCTACAACTGGGACCAGCGCTGCGCGGTCGCGCCCGACGGCGCCATCGCCGCCTTTGCGTGGACCTACGACACCGAAACCGCCCGCTATCTCAACATCCACCGGCGCATCAGCCGAGACCACGGCCACACCTGGTCGGCGCCCGAGGACCTGGGCGTCACTGACCAGGCCGCCCACCCCGCGGTCTTGCCCGACGGGCGCATGGTGCTGCCTTGGGTGGACCGCTTCCAGAGCCACTCGATCCGCGCCCGCCTGGCCCCCCGCATCGATGCGCCGTTGCACCCAGCCACCGAGGTGGCGCTCTACACCCACGGCCAGGCCGCTCGCCACGACGCCCGCACGGGTGATCTGCTGGCCGACATGGCGCTCTGGAGCTTTGGTCTGCCCGACGCCGAAGCGCTGCCCGACGGGGATGTGCTGGTGGTCTACTACGCCGGCGACGACGCCACGCTCGACATTCACTGGGCGCGGTTGAAAGTAGGCAACGCAGAGTAGAGTACAACAGAATAGGATTTGTCCTATGAGCCAACTCACCGCCGCCCTGTTGGGCCTTGAACATCCGCACGCGCTGGCGCACTTGCGCACGCTGCAACAGTTGCCCGAGGTAGGCCGCATCCTCGTGTGGGACGCCAACGCCGACGCGCTGGCGCAGGTGGAGGCCACCCAGCCCGACAAGGTGGCTGGTCTCTTTACTGACCTCGATGCGTTGCTGGCCGACCCGGCGCTCTTTTTTGCCATCGCATCGGTGCGCAACGACCTGGGCCCCGACGTGTTTATGCGCACGCTGGCCGCAGGCAAACACCTCATGGCCGAGAAGCCGATTGGGCGCACCGCAAGCGATGCCGAACGGGTGATCGACGCCGCCCGTCGCGCCGGCGTCAAGCTGGGCGTCTGCTATCAGAACCGCTTCACCGCCTGGGCGCAGGAGGCGCGCCGGATCGTGCGCGAGGGGCTGCTTGGGCCGCTTTACTCGGTTGAGATGCGCATGATCACCACGCAGGTGCAGTTCCGTAGCCCGCAGCACTGGCTCTTCCGCAACGAGTACGCAGGCGGCGGCATTCTCTCGTGGCTGGGCTGCCACTACATCGATCTCATGCGCTTTATTACGGGCGAAGAGATCGTCTCGGTGGCGGCGGAGGTGGCGACCCGCAGCGGCGAGGCCATCGACGTGGAGGATAGCGCTGCGTTGGCGTTGCGCTTTGCGTCGGGCGCAGTGGGGACGCTCCACGCCGGCTATATGATGGCGCTGAGCGGGGGCGGCTACTTCAACAAGGGCGGCTATGACAACTATGTGGGCGTCAATGGCCGCCTGGGCCGCATCCACTGGAGTTCTTCGGGCGCGCCGGCCAGCATCTATGTCGAGAGCGCACACACGGCTTGGGGCGGCGCGCCCCAACGCACCTTCCACTACACCTACGCCGACTCGCCAGCCTATGGGGGCGTGGCCGGCGAGCAATTTATCCGCGCCTTTGTGCAATCGGCGCAGGGGCTGGGCGAACCGCCCACCACGGGGGAGGACGCGCTGCGCGTCGCCCGCGTTGTCGACGCCGCTTACGAATCCAGCCGCACGGGGCGCCGCGTTGACACCACCATCACCCATCATTCCAACGGGGGGTGAATGCCAGCCACCATCCAGATGCGCCGAGCTCGCTGAAGCCAATCGTTATTCATGCGCAGCGTCGCCACAGTTGCGCGGCCACGAGCCGTCAATGGGATGATCAACAGGCCATCGCTATGCCAGCGGAAGTGTGCTTGCCACAATTGTTGGCGTGGGTGAAAAAGCGAGGCCATATCTTGGGTGATAGGATCTATGCCAGCTATGCGAGCACCTTTGAATTCGTTGCACCGATAGCAGGCCAGACAGAGATTGGCAATCTTGGAGGAACCGCCGAGAATGATAGGAATGATATGGTCGATGACCATGGGCACGCCGGCAAAGGAAGGGCTGCGGCAATAGCTGCACCGGTCACCCGCATCGGTCGTGACTTGGCGCCGGACAGCCGCGGAAGTCCTCGGTCTTGTGGCCATTGGCGTCAGTTGATTCCGGCTTGGGGTGGTGGCTGGAGGGAGTATCCACGCCATTTCAGGAGAGCGAGCGCATACGAACGCCTAAGCACAAACTGATCAGTCTTCGTGCGCAGCGCTGCCAATTCAGCTTCCTCGTCCGGTGACAGCGATGCTTGCTCTGCTTTCAGGAGCAGTGCCTCATGACGCCGCCACTGTTTTGGTGGGAGCGATTTTTGGGCCAACGCCCAAAGCGCCTGATCACTCATGGTGAGCATTGGCGCCAATTCGGTTTGAAGGTCGGCTGGAAGATCGGTAAGTGAAGGAGGCAGATTCCCCTGAATCGTCTGTTGGAGGATGGCTTCGAGTGGTTGGTTCATCGTTTCAGCCACGCTGCTGAACCGGCGATAAAGCTCTTCAGATAAATTGAGCGTAACGGTCTGGACTGCCATGATGCGCCTCCCATCCTCCATGCTGAGCGATGAGCGAAATCACTGTTTCTTCGCCTCACGAAAGTATTGTTGTCTCAATGGAAAGTGTAGCATAGATTCTGATGACAACCAAGCATATGGCAGGGCCAGCAGTGGCGATGTTGCGCGCCGCGATCATCGGTCTCACCAATATTGGCGCACAGCGGGCTAACGCATCGGCGCAGGCGGCCCGCTCGGCGTATGGCCTCATTCCACAATCGCACGCGGCGGCCTATCACCAGCACCCGCGCACCGAGCTGGTGGCCGTCTGCGACCTGCGCCCGGAGCTGCTCGACCGCTTTCGCCACACCTGGCAAGATATCTGGCCCAACCTCCGCTATTACACCGACGCCGAGGCCCTGCTCGCCGCCGAGCAGCCCGACCTGGTGAGCATCGTCACGCCCGACCATCTGCACGCCGGCCTCACGGTGGCGGCCGCGCAGGGTGGGGCCAGGGCCATCCTCTGTGAGAAGCCGCTGGCCACCACGCTGGCCGACGCCGACCGCATGATCGCCGCGGCGGCTGCGCATGGCGCGCTGCTCTCGGTGGAGCATACGCGGCGTTGGCAGCCCATCTATCGCACGGCGCGTGACCTGCTGCGCAGCGGTGAACTGGGCGCGCTGCGTAGCATGACCACCAGCATGTTCAGCCCGCGCGCCATGCTCTTCCGCAATGGCGCCCATATGGTCGACATGCTCCACTTTTTGGCCGGCAGCGAGGCGCGCTGGGTTTGGGCCGAGCTTGAGGCCGGCTACGAGGGTTACGACCACTATCGCGGCGATGGCGGTCACGACCCCGCCAGCGAACCGGCGGCTGCGGGCTATCTCCACTTTGCCAATGGCGTACGCGCCCACTACGAAAGCGCCAAAACGCCCTATACCGATGCACAATTTACGCTCACCTGCGATCATGGGCGGGTCGAGCTGTCGGACCAGACGCTCACCGTCGTCCGCCCGACGGCCGTCGGGCTGGAACGCACACCGGTGACGCCCACGCCGATGGCCATGCCCGGTTTGCTCGGCGCGGTGGATGAGCTAGTGCAGGTGATGGAGCATGGCGGCGAATTGGTATCGTCGGGCCACAGTGCGCGGCAGACAGTCGAGGTGCTGCTGGCAATGCTCCGCTCGCATGCCCAGGGCAACGTGCGGGTCAACTTGCCGCTGAGCGAGGAGAAATAACCCGTGTTCTCACTGGCCTGCACCGTCTGCGAATGGCAGGGCGCCGACGCCGATCTGAGCGCGTGCCCGGCCTGCGGCGCGATCCTCGGCGTGCGCTACGCCTCGCCGGCGATTGCGGTTAATTCGGCGCGGCCAGGGCTGTGGCGCTTCGCCGCCCATCTGCCCGTGCGCGATGCGTCCAATGCCGTGAGCCTGGGCGAAGGGAATACGCCGCTGCTGCGCGCTGCCCAAGTGGGAGAGGCCATTGGGCTGCCTGAACTCTATTTCAAGATGGAGAGCGCCAACCCTACTGGTTCGTACAAAGACCGCATTGCCGCGGTGGGCATCACCCGGCTGCGCGAGTTGGGGAAGCGGGCGTGGGCGGCCACCTCGTCGGGCAATGCAGGCGCGGCCATCGCCGCCTATGGCGCCCGCGCCGGAGTGACAGGGTATCTCTTTACGCTGGAGAAGGCGGCGCGCGCCAAGATCGCACAGATCCTGACCTATGGGCCGGCGGTCTACGCCGTCGAGCGGCTGGGCTATGACCCCGCGGTGGAGAAGGCCACCTGGCGGAACATTCGCCAGCTCTGCGCGGCCCAAAACTGGCTCATGCTGGTGACGGCGCACGCCTTCAGCCCCCACGCCATGGAGGGGGTCAAGACGATCAGCTACGAGGTCTGCCAGCAACTGGATGCGCCGCCTGATGTGGTCTACGCGCCGGTGGGGGGTGGGGGCTTGCTCAGCGCCTCGTGGAAGGGCTTTGTCGAGGCGCACGCCGCCGGCTGGATCGACCGGCTGCCGCGCATGGTGGCCGTGCAGCCCGCCGGTTGCGACGCCATCACCCAGGCCTGGCGCGAAGGACGCCCCGTGCGCCCGATTGACGGCTGTGACAGCGCAATCTCTGGGCTGCAACTCACTGCGCCGCCCGATGGCGACCTGGTGTTGGCCGCGCTGCGGGCGTCGGGCGGGTGGGCCGTTTCCACCCCCGACGTGGCTACCTATGCGGCGCAGGCCGATCTGGCCGCCCACGAAGGGCTTTTTGTCGAGCCGGCCGCGGCGATCACGCTGGCCGCGGTGCGCGCCGACCGGGCGTCAGGGCGGCTGCGCGGGGATGAGCGGGTGGCCTGTTGGCTCACCGGCAGCGGCTTCAAGGACGCCAGCGCCGTCGAGCGGATGGCCGCCGCGCGCGCGGTGACGCTGATCCGGGCCGAGGAAATTGAGAACGTCGTTGATTGAGGAAGTCGAGTGTTTATGTTCACCATCAAACCCAAAGAAGAGATCGATTTCGAGACCAACAAGCGGCTGTTGAACCGCTACCGCTTTATGGAGTACGAGATGCTGCGGATTCTGGCCGGGTGGCTGCCGGCCACGGCGCGCATGGAATCCAAGCTGGCTATGGGGCGCCTGCTCTGGGAGGATGCGCAGCATGTGCAGCATCTCTATCAACGGCTGCGCGAGGTGCAGACGCCGGCCTTTCGCCCGCCCGGTGACCCGGCGCTGGAGCGGCTCATGGCCGAAGCGATCCATGCGCCGGGCGAGTGGGAGCTGCTGGCAGGCCTCTTTCGCGTGCTCAAGCCGGCCTTGGTTGACGCCTATCGCTGGCACCTGGCGCAGACCTTCGCCAACCCCGATGCGCCGACGCTCTATGCGCTCAAACACATTTTGCTCGACGAGGAGGAGCATATAGGGTGGGCCGCCGACGCGCTCGCCAGCCACCCGGTGGGCGCCTGGGAAGCGTACATCCACGACCTGCTGCTGGCGGCGGGGGGCGTTACGGGGATGGGCGCGCGTGCGGACGCGCCGGCGCCGTCACCTGTGCGTACTCCCTTTGTGGCCCCGCGCGAGGCGGCGCGCGACACCCGCTTCCGGCTGGTCAACGAGCAGGCCGGCCAGGTGCGCACCGACCCGGATGTCGCCACCCGTCGCCAGATGGAGTTTGAGAATTATAGCCAGGAGATGTTGGCTGCCGAAACGGTGGCGCTGGTGATCTATCTTTCACCGCAGATGCCGTGGGCCTTTACCTACGACAGTGCGCGTCATTGCTACGATGAGACGCGCCACTGCCGCCTCGGCATCGAGTGGATGGCGCAGCACGGGCTGGACTACACACAGGTGGCGCAGAACACGCGCATCTACGCCTGGCGCAGCCAGTATGACCCAGCCACCCAGTACGCCATGCTCACCATGGGCAACGAGGTGCACGCCTTCCCCTATCGCCATGAGAGCATTGCCGCCTATCAGCAGGTGGGTGACCAGCTTTCGATCCAGTACATCAGCTACGACATGGCCGACGAACGGCAGCATGTGGCCTATGGCAAAAAGTGGCTCCCCGAGTTGCTGGCGAAGCACGGCATAGATACCCCTGTGCAGCAGTTTATCGACGAGGCCGTGGCGCGCTGGGAGGTCGAGTACCGGTCGGGGAGGTTGCCGATCCATAACCTGTGAGGGGCATCATGAGGGGTGGAAAGGGTAGGATGGTGTTCCTATCATCGATGAACAGAGCCCATATGGTCTATCCTATACTGAGCTCTGTTTGAAAACCGGAGTTATTCGAAGGAGTAAACCTCTTCGCAAAGTCCGGTTTTCAAAGCAACCGCGGTATAGTTCAGAGGGGATAGCCTAGCTCTCTCAAATATGTTTCAACAGTCGCAACGAATTTGTCTGCATCTTGAAGCGCCTGTTCGACAACATCATCATCTACCGCTATCAATTCACCGTAATCGTGAACTTGTCGGCGGTCGAACGCCAGATGAAGAGCTTTTGACAGATCGCGGGGGAAGATACCTGTCTTCACAAATTCCCGGTCAAATGATGCGATGGCGCCGCTATGCTTCGATGAACCTAGTCTTTTGGTAGCAATCAGGGCCAATAGTGCATAAAACATAGCGTAATATGCACGGTTGATCGCACCGCGAAGGGAATTTGTGGCAAATAGGGTATTGGCATCTCGCAAACTTTCATAAGCCTGTTCCATTCGATAGCGAAGTAACTCATGGAGTGGTGTTGAGCTCATATGCGCACCCCATCGCGTTCGATGTGAAGCAACAGGGGATTGGCAGCCAGAGCGCCTGTATGCTTCTGTTCTCGGGTAGCGACAAAGGTAGAGATGACCCGATCCATGTCGAATCCAACTTCCCATGCAATTTCGCTAATGAGTTGGCGCAGCTGGGGGGTAACCATTTCTAATTCAATAAAGATGTCCATATCTGATTCAGGCGTAGCATCGCCACGCGCCCGCGACCCGTAGACGCACATATCAAGCACGGGTGTGACTTTTTGTAATCGCTCTAGAAATACTTTGGCCACCTCTCTATCGTATGGTGTCAACATGGATTCTCGCCACTATGTCCCAATCAACAATGCAACCATTCGAACAGTTATCGATGATCTCTCGCAATTTCGTTTTGATGCCCAAATCTCGTCTATTCTACACTGAGAACAAGCGTTTTACAAGCCAGTAAGAATTCCAGTCATCGCGCTCTGCGGATAAATCGACATCTACCGAATGGAAGGATGTATATCAATGCCCCGTTACCCACAAGCGATCCTTGTCTCGTGCGAAGCCCCTTGGGATGAGCGCGAGCAGCTATTGGAAGATGTCTTCCGCCGGCAAGTCCAACTGGTGCGCCGGGACTTCAGCCATCTCTACATCTTTGGCACGGCGGGGGAAGGCTACGCCGTGGATACACCGCGCTTTCAGCAGATCGTGCGCGTCTTTTTTGAGGAGACGCGCGGCGACGATGTCCACCCCCAGGTTGGGGTGATCGGGCTCTCGACGGCCAACGTGATCGAGCGCATCGCCTTTGCCTATGATGTGGGCTTCCGCGCCTTTCAGATCTCGTTGCCGGCGTGGGGCGCGCTCAACGATGCGGAGCTGCTCACCTTCTTCACCGATGTCTGCGGCGCCTTCCCCGATGCGGCGTTTTTGCACTACAACCTGCCGCGCGCCAAACGCGTGCTCGAGGCGCAAGACTATCGCCGGCTGATCGAGGCCGCGCCCAACCTGGTGGCGACCAAAAACACCGGCGGCGGCATGGCGCGCGCGGCGGCGCTCGTCCAGCAGGCGGGCGAATTGCAGCACTTCTTGGGCGAAAACAACTATCCCCACGGCTGTCTCTATGGCGAATGCTCGCTGCTCTCGTCGTTTGGCCCCATGTCACCCCACAAGGCGTGGGCGCTCTTTGAGGCCGGGCGGCGGCGCGATCTGGAGGCCATGTTTACGCTGCAAAAGGGCTTCCACGACATGATGTACGACGTGTTGGGGCCGGCGCTGGCCGCTGCGCGTATCGACGGCGCCTACGACAAGATGCTGGTGCGGCTCGGCGGGCTGGAGGAGATGCCCCTGCGGCTGTTGTCGCCCTATCAGGGTTTCACAGAGGGGGAATATCAAGAGTGCAGACGAGTGTTGCATGAACAATACCCCGACTGGGTGCGCCAATGACGCTCAGCTTTCGACCCCGTGTGCCTGTCTTTGACGCCAACGTGCGTGTGGGCCATCGCCACGACCAGCCGGCCCCGTTTGCTGACCGTAGCGCGCTGCTGGCTGAGATGGACCGTCACGGCGTGACGCGCGCGGTGGTCTACCACGCGCAAACCGAAGAGATCAGCCCTATCGAGGGGAATTACCTTTTGGAAGCGTGGTTAGCCGATGATGAGCGGCTTACGCCCCAGTGGTCGATCATGCCCACCGCAGCGTCGCTGGCGCAGATCCAGTCGCTTCATGCCGAAGGACGCGTCTCTTCCGTGCGGTTGCACGACACCTGGTCGGCCGGGTTGCCCTTTCGCCCGTGGGCCTATGACGAACTGCTCGGCTGGCTAAGCGCACAACGCATCCCCGCCTGGATTCCGCTGCCCGAGCTTGACCCCGACCAACTGGTAGCCACCTTGCAGCGCCATCCCGACCTGGTGACTGTGCTGGTCGGCGCGCACTACGCCCATCACCTGCTGGTGCGACCCTTGCTGTCAGTGTTGCCCAATGCGCACCTGGAACTGAGCCGCTACGAGCCCATCGGCGAGGTCGAGACGCTCTGCCGGGCGTTTGGCGCGTGGCGGTTGGTCTACGGTTCATGGTGCCCGCGATACGCGATGGGGCCAATCTTGTTCTATCTACACCAGACTGATCTGAGCGATAAGGAATTGGCGCTGGTTTGCGGCGGGAATGTGCAGCGCCTGTTGGGTGCAGGTTGACTTCACTCCTCATCACTTTGTATGGTAAGGACGACCTATGATCGATGGAACGCCAGTCATCGACTTTCACGGCCATGTGGGTCGCTGGGACCGATATGGCATGGTCGATGACCCCACCTTGCTGCTCCATGCGATGGACCGAGCCGGGGTCGATGTGGCCTGTGTCTTCAATATCTTTCATCCCGATGGAACCACGGCCAACGATCTGACCGCGCACTACGTGGCCCGTTACCCAGATCGCTTCGTCGGCTTTGCCTATGTTTCACCGCTCATGCCGCAGGGGATGATGACAGAACTGGCGCGCGCTATGGACGAGTTGCACCTGCGCGCCATCAAGCTCTATCCCCCCTACACGCCCTGGTCGCTGCACGAGCCACCCTGGCGCCCCATCTATGAATTTGCCAACCAACGCAGCCGGACGATTATCTTTCACACCGGCCCCGAACCGACGGCGCTCCCCCAATGGATCGGCGAGATCGCGGGCGATTACCCTAACGCCAACTTTGTCGCCGGCCATGCAGGCAACACACCCCTGGAGCGCGCCCAGGCGATTGCTGTCGCGCGCGCCCACCCCAACGTCTATCTGGAAACTTGCTCCACCTTTCGCACACCGGGGGTGCTCGAGCAACTGGTGGCCGAGGCGGGCGCCGACCGGGTGCTCTTTGGCTCGGATCAGCCGCTGATGGACCCGCGCCCGCAACTTGGCAAGATCATCACTGCCGCCATCAGCGATGACGCCAAACGACAGATCATCGGGCTCAACGCGCAGCGGCTGCTGGGGATGACAAATCAAAACGCAATCATCTAATCAGTGCATCAACGGCAACATTCAAAGGACGACCCACATGCGTATCGTTACCGGGGCCATCAGCCACGAAACCAGCACCTTCACCCCCGTGCCCACCACCTGGGCGGACTACGAGGACCACTTCGGTTATCTGCGCGGCGCGGCGATCATAGAGAAGTTCCGCGGCGCCAATATCCCCACTGGCGGTTTTATCGATGGGGCCGAGGCGCATGGATTTGAGCTGATCCCCACCATCTTTGCCGAGCCTCATCCCAGTGGGCCGACGCCCCGCGCAATTTTCGACCGCGTGCTCGGCGATCTGCTCACAGGCATCGCCCATGCGGGGCCAATCGACGGCGTGCTGCTCGAACTCCACGGCGCGATGGTGGCCGAGGGCATCGACGACGGCGAAGGGCACATTCTGGCCGCAGTGCGCGAGCTGGTAGGGCCAACCATCCCCATTGCGGCGCAGTTGGACATTCATTCCAATGTGTCAAAGCGCATGGTGGAGATGGCCGATGTCCTGATTGGCCGGGAGACTTTCCCCGAGGTGGATATGGCGGCGCGGGGCCGCGAGTGCGCCGATGTGCTCGTGCGTATTCTGCGCGAGGGGCTGCGACCCACCATGGCGCTCCACCAGATCCCCATGATCTGGGGCCTCAACCAGGTTACGGCGCACTCGCCCATGAAGGAGGCGATTGCCGAACTGCACCGTATCGAAGCGCTGCCGGGGGTGGTCTGCGGCTCTATCGCCACCGGCTTTCCCCTCGCCGACATCCCCGACATGGGCTCGTCGGTCTATATCGTCACCGACAACGACCATGCGCTGGCGCAACGGCTGGCCGATGAGCTGGGCGAATGGATTTTTGCGCGGCGGGCCGACTGGCAGGGCCAGATGCCAAGCACGGCGGATGCGCTGCGCGACGCCCGCACGCAGGGCAAGTTTCCGGTCATCTTTGCTGACCGCAACGACAACACCGGCGGCGGGGCGCCCGGCGACAGCACCGGCCTGTTGCGCACCTTTGTCGACGCGGGGCTGGACGAAGCCTGTGTGCTCTACATGGTCGACCCCGAAGCCATTGCGCAGTGTCACCGGGCGGGCGCAGGCGCGACGATCACGCTCGATGTGGGCGGCAAGTCGTCGCCGTTGCAGGGCGAGCCTGTGCGCATGACCGTCGAAGTGGTGGCGCTCTCGGATGGCCGTTTCCATTACGACGGCCCCATGTACGCCGGGCTGGAGGGGAATATGGGGCCCTCCGCTCATATCCGGCAGGGTGGGCTGCACGTGTTGCTGGTCACGGCGCGCGAGCAGCCCTTTGACACCGCCTTTGCGCGCACGCTGGGCCTTGACCCGCGGCAGATGCGCTACATTGGCGTCAAATCGGCCGCCCATTTCCGTTCTGGCTTTGAGGCGTGGGCCGGCGCGATCTATGTGGTCTCTGAGCCCGGTGTACATCGAGCCGACACGGGCGCGCTCAAGTTTACGCGGCTGGGCCGCAAACTCTATCCATTGGATGAGATTTGACCTGACAAGATTTGATCAGGGTCTGTGAGGGGCGATGATCTCTCCAGACCCTCACGAAAGGAGGAAGCATGTCGAACAACGAACAGTCCATCCACGATCTCTTAAACCTGCGGGGCAAGGTTGCCCTGCTCACCGGCGCCGCGGGTTGGCTTGGTTCGGCCATGAGCCGGGCGCTGGCCGAGGCGGGCGCAACGGTGGCTGTCACCAGCCGCGAAGCCGACCGCGCCCAAGAATTCGCCGCCACCCTGCCCGGTGCGGGGCATATTGGTCTTGGCTTCAGCCAGGGGGACACCGCCTCGATCCCCGCGCTGGCGAGCGAGGTGGTCGGCAGGTTGGGGCAGATCGATATCCTCGTCAACAATGCCTATGGTGGAACCGCGCCCAGCATCGACAGCGCCACCGCCGAGGACTTTGACCGCGCCTATCATACGGGCGTCACAGCCTACTTTTTGCTGGCGCGTGAAGTTGCCCACCACCTGCGCAATCGGGGCGCGCCGGGGTCGATTATCAACATTGCCAGCATGTACGGCGTCGTCGCCAGCTACCCCGACGCATATGAAGGGTTGCCGGTCAACAGCCCGCCCAACTATCACGGGCTCAAGGGTGGATTGGTGCACTTGACGCGCCATTTGGCGGTCTATTGGGCCAAAGACAACATCCGCGTCAACGCCATCAGCCCCGGCCCCTTCCCCACCGACAAGACACAGAGCGCTCATCCGGCGTTCATCCTGCGTCTCGAACATAAAGTGCCACTGGGGCGCATGGGCCGCCCCGAAGAGCTCAAGGGGTTGGTGCTGTTGCTCGCCAGTGATGCAGGCAGCTATATCACCGGCCAGAATATCCTGGTCGATGGTGGGTGGACGGCATGGTAAACGGTATGAGTTGGACGCGAGGAGATGGAATGATGTCGGTGGGCTGGGAATTGGTCGATGCGGATCGGGAGTTTCTTGGGCGTGAAATCGAGCCGTTCTTGCCCGGTCGGATCTTTGACGCCCATGCGCATCTCTTTCGCCACGACCACTATACGCCGGGAACCTTGCCGGCGCAACTAGATGGGACGCCCACCGAAATCGGGCTGGCTGTCTATCGGCAATATATCGACTGGCTTCACCCGGGCGGGCGCACGGTGGGTGGCCTCTTTTTTGGGCTGGCCTTTACCGGCGACCGCGACGGCAACAATGCATTTGTGGCGCAAGAGATGCGAGCGGGGCAGGCGGCGGGATTTCACGCGCTGGGGCACTTTGTGATCGCCCCCGATATGGACCCCGAGTATGTGCGGCAGGCGGTGAGGGCGGGCAATTTTGTCGGCCTCAAGCCCTATCACACCATGGCCCAGGTCGAGGGACCCACCTTTCAGGCGCCCATCGAGGCCTATCTGATCGAAGATCATGTACGCATCGCACACGAGGAGGGGTTGACCATCACGCTGCACATGGTGCGCGACCGGGCGCTGGCCGACCCGCGCAACCAGGCGACCATTCGGCGTTATTGCGAGGCCTACCCCAACATGCGGCTGATCCTGGCGCACGCGGCGCGCGGCTTCAACCCGTGGCACACCATAGAGGGGATCCACTCCCTGGCCGGGCTGCGCAATGTTTGGTTTGACACGTCGGCGGTGACCGAGGCCGGCGCGTTCGAGGCGATTGTCGAAACCATGGGCCATGATCGGCTGCTATACGGCACTGACTTTTATATCAGCCATCTGCGGGGGCGCTGCGTCGCAATCGGCGATTCGTTCCATTGGTTCTACGCCGAAGAGATGAACCTGGCCGAAAAGCATGTCCAACTCCAGCCGGTCTTGATCGGGCTGGAGTCGCTGCGCAGCCTGATTTTGGCCTTTCGCCGGCTGAAACTGACTGATGCGCAGATCGAGGACATCTTTTACCACAATGCCCTTGCGCTGTTTGCATGATCCGTGATGCGTAACGCACACTGCGCCCTACGCATCACGGATCATGCGCATGGCCTAGACCTTCGGCTTGATCGGCTGCGTAATCACGTATTGAAAGCGCCGCCAGAAGAGCCAGGCCGTCACCGGCGAGCTGATCAGGAATGCGCTCCAGACGGAAGTGAGGTTGCCGCCAAACAGGTAAACAAAGAGCGCGCCCAGCCCAATCGCCGACCACATGCTCAGGGTATTCACCCACAGTGGATAGCGCGTCTCGCCCGTGCCGCGAATGGCGCCGGCCTGGACAAAGCTGATCGCCCAAAAGGGTTGGGTAAAGGCTACCACGCGTAGCCCTCCAGCGCCGATCGCAATCACCTGGGGGTCATCGCTGAAGAAGGCCATGATCGCCTCGGCAAAGACGAGGAAGAGCATACCCAGCGCGCCCATCCAGATGGCCGCCCAGACCGTGGCGATGCGGGCCGCGGCCTGTCCTTCATCGGAGCGTTGGGCGCCAATGCTCTGTCCCACAAGCGTTGTCGCCGCCATGGCGAACCCAAAGCCGGGCAAGAATGAAAGTGACATGGCGTTCATCGCAACCCGCTGCGCAGCCAAGACCAGCGTGCCCAATTGCGCCACGATGATCGTCTGCATCAGGAAGGCCGATGTGATCAGCACCTGCTCCACCGCGGCGGGCACACCGATGCCCAGAATCCGCCTGGCCACGCCCCAGCTTGGCGCCCACCCAGCCAGGCCGCGTATGGTGACGCCGTTGCGACCACGCCACAACACCACCAGGATGAGGGCCAGACCGACGGCGCGGGCGATCAGGGTGGCCCAGGCGCTGCCCACCGCGCCCAATTCGGGCATGCCCAGTCGCCCAAAGATCAGGCCATAGTCGAGCACAATGTTGAGCGCATTGGCGACCAAGGTCAGCAACATGGGGGTGCGCGAGTCGCCCGCGCCGCGCAGCACGCCGCCGGCAATAAAGCGCAACACCAGCACAAAAACCGTGCCCATGGTCACCTGCAGATAGGCCTTGCCGATCTCATTGACCGCCGGCTCCATGCCAAACATGCCAATCAACTGCTCGGCGGCAAAAATGCCGACAAGCACCAACGGCAATGAAATAAAAACGCTCCACACCAGCGATTGCTTGGCCAGCCGCCCAGCCTGTTCGAGCGAGCGGGCGCCGACGGCCTGCGCCACCAACACCGCGCTGCCCACAGCCACCGCGCTCAAGGCCGAAATGACGAAGAACATCAACTGGGTCGCTGCGCCGACGCCGGCCAGGGCCACCGCGCCCAAAAAGGCGACAAACCAGGTGTCCACGATCCCTAGCATGGTTTCCAAAAAATTCTCGCCAATCACCGGCCACGCCAGGTTGAAGACCCGCCGACGTATGGGTGTGTCAGCGACGGCGCTCCCGACGGCGAGCGAGGGCGGCTCATCCTCGCGCATGGCCACGGCGTCCGCCGTCGCGACCTGATTTTGCTCACTCATTGGATGAATCCTGTTGCTATGAACGTCAGTTCTACAAAGCGTTCACTATACCAGCCATGACGCTGAAATTCCAAACAGAATCAGCGACAGAGTTCGATTTGGGCGCAACATCATTTTCAGGCTATACTCGCGCGGGCCGCTACGGCGCGCCTGTTCTGCTGCGAAAGTACAGCGGAACGCAGAGCGCACAGAGAACACCGAGAAATGCACGCTGGCTTGTTCTATGGATATAACCCTCTGTGTGTTCTGAGTCTCCTCTGTGTTCCTGCTGTACGCTGTCATTTTCATCGATATCGATCCGAATAGCTCCGCGGCCCACATTGGGGATCGACATGTTGATTTGATCCGCAACCGTTATTCCAGTGCGTTCGTACTCGATTTGCCTATGCTCGAACAGACCAATCTTGGCCCATGCAGCGCCACCCCCATACCCATCACCGTCGGCGACGAAACGGTGACCGCCCGCTGCTTTCGCCTGGCCGCCCATCCCGACCAGCCGTTCTCGCTCATGGTGGACGCCGACAGCCCCGATGAGATGACGCAGCGGATTCTGGCCCAGCGCTATACCTTCCCTCGGGCCTATTCGTTGCTCCACGAGGTTGCCGCCCCCGGCGCCCGCGTGCTGGACCTGGGCGCCCATATCGGCACCTTCACGCTCTATGCCGCCGCCGCCGGCTTTGTTGTGACCGCGGTCGAGGCCAATCCGCTCAACGTGGCGCTACTCCAGGCCAGCCTGGCGGAGAACGGCTTCACCCATGCGCAGGTGGCGCACACCGCCATCAGCGACCAGCGCGGGTCGCTCAATTTCCTTCCGTCAGGTCCCTATGGGTTGGTGGCGAATCCGTATATTGGCGGCCCCATGATCACCGTGCGCGCCGAAACGGTCGATGCGCTGCTGACCGATATTGGCTGGCCGGGCGTCGATTTTATCAAGCTGGATGTGGAAGGTTCTGAGGTGAAGGCGGTGCGCGGCATGGCGGGGTTGCTGGCGCGCACCGATGCGCCGGCCATCCTGCTCGAATCGAATGGACATACGCTCCATCTCTTTGGCGAGTCAACCGCCAACCTGATGTCGACGCTGGCGGGTTTTGGCTACCGCTGTCATCTGGTGCAAGATGGGACATTGACGCCCGTGCGGGCAGGCGATCTTCAGGCCGGCTGCAATGTGGACTATCTGGCCTTCAAACGCCCACCTGCCCAATGGCGCAACTGGCGCGTCACTCCGCCTCTCTCGTACAACGCCCAGGTGGAAGCGCTGATGCGGGAAAGCCAGGCGGCGCACCCCCACGAGCGCGCCTATGTGGCGCGCACTCTGGCCGGCGGCAGCCGATTCCTGCTTGGGGACCGCCGGGTCCAGCAAGTGCTCCATGCGCTACAACAGGATCAAGACGCCGATGTGCGCGCAGCCACCGCGTGGTGGAACGCAGCGCGAGCGCGGGCATGGCCGGCCTGGGCCTACCAGGCGCGGCGCATGTGGGAGGCGGCTTGGGCGCGCCTGGCAGGGTGGAAGCCGGGCTAAGAACCGTCCGAGTAACGGTTACGGGCCGACCCAATACACCTGTCTGCAGCCGGTGTCGCAGCGTTATTCCGATTGGCGCTCAGTTTGCTCGGCCAGTTCCATCCACCGCGTTAGCGCGGTTTCCAGGGCGTTCTCGGTTGCCTCCAGTTTGGCAGCCAACTGTTGGAGCTTCTGATAATCCTCTGCGTGAAGGCTCATCGCTTCCTCCAGCCATCTCTTTTCGGCTTCGAGCGTTCCCACCTGCGCTTCGGCCTCCTCTAGCGCGCGCTGTTGTTTCCAGCTCAGCCTGGACGGCTTGGGCGTCGTTGTGCGCATCGGGGGCAGCGAGTTGACCGGCGCGGCTGGTTGTGAGGGCGTTTTTGCTTCCTGTTGCAGCCGCACAAAGGTGGCGTAGGGGGTTGGATAGCGTGGTCCCAGCTTTCCCCCTTCGAGCGGAACCAGAAAGTCTACCGTGCGGTCCAAGAAGTAGCGGTCATGGCTGACCACCACCAGGCAGCCCACAAAATAGTCTAGAAACTCCTCCAGCACCGTCAGCGTTTGAATGTCCAGATCGTTGGTCGGCTCGTCGAGGAAGAGCACATTGGGCTGGTGGATCAGCGTACGCAACAGATAGAGGCGCCGGCGCTCGCCACCGCTGAGGCTGCTGATACGCGCATACTGCATGGGCCGCGGAAAGAGAAACCATTCCAGCATCTGCGGCGCTTCGACCAGTTCGCCCGCCTTGGTGCGGATGAGCGGCGCCTCGTTCTGTACGAATTCGAGCAGCCGCATGTTTTCATCAAGGTCGGCGCTGCGCTGGTCATAGTAGCCCAACTGAACCGTATCGCCCCAGCGCACCACGCCTTCATCGGGTTGGGTGCGCCCGGCCAAGATGTCGAGCAGCGTGCTCTTGCCGGCGCCGTTGGGCGCCATGACGCCTATGCGGTCGCCTGGCTCCAGGTGAAAGTCGGCCTGATCGAGGACCGTGTGGCCGTCGTAGCGCTTGGTCAGCCTTTCCGCCGCCAGCACACTCTTGCCCAGACGACGCCCAGCCAGCGCGATGGCAACGCGCTCCTCACCGCGGTCGCTGCGGATCTGCATCAGCTCTTCGGCCCGCTCTTTGCGCG
>JAHDWG010000070.1 GCA_023384495.1 Caldilineaceae bacterium
TGCTGATCTGCTGGATCGGCATGTTGAAACGCTGCACATAGGCGATAAAGGTGATGATGATCCCCAGCGAAACCGCCTGCCCACCCAAGGAATGGCCGCGCAGCAGGAAGATGCCGCCGACGCCGGCCACGAGCGCAATGGCCAGGAAGCCGAGCGCCTCGAGCGTAGGGTTGAGCGCTGAGGTATAGGCTACGGCCTTGATATTGGCGTCCCGATTGGCGGCGTTGCTCTGGCGAAACGCTTCGATGTTGGCTTCTTCTCGGCTAAAGGCCTGCACCTCGCGCACGCCGGCAATGCCCTCCTCCAGCTCGGCGTTGACCTCGCCGATCATCTTGCGCGTCTCGCGGAAGGCCTTGCGCGCCTGGTCGCTGAACCAGACCGTCGCCACGATCATCAGCGGCGCCACGGCCAGGCTGAGCAGCCCATAGACAAAATTGGTGGTTAGCATATTATAGGCGATCCAGAGAATGAGCAGGCTGCCGCTCAACACCTGCACCAGTGCAAAGCCAATGGCTTGCTGGATGGTGCTGATGTCATTGGTGATGCGGCTCATCAACTGGCCGGTCTCATTCTTGCTGTAAAAGCGCAGTGAAAGCCCATGTAGGTGGTCGAACAGCTCAACCTGTAGGCGGCGCAGCACATGTTGGCCCGTCCACCCCATGATGAAGAACATAACCCCACCGGTGAGTGAGCCAAGCCCAAAAAGCCCCAGCAGGTAAAGCCCCAACCTGAGCAACCCCTGCAAGCGCGCTGTCGTATCGGCGTCGGGCGTGATCGCCGTGTCATACCAGCAGACGCCTCCCTGGCCTGGCCCGGCTGTGGCGTCGGGCGTCACCAGCCCTGGCGCCATATAACAATCCACCGCCTGACCGGTGAGCGCCGGGGTGATCACCTGCACCCATGCGTTGAGCAGCAGCAGCGTAGCGGCCACCACCAGCAACGGCCAGTAGGGTTTGAAATAGCCACCCAGCCGGCGCAACGTTGGCCCCACACTGCGCGGCTTGATTGTCTCTTGTTGCAGCAAGCGCTGCGGCCCACCCATCATAGGGAAGTCTCCTTAATGGTCAATGGTCAACGGTTAATTGTCAATTGTGAATGCTTCCGCATTGGAAAGGCCGCGCCATTAAGCATTGACCATTGGCAATTGATCATTGACCATTACTGCATCTTCCACCAACTGGCTGCGGTAGATCTCGGCGTAGAGTTCGCTGGTTTCCATCAAATCGGCGTGCTTGCCCTGGGCCACGATCCGTCCCTGGTCGAGCACAAGGATCTGGTCGGCGCTGACGACGGTGCTGATGCGCTGGGCAATGACAAAGCTGGTGCGCCCCTGCATCAGCCGATCCAGCGCTTGCTGGATCTGCACCTCGGTGGCCACATCCACGCTGCTGGTGGAGTCGTCCAGAATGAGGATGCGCGGGTCGAGCAGCAGGGCGCGCGCAATGGCGACACGCTGTTTCTGCCCACCGCTGAGGGTTGTTCCGCGCTCACCCACTGGTGTCTCATAGCCATTCGGAAAGCTCATGATAAAGTCATGGGCGGCAGCGGCCTTGGCGGCGGCGACAATCTGCGCATCGGTGGCGTCGGGGCGACCAAAGGCAATGTTGTCGCGAATGGTTCCGGTGAACAGATTGGTTTCTTGCAGCACGATGCCCACCTGCCGGCGCAGCGAATCGATCTGTACATCGCGCACATCATGGCCGTCGATGAGCACCTCGCCGGCGCTCACATCATAAAACCGTGGGATCAGGTTGATGATGGTGGTCTTGCCGCTGCCGGTGGCGCCCAGCAAGGCAATCGTTTCGCCGGGTTGCGCACGCAGGTCGATGTGGCTCAACACCGGTTCACCGCTGGAAAAATAGCGGAACGTGACGTTGTTGAACTCAACGTGGCCTTCAATGGGCGGCAGCGGCTGTGCGCCAGCCTTTTCCATCACCTCGTTTTGGGCGTCGAGAATCTCGAAGATGCGCGTGGCGCTGGCCGCAGCCTGGCTCATCTGGGCGATGATGAATCCAAGATGGCCCACGGGAAAGAAGACATAGCCCAGATACAAGCTGAAGAGTTGCCATTCGCCAATCGTCAACGAGTTGTTGATCACCTGACGCCCGCCAAAGTAGATGACAGCCAGTTGGCCCAAGTTGGCCAGCAAGAAGATGAGCGGAAAGAGAAAGCTGAAGACGCGGGCCAGCGTAATCTGTTGGTTGAGCAGTTCTTCGGCTGCATGTTTGAATTTGGCCGACTCTTGCGGCTCGCGCGCAAAGGCTTTTACGACCTTGATGCCGGCGAGATTCTCTTGCAAGATGGTGTTCAGCGCCGAGAGCTTGACCTGCACAGCGGCAAAGAGCGGCTGGCTCACCCGACCAAAGATCATAAAGAGCACCAGCGCGATGGGCAGGATGCCAATGACGGTCAGTGTCAAGCTGCCATTGGTAATCGCCAACATACTCAACGCACCCACGAGCAAGACCAGCGACTGCACCGACATGAGCAACCCCTGGCCGATAAAGAGGCGCAACTTTTCGACATCGTCGGTGGCGCGGATCATGAGCTGGCCGGTCTGGTTGCGGTCGTGATAGCTGAACGAGAGCCGCTGGATCTTGGCAAAGAGTTCGTTGCGAAAGTCAAACGCCACACCCTGCCCCAGCGTTTCAGACATGTACGACTGGGCAAAGGCAAAGAGACCCCTGATCACAGCGAAGAGTAGCGTCAGCGCGATCGCCCAATAGAGCGCGCGTTCGGCGGCCATCCGGCTCAGATCGGGGGCGGCGGCTGTCTGTTGTAGCGCCAAACCTTCGGTCACCGCATTGAGGATGTTCTGCACCATGAGCGGCACCACAAGCTGGGCGCCGATGCTCAGAAAGAGCGCGCCATAGGCATAGAGCGCCACCCTGCGATAGTGGCCCAGATAGCGAATGGCGCGCCCCAACTCGCGGAAACTGACCTGTGCGCGTTCGGGTGCGCCTTTGTTCTGTTCTGCTGTCAACGTCAACCTCCGTATCTAGTGCGACTTCTGGTCCCGCTCACTCAGGGTAATGACAGGGCGGCTCCACCTGGCCATAGGTAATCAACGATTGGTGAAGCCGCTCCAACAGTCGTTGCAGCTCCTCGACCTCGGTTGCGGTCAGGCCGGCGGTGAGTTGGTTGAGAAAGCGCACATGGCCGGGGGTGGCTGCCTCCACCAGTGCTCGCCCGGCGCCCGACAGACGGATGCGGAACTGGCGACGGTCATCTGGGTCGAGATCGCGTTCGATCAGCCCCTGTTCTTCGAGTGAACGCAGATGTGCGCTGATGGTGTTCTTGCTCACCTGTTGCGTCTTGCTGAGTTGGGTGGGTCGCACGCAGGGGGCGCCCATCCGCTCGGCGATCCACAGGCGCACGAGCAGCCGCCAGCGCGGTTCGGACAGGCTATCGTCGCGCATGCGTTCGCTGGTGATGCTCTCATAGGTGTTGGCAATCTTGTGGATCAGACGCACTAATTCCACCCCATGCATCTGCGTGATGCCATGCTGGTGAAGCAGTTCTTGGAATATCTGATGGTGGGGTGAGTGCGTCGTTTGATTCGTCATGGTTGGAATTGTACGGCCACGAACTATTCTGCACTGTATGATTCTACACCTTTGCCAAATCAGCGTCAACATCCGGGCTTACTGTGCAAACCCAATCTAGGCAGCCGCAGCAATATGTTCTTCGATCATTAACCCCTCACTTTCCCATCAACCCTTGCGCCGTGTTTGCCAATCCATCAAGGAGAGATGCCGGCGTTCCCGGCTGCGTAAGTCCTGGGACAGAGAAACAGGCCTTTTCAAAGCGGTTTGACGGCCTCCACAAGCTATGTTAGCATATCGCCGCTTGCCGGGGTGCTTCACGGGCAAGCGGCGATTTCACATCTTGTTGCCAGAGAAACTGGTTGGAGGCGACCCCAGGGTGACTATGAAACATCGCTTTGCCGAGATGATTTGGTATGAAATCAAAGAAGCCGCCAAAGATGAGCGGGTGGCCGTGCTGCCGGTGGCGACCTATGAGGATCATGGGCCCCATCTGCCTGTCGATGTCGACGTGCTGCTCGCCAACGAAATCTGCGAGCGGGCTGTGGCGCAGATTCCGTCTGAGGCGATTCTGATCCCGCCGGTCAACCACGGCTACAGCCCCCATCATATGGACGTCCCTGGCACCATTCCCATTACGTGGGACACCTTTATCCGCTATGTAAAGGATGTCTGCGTCAGCGTGGCGCACCAGGGCTTTACACGAATCCTCATTGTGAATGGACATGGCAGCAACACCTCCCCGTGTGACATGGCGGCCCGCCTCACCATCATCGAGACGGAGGGCAGAGTGTTGTGCGCCTCGGTCAACCACTGGGCATTGCGCAAGGTGCGCGTCGACGGAGGCGAGATCCGTGACTCGGACTATGGCGGCACATCACACGCCTGCGAGTATGAGACTTCCCTTTATCTGGCGCTCAAGCCCGAATTAGTGGACATGAACAAGGCTGTGGACGAGCGCGCGCCCCTGCCGCCTAGTTTCCAGACTGATCTGCTGGCAGGCACACACCCGCAAGGGTCGGCGGCCAACCTAAATATCTATTGGAGCGCACGCACGACCAGCGGCATTATGGGCGACGCCACCAAGGCCACCCAAGCCAAGGGTGAGCAGTTCCTCGCCGCGGCCGTGGACGGGCTGATCGAGCTGATCCGCGAATATCGCCAGACCCCCATCCTGCCACGGCGCAACCAACACCAATAGCACGTTGACGGTCACTCGTCACATACCAACAAGGCCCAATCGCATGAACGCACAGCAACCTATTCGGCTCGCCGTGGTTGGCGGGCGTCGGGGCGGCAGCTTTCGTCTGGCGCTCCAGTCACTGGCCGAACGACTCACGCTTACCACCATCTGTGATCTTTCGGAAGAGGTGTTGGCCCAGTGGCGCGCCGACCATCCAGGCATTCAGACATATAGCCGCTATGAAGACCTGCTTGATGACGCCGCCGTAGACGCCGTGCTCCTGGCTACGCCCATGTATCTCCACGCCGGTCAGGCTGTCCAGGCGTTGCGGGCAGGCAAACATGTGCTCAGCGAAGTCATCGCCGCCACCACGCTGGATGAATGCTGGGAGCTGGTGGAAACGGTAGAGCAGACAGGGCGCACCTACATGCTGGCCGAGAATTACTGCTACATGCGCCCCAACCGCATGGTGCTTAACATGGCGCAACAGGGCGTCTTTGGTGAGATCACCTTTGCCGAGGGCGGCTACATTCACGATTGCCGCTATCTCATCTTCAACGCCGACGGCTCGACCACCTGGCGCGGCGAGATGCGGCGCATCTTTAACGGCAATGGCTACCCGACCCACTCGCTGGGGCCGGTGGCGCAATGGCTGGGCATCAACCGCGGTGATCGGCTTGTCTCCACCGCGACATGGGTGAGCAAAGCGTGCGCGGCGCAGTTATACGCCCGTGATCATCTCGGCCCCGACCACCCTGCAACCGAGGATCGCTACTGGCAATTGGGTGATTCGGCCACCACGCTGATTCAAACGGCGAAGGGCGCGCTGATCGTCCTGCGCATGGACTCGAACTCGGCGCGGCCCCATAACATGACCCACTACACGCTCCAGGGGACGCAGGCCGCCTATCTGTCGGCGCGCCATCACAAAGAAGATCCGCTCATCTGGATCGATGGCCGCAGCCCAGGCGCCAGCCCTGGCGACGCTGAGTGGGAGTCGCTGTGGAACTATAGCGATGAGTACGAGCATCCCGACTGGCGCGAATGGAGGGCGGTAGCGCAAAAGGCCGGCCACGGCGGCGGCGACTTCTTTGTGCTACGCGATTTCGTCCAGGCCATCGAAACCGGTTCGCCGCCGCCCATCGATGTCTACGACGCCGTCACCTGGAGCGTCATCATGCCGCTCTCGGCGCAATCGGTGGCCCAGGGCGGCGCGCCGGTAGCCGTGCCGGACTTTCGGCGCGGGAATCGATCATTGTAAACTATGCGTCAACGATCACAACCAACCCTGATTTCTGTGCCGGCGGCATAGGCGAGGGAAGACAAGATGAAACTTACGCAGATTCAGCACTATTTGCAAGACCAACACCTCGACGGCTGGCTGCTCTACTGCTTTCAGAACAACAACCCCATTGCCCTCTCTGTCGCGGGGTTGCGCAATGGGGGGACACGGCGCTGGTTTCTGTGGGTGCCGGCTCAGGGTGAGCCGGAGTGGCTGATCCACGCCATCGAAGGCAACACCTTTGCCCACATTGCGCCGGCGATGCGCGGGGCAATCCACCAATACGCCGGTTGGCGTGAGCTGGCGACGCAGTTGGGGCAGATGGTGGGCGCGCAATCGGGCCGCCGGCTGCGCATTGCCATGGAATACAGCGAGGAAAACGCCATCCCCTACATCAGCCGTGTTGATGCGGGAACCAAAGAGATGGTGGAACGGGTGACTGGCGCCGAAATTGTGAGCAGCGCAGACTTGACCCAGCTCGCGCTGGCCGTGCTCTCGCCGGAGGCGCTGGACGACCACCGGGCCGCCGCGGCTCGCTGTCTGGCCATAAAGGATGGCGCGTTTGGCTTCATTGCCGCCCAGCTGCGCGCCGGGCGCCCCCTCACCGAGTGGGATGTCCACCAGTTTATCTGTGCGGAGTTTGCCGCCGCGGGCATGGATCCGGAGTTTACGCCCATCGTGGCCGTCAACCGCAACGCCGCCGATCCCCATTATGCGCCCAGCGCCGAGCACCATAGCCCCATTCGCATTGGAGACATGGTGCTGATTGACTTGTGGAATCGCATCCGCCCCGACCCGTATGGCTGTATGGCTGACATCACATGGACGGCCTACTGTGGCGAGGAGACGCCCGCCGCCGTGCAGCAGATCTTTGCGATTGTGGCGGCGGGCCGGGACGCGGCCGTGGAATTGATCCAGACGCGGCTAGGCGCGGGCGCGCCGGTCTATGGCTACGAGGCGGACGATGCGTGCCGGGCCGTGATCGAGGCGGCGGGCTATGGCGCGGCCTTCTTTCACCGTACGGGCCATAGCCTGGGCTGGCTCGACCACTTCTTGGGCGTCAACATCGACAATCTGGAGACGCAAGACCGGCGGCGGCTCATGCCGGGCGTGCTCTTTACCATCGAGCCGGGCATTTATCTGCCCGACTTCAACTTTGACGACAGCCCCACAGCCAAAGGCCTGGGCATCCGCAGCGAGATCAATTGCACCGTTCACGCCGACCGGCTGGAGGTGACCACGCTGCCGCTGCAAACCGCAGCGCCGGCCCTCTTGGCATGAGTTCAGGCTCCATGCAGACGACCCCGCGCTAGGCCATGTTGAGCAGTGTGTTGATTCGGCGCACAGCCGTCATGGAGATGGATATGGGGCATGATGATTGGTAGAGATCGCCTCCTCTGGCCCATTGAAGAGTTCGGCGAAACGTTCGCGTAGCGATTGCGCGTGATAGATTACGCGCCGCTCGGCCGCTTCGGGGTCGCCCTGCACCAACGCCTCATAAATGGCCTCGTGTTCTCGCAATGAAGCCATCATCTTCTCTGAATCGAGCATTTTGCCTGTGTTGAGCAGATACATATCGGTGCGTTCTTCGTTGCCCACCACAAACTCGGTGAGTGTCAAGTTGTCAGCCGCTTGCCCCATCCGCCGATGAAAATCGCGTGAAGCGCGCAGGAAGCCCGCCATATCTCCAGTCTCGGCGGCAGCGCGTCCGACCTCGATCGCGGCCTGGATGGCGCTGCGCTGCTCATCGGTTGCGCGCAGCGCGGCGCGGCGCGCCAGATACGGCTCGATGACTTCGTTGGCGACAAACATCTCCATGAACTCGGCGTGGGTCAGCGCGCGTACATAGAGACCGCGCCCGCGGCTCGGCCCGATATAGCGCTCGTGTTGCAGAATGGCCAACGCCTCGCGCACAGGGGTGCGGCTAATGTGGAGCGACGCCGCGATCTGCTCTTCTACCAGTGGCTGGTTTGTGCCCAACGCACCGTCCAGGATCGCCTCTTTGATAGCGCGATAGGCATTCTCTCGATAGGTGGGCGCTTTCCGAAAGCGTTCACTCTGTTCGTTAAAGATTTGCCCTAAGGGGTGCAACGTCATGCGTTGCTCCTTCACTTGTTTCTTCTTTCTTGAATAGGACTCGAATAGGACTCGAATAGGGATTGAATAGAGATTGAATAGAGATTGATTAAGATGTGAATGTGTCTTGAGTGGCGGGATGTCTGTATACAGAACGACGAGCGCCCAATATTTTACATGATTGTCGTCACAGTGGGCTACTACACAGCTTTGATAAGGGCGTTGATACTCGCCTTGTCGCACCCGAAATGAAACAGGGTCGATAGAAGATTGGCTTTTTTTCTTATTTGTGCACGATTTGTTCGGTGATCTAAGATAATTTGGTGGCATTTTTCACAGTTGACAACCCTTTTCAGCGCGTTTATAATCGTAACATAGCTTACTTCACGCTGCAATTTTGTATACTGTATACAGAAATCATCCCCCCCTGAGCATGAACGTTGCCTGTCATTTGCCCACAGCACAAGGAGAAACACCCATGAATCAGAGTGAACGTTTGGCTGCTTTGAGTCGCCGCCAGTTTTTGAAGCTGAGCGCAGTGGCTGGTGGCGCCGGGCTGCTTGCGGCTTGTGCTGCGCCCACCGCCGCACCAAGCCAGCCAGCCAGCGGCGAGGCCGCCGCGCCCCCCGCCAGCGGCCCCGTGAATTTGGTTGTCTGGTATCAGGACTGGGACGGCGCGAATCGGATCATGGATGGCGCCAAGGCGCAGCGCGAGGAGGCCAACCCCGAGGTTACCATTGAGTTGACCCCAATCGGCTACAGCGACCTGTTCGCCAAACTGTTGCCCGCCATCGCCTCGGGCACCGAGGGCGACATCCTGATGATGTACACCGACTGGGTGGTGGGCACCGATGTATCGCAGGTCTTCCTCGATCTGACCGATGTCACCGGCGGCACTGCCGCAATGGAAGAGACGATGTGGCCGGCCGCCTTTACCGCCCTGGATGCGCCGGAAGGCAAGATCTTCTATCTGCCGTGGTTGGCCGGTATCCGGGGCGCTGTGTTGACCGTGAATACAGAGCAACTGGCCGAACAGGGCATCGACCACACCGCGTTTGGCTCATGGGAAGAAGTGGTTGAAGCAGGGAAGGCGTTGACCGAAAAGAATGCCGACGGCAAGATTGTGCGCGCTGGCTACTCGATTCGCAGCTCGCAGTACCCCCTGCTTTGGAGTCTCATTTGGCAGATGGGGGGTGAATTCTTTGACCGCGAGAATGGTCAATGGATGCATAGCACCGAAATTGGCGAGCAGGCGGCTCAACTGCTCTATGATGTCTATCACACCCATCAGACGTGTGACTTCGATCTTTACCAAAGCGAGTTCGAAGCAGTCAGCCAGAAACTCGTCTCGATATGGGGTGATGGCGCGTGGACAGCCAGTGTGCAAAATGATTCGGCGGGTGTGCCGGCGGACAATCTTGTCACGCCACGTCTGGCCAACGCAGTAGCGGATGTGCTCTATCCGCAGCACATTGCCGGGTGGGGGCTGTCTAAGCGACTGGCCGACACCGGCAACAAGCTGGACGCTGCGCTTGCGTTTGCCCAGTATATCGTCGGGCCAGATTCACTGATCCAGGCCTTTGACTCGTACTCGGGCGTCTGCATGACCAAGACGGTCTATGAGGACCCGCGCATCGAGACCGTGAAGTATGGCCTCATGTCCAAACGCGTGGCTGAAGGGATGTGGCCCATCGCCCGCTTTTCGGGTGACCATGTGGCCAATCATGGCCCGGCGTCCACCGAATTCGAGCGGGCGCTGCGCCAAGAGATCAGCATCACCGAGGCGCTGGCCAACATGGACGCCTACCTGCAAGACCAGGAAGACCAGGCGCGCGAACGCATTCGCGGCGCGTAGGTTGGACGAAGGGCGATAGATAGACGACAGACGATGAACCATCGTCCGTCGTCCATCGTCCATCGTCCGAAATGACGCGACCTTGCTCAAGAGGCGAGGCTTGAAAAGGGCCTCGCTTCGCTGACTGACCGAACCCTTCATCATGAGACAATCTGAAACCATTCCATCTGCCGTTGCCCGTCCAATCAGCTTACGGTCGGGCGAGCGCCAGGGCGTGTGGCAGCGCTTTCGCCGTTCCAGCCCGCTCGCATTGGTCTTTGCGGCGGCTGTGATCATTTTCTATGCGGCGGTCTTTATCATCCCATTTGGCACGGCCATCTGGCTCTCGTTCCATAATTGGGACTTTTTAACGACACCCGTCTACGTCGGTTTGCGCAACTTTAGCAAAGCGGTGTCGGACCAATACTTCTGGATGGCGTTGCGAACGACGTTGCTCTTCTCGGTGGTGGAAATCATCCTTGCCGTAGGGCTTGCGCTGTTGCTGGCCTTGGCCTATAGCAACGTCAAGGGCAAGGTGCAGGGCTTCTTTCTCGCTATTTACTACCTGCCGGTGGTGACGCCGACCGTTGCTTACATCTATCTCTGGCGTTTTCTCTACCGGCCCACGGGCGGCACTTTCAACTCAGTGTTGGCGTCGCTGGGATTGCCCGAGCAGCCCTTTCTCACCAGCACCGACCAGGCGCTCTGGGCCATCACGGTCATGGTGATCTGGGCCAATGTGGGTGGTGCAGCGGTGATCCTGTTGGCGGGGATGAACGATGTTCCCGAAAGCCTCTATGAGGCGGCGCGGCTCGATGGCGCTGGTTTCTGGCACCTCTTCTTTCGCATCACGTTGCCGCTGATCCGCCCGGTGCTGGTCTATCAAGTGGTGGTAAGCGTCATCGGCACCGTGCAGATGTTCGAGCCTTTCTTCCTGATGCCTGGTCCTGGTTTCAGCACGCGCACTCTGGCCCTTTACACCTATCAACTGGGCTTTCAAACGCTCAATCTGGGCTATGGCGCGGCGGTCTCGCTGATCGTTTTCGTGCTATTGCTTTTTGCCACGGTCTTCCAGCTTCAGCGCTGGCAGGTTAACTGGGAGCATTGATCACGGTGAATGGTGAACCTACATGGTGAATTGTTGATTGAGAGTTCATCTTGTCCTGTTCATGATTCGCATATCGGAGAGGTTTCATGGCGCAAGAACGTACTTTGTCGGGCCCGGTCATTGCCACGCGTGGTCGCTGGTCGAGCGAAGAAAAACGTATCGAGGTGTTGATTATCGGGCTGCTTGCCCTCTTTAGCGTGCTCATGTTCTACCCGTTTTTGTGGCTCGTCTTCTCGTCGTTCAAGACCGGGGCAGACATTGTGAGCATCCCCATTCGCCTGCTGCCCCAAGAGTGGACGTTGAGCGCATACGGCATGGTGCTCAACCCCGAGCGCGCCAATCTGCCGCTGGCGTATGTCAACAGCTTTCTCGTCACCACGGGCACGGTGATCGCGGTGCTCTTTACATCGTCGCTGGGCGGCTTTGTCTTTGCCCGGCTCGACTTTCCAGGCCGCCGTATCCTCTTCTATTTTATTCTTTCGACGACGATGGTGCCCTTCCTTACGTTGTTGATCCCCCTTTACATTGTGATGAAGAATCTGGGCCTGCTCAACACGCTATGGGGGCTGTGGGCGCCGGCCATCTTTTCATCATTTGGCATCTTTCTCAGCCGCCAGTTCATTTACGGCATCCCTGGCGAACTCTATGATGCGGCCAAGATCGACGGCTGCGGCGACTTTGGCATCTACCGGCGGATCATTGTGCCGCTGGCTCGCCCGCTGCTCTCGGTGCTGGCGATCTTTACCTTTCTCAGCAGCTTCAACGCCTATCTCTGGCCGCTGGTCATCCTCACCGACCGCGACAAAATGACGTTGCCGCTGGTGCTCAGCCGCATCGCCGACCGCTTTGGCGCCCAGGATTATCAGGCGGTGATGGCTGGCGGCGTGTTGATCTCATTGCCCCCGCTGATCGTCTTTTTGATCTTTCAGCGCAACTTTGTGCGTGGCATCGCGCTGACCGGGCTGAAGGGTTGATATGCAAACAGACGCGCCCCGCCAACAACTCCGCATGATCTGGCCATCGCGCCGGTTGGCTGATCCACCTCCCCTCCGTCTTCATCCAGACTATGACCTGCGCACCTACCGACCAGGAGATGAGCCGGCCTGGGTTGCCGTCATGGGGTTGGCCGGTTTTCACGGTTGGGACGATGAGCGGCTGGCTGTGCTCAAAGCCATGATCTTGCCCGACGGCTGGTTTTTTATCACCCATCGCGCCACGGGCAACGTCGTGGCCACCGCGCTGGCCAATCACCGGCCCCACGCGCTGCACCCCTTTGGCGGCGAACTGGGCTGGGTGGCCGGCGACCCCGCACACAAGGGCAAGCGATTGGGGTGGACTGTCTGCGCAGCAGTGACGCGCCGGTTTCTCAGCGCCGGCTACCAGAACATCTACCTGCTCACCGACGATGAACGACTGCCGGCTCTGGCTACCTATCTCAAGCTGGGCTACGAGCCATTTCTCTATGCGCCCGATATGGCGCGCCGCTGGGAGGCGATCTGTAGCCAGGTCAACTGGCCGTTTACGCCCGATGCGTGGCCGAACAACCCGCCGGATTGAGGATGGGCCTATTTTCGATGACAATTCTTGATGGAAATTTTTGACGACAATTTTTGATGACCAGTCAATCGTATACGCTGTCGTAGGAGATTATGGACCATGCAGAATGTTGCGACCGCTACACAGGGACTCCGCGCGCTGAACCCGGAACAGGTGGATGCCTTCTGGGCTGACGGCTATCTCAAGGTTGGCAAAATCTTGACGGATGACGAAATTGAATGCTATCGCGCCGAGTACGACCGCATCTTTGCCGAGGCGCGCGCCGGCAAGGTCAATTTCCGCAATCTCGCCATCGACAACACGGATGACCTCGACGCCAAAAACAAAGCCGGCAAGCAATTGCTCCAGATCATGCAGATGTGCGAACAGAGCATCCTCTTTCGCCGCCTGGTGGGTGACGACCGCATTCTCGATGTCATCGAAGACCTGCTCGGCCCCAACATCCAACTCTTCCACGACCAAGGGCTCTGGAAGCCAGCCTACACCGGCGGTCCCGTCCACTGGCATCAGGACAACGCCTACTGGCGCTGTTCGCCGCCCAACCTGGTCAGCGCATGGCTCACACTCGATGATGTCACGCGCGAAAATGGCGCCATGCAGTTTATCCCCGGCACCCACTTGCAGACCGTGGGCCACGGCAAGGCCAGCACCAGCAACGCCCTGCTCGACAGCGGCGACCAGGCCGACACCAGCCGCGCTGTGGTGGTCGATCTCCCCGCCGGCGGCATCACCATCCACCATTGCCAGACGTTGCACATGACCGAGCCCAATACCACCCCCAACCAGCGCCGCGCCATCGCCATCCACTACATGGTCCCCGGCACGCGCTCCCTGCGCACCGGCGACTACCTGGGCGTCTCTTTTGGCCGGCCCTTGCTACGAGCGCGGATATGAAACAGATGAAAAACATTGGCGTGGGTGTCATCGGGCTGGGCATGGGCAGACACATGCTGGCAGTCAATGGCGATGCAGATTCGCGCATGGTGGTGCGCGGGCTGTGCGATACGGACGAGGCGCGGCTGCGGCAGGCGCAGCGCGAGCATGAGGTTGCATTTGCCACCACCGATTACCGAGCGCTGGTCGAGCGGCCCGATATCCACGTGGTCGGCATTTACTCGCCGGATCGCCTGCACATGACGCATATCGAGGCCGCGGCCCGCGCCGGCAAGCACATCATCTGCACCAAGCCGATGGTTGTCTCGCCGGAAGAGGCGGCGCGCACAGTGCAGCTCGTGCGCGAACATGGCGTCAAGTTCATGGTGGGGCAAACCTGTCGCTTCACGCCTGCGTTTATGGCCGCCAAAAAATTGTACGACGAGGGCGATCTGGGGCGGCCTCTCTTCGCCGAAGCCCACTATGTCCACGACATGCGCTCCGTGCTCGACCGCACCCCCTGGCGTCACGAGCAGATGCAGGACTTTCTCTACGGCGGCGCCTGCCACCCGATTGACCTGCTACGCTGGTTCTTTGGCGATGTCGACGAGGTGTTCGTCTACGCCTCGCACAGCGGCATCGACTCGCGCTACCCCAAGCACGATAACTTTCTCATCAACCTGAAGTTTGCCAACGGCGTCATCGCACGCATCCTGGCCGCCTTTGGGCTGGTGGAGCCGCCGCTGCCCATGCTGGGATTGGGCGTTTACGGCGACAGAGGCTCGATTGTCAACGACCAATTTGTGCTGGACAAACTGCCGGGCCAGCCGGTGATGAAGTTGGCCTTTGGCAAAGAGGCCGGCCATGGCCGCGAAGTATGGCGCTACATGCGCCACTTTGAGGAATGTCTGCTTGAAGAGAGGCAGCCGCTCATCAACGAGGTGGAGGGCGCTCAGGTCATCGCCACCGCGGCCGCCTGCTGGGAGTCGATCCACAGCGGGCAGCCGGTCAAGGTGCGGCGTATCGGGTAGCGCCGGCTCACGCGCTTCGATTTTATGCGTCCGAAATTGGCGGCTTTGAATCGTCCGTGGCAGCGTCATACTCGGTATCCAGTTGGCTCCAGAACTCGTCGTGCGCAATGCCGCCGGTTTTCACAATCTCTTGTCGGGCCGCCGCCAAAAGCGCCCGGAATTTAGGCGAGTAAGCCAGAAGTAACCCTTCAATTTCATCGTCGTTGTCGATATTGAGAAGAACGGCTGTGGGCCTACCATTCTTGGTGATAACGACTGGCCCTGCTTCGCTTTCTTTGAGGTATGCGCTAAACCGCGCCTTCACATCCGCAACACTGGCGATTTTCATTGTCATATCTCCTCACCGGCAATGAACAGACGATTTTCACGCTTTTGACCGATCGCCAGAATATTGACTTCGAGCGCTGAGCGATGAATATCATAGAAAACCCGAAACTGATTTCCCGGGCCGAACCGGATTTCCCACGCGCCTCCAAACACGAGTGGATCCCGCAGTGGTTTGCGATTCCGAGTCTCCACATCCGGCTCAAAGGTCAGTTGTGATTCAATTGCCTCGCGGATCAGGCTATGATGCCGACGGTCGATCGCGCGCAGGTGGCTCTTGAGCCGAGCGTGATAGACAATACGAAATCGTCTCCCGGAGATCATGACTATAATTATGGTCTAATTTGATCGCCTTGTCAAGTCGATTCCATTATTCGGCGTCGCCACCTCCTGCGCCTCTTCCAGCGCCGCGAGCGCGGCCTTTGCGCTCGCCAGCTCGGTCTCCAGATGCTCGATCCGATGTTGAAGCGCGGCCCGCTGATCGGCCACAGGCAAGGGCGCCGGCTCCAAGCCCGCCATGCGGGTGTCGCCACGGATCGCCAGCAGATGGACAGCCCAGAGCAACGCGGCAATGGCGCTGCGGGCAATGTCGGCCACGGTCGAGGCGGAGAGCAGGCCCGCGTCCGGGTCCCCCAACAACATGAGCAGCAACCGGTAGACCACCTGCGCCAGGTAGAAAAGAATCAGCAGCGCGCCGGTGAGCGCCACGCCATAGAGATAGATACGCCGTGGCAACGACGCTCGCTCCTGTGCGCCGGGCGTGTCCGTGCGCCGCGCCTGGGTCTGGACGGTCTGCCAGTGCAGCGACCAGATCGGCGCCCCCACGGCCAGCAGGCTCAACCCAGTGGCCAATGGCTCAATCCAGAAACGACTCTCTTGTGCCGCAACAAATAGGCGATCCAGCCCAGCCTGTAGCACATTGACCGCGCCAAACCAGAGCAACGCCAACCCCGTAGCCGCCACGGCATAATAGTAGAGCCGCCGCACGGTTGCGCCTTCTGCGCTCTCGCCATACGCTGCTGCTTCTCGATGGAGCACCCGCCAGTGCCAGACCCAGCTCGCTAACCCAGCTGGCACATAGGGCAGCGAATCGCGCAGGGTGTCTAAGACGTTGGTCCAGGTTGCCGAGGGGCTGCCAAAGCTGACGAGCAGAATCTCGCGCAGCAAGGCCGCCGCCGGGATCAACGTCGCTAACGCGCTGATCACCACCGCAACGTAGAGATAAAGGCGACGGAGCACCGTGACGCCCTCGACCGGCGACGCCGCGGTAATGCGCAGCCAACGTCGCCAGTTGACCCGCGCCAATACCGCCCCCATGAGCGTCATGGCAACGCCGCTGCCCAAGTCATAGCGCCACCAGCCGGCAGCAGTGGCCAACGCATCGACCGACATCTCGGTGAGCGCACGCCACCCCGATGCAATGATGTCCGCCGTACCCTGGATGATCAGCGCCAGCCCAACCAGCCCTGCCAGCGCTTGATAGAGCCGGCGCCACGTTCCGGCTGCGCCCCGTTCGTGGCCATAGTCACCATCACCAACCAGCACCGCGTGAAAATACATTTGTAAGGCCAGGGACGCCGTGATCATGATCAACAGGTAGAGCCATTCGCTGGGCCAGATGGCGCTGTCGGCAGCCGGTTCGCCCAGCGCCAGGCGCGTCACCGCGCTCAGAAAGCGCTGTCCGTTGGTAAGGATATAGAAAATGGCCACACCTGAGCTGGCATAGAGGAAAAACTTGCGCATACCGGCCCCACGCTCGCCCGGCTCGTGACGCCGGCGGTGCATATAGCCCCAGTGCAGGAGGAAGATGGGTGTCGCCACCAGCAGCAACCCGCCGCTGCGCGCCATCGCCTGCCGCATATACGCAGCGTCATAGACGGCCTCGCCGATGGCGCTGCTCAACCATGCATTGGTGAGCTGCTGAACCAGGCTGTCAAAACCGGCCAGCGCGGCGATGAAGCTGATCAGGGCAACCAGATAAAAATAGAGTCTCCGCACTGCAGACAAGCGCGACGCGGGATGGGTCTCGCGTTCGGTGATTGGGCTAGTAGAAGTATTCATCGGAGTCCAACTTCCATACACCGTCTTCGCGGATCACCTGTAGCGTGCGGCGCATGGTCGAGGTGCTGCCGCCGCTAAAGAGACCGCCAGGATAATAACTGTCGATGGCAATCGTCACCAGCGCGCGATTGGGGTCATTTGCGTCCATTTGTGTTTCCATGATCCGTAGCCGCCGGGCATTGCGCCCATCGATGTAGCCGCGGTTTAGAAACGGGTCAAAGTTGGTCTTGGCCTGTTCTGCGAGTATTCGCTGGCTGTATTGCGCCCGCGCGGTCGCAGCATCCCCTCGCTGCATCGCCACAAATGCATTGTACACCGGGGTTGCCGGTTCGTCCGCCGTGCGATAGGTTGTCGGCGGGACGTTGTCTCCACTGGTGCGGTTGACGGTGACCACCGCCGCCGCCAACAACGCAACGACGATTAGGATCACCACCCATGTGAATTTATCGATCCGTATTTGCATAGTCTGCTCGCTTCGTCCGCTTCATGATTGGACTCTGGTGATTGTGACGGAGAAATCATCTCAAAATTAGCGCAGACCTGGCAACCTTTCGAAGGGCGCAGGCATGACGCAGAGCTATTGAGACAGGTTCTCGGATTGATAGGCGAACCACGCTGCCTACCCACCGGCCGCGGATTCGCTCTAGCGCGCCCTTGCGCCCCCTATCTGCTGAGACGTGAGCCAACTTCGCTTTGTTCCGGTTGGCGCGGCCACGTGACGCGTCTCATTCAATATCTGTGATGCTAGCACGGGGTGGTGGGCGAGTCAAGCGGTAAGCGCTCGTTTTGTCTGATCCCCAAAGATTCGTATGCACATGTGTCACCCTACACCGCAATCGAACGCTTGGGGTTGGGTGTGATACAATCCGAGGTGAAGCAATCCGCGGCGCCCAAACGCCCGTGTAGCGGAACTGGTTCAAGGGCGCCATCACAGTCTGGGGGGAAGACCATGCGCGTCCTATGGCATCATGTGGATGGAGGATTGTATGAATGATTCTATCTATTATCTCAATGGTGATTATCTCGCTGCGGCGGAGGCTTCGCTGCCGCTCAACGACCTGGGGATCGTGCGCGGTTATGGCGTATTTGACCTGCTGCGCACCTACGATGGCGCTCCCTTCCGGCTGCGCGAACATGTGGAACGGTTGCAGCGTTCGGCGCATGCCATCGGGCTGGCGCTGCCGTGGGACGCAGCCACCATCGAGGCCATTGCGCTCGATACCTACCGGCGCAACCATCTCGCCAATGCCACCATCCGCATCATTGTCACAGGCGGGCCGTCGCCCAACTTCATGACGCCACAAAACAACCCCACGCTGGCCGTGATGGTGGAGCCGGTGACGCGCAACACGCCTGAAGAATACGAACAAGGTGTTAAGTTGCTGACGGTGGAGATGGCCCGCTTCCTCCCCGCAGTCAAAAGCCTCAACTACATTGCCGCCATCATGGCCATGCAGCAGGCGAGCGCGGCGGCCGCCGTCGAAGCACTTTATCGGGACGCAGCTGGGTTTGTCAGCGAATGCACCCGCTCCAATCTTTTTGTCTTTCAGGGTGACCGCCTTGTGACGCCCAAAGACGATGTGTTGTTGGGGATCACCCGCGCGGTGGTGATGGAAATCGCCAGCGACTCGTTCGAGGTAAGCGAAGTGCCCCTCCACTATCGGGATCTGCTGGCCGCCGACGAGGCCTTTATCACCAGCTCGACCAAAGAGATTCTGCCCGTGACCCAAATAGATGGTCACGTCATCGGCCAGGGCAGGCCCGGCCCCCGCACATGCAAGCTCATGGCCCTGTTCGAGACGGCCGCGCGTGGGGGGATGGGGCGTGTGGCGGCTTCTAGTGCCTGAAGTGGCGCGCGCCGGTAAAGGCCATCACCAGCCCGAGCCGGTCTACAGCGGCGATCACTTCGTCGTCGCGCACCGAGCCGCCCGGCTGAACGACTGCGGCGACGCCATGCGCGGCCGCCGCCTCGATACCATCGGCAAAGGGGAAGAAGGCGTCGGACGCCATCACCGCGCCCTTTGCCCGTTCACCCGCCTTGTGCCCGGCCACCATCACCGAATCAACCCGGCTCATCTGCCCGGCGCCGACGCCCACGGTGGCCTCATCTTTGGCGAAGACGATGGCGTTGCTCTTGACGTGGCGCGCCACACGCCAGGCAAAGGCGAGGTCGGCCAACTGGCCGGCGCTTGGCTGGGCCCGGCTCACAATGCGCCAGCCGGTGGGGTTCATATCCTCCTGGCTGCGGTCAACCTCTTGCACCAGCACCCCCCCAAAGATGCTGCGTAGGCTGAGGGGGCGCAATGCTGTCCCGCTGGCCTGGACAATGCGCAGGTTCTTCTTTTTGCGCAGCAGGGCCAGCGCTTCGGGGGCAAAGGCAGGCGCGGCCACCACTTCCAAAAAGATATCACCCAGCCGCTCCGCCAGGGCGGCGTCAAAGGGGCAATTGACGGCGACGATGCCGCCAAAGGCGCTTACCGGGTCCGACGCCAGCGCCTTGTCGTAGGCTGCGGCCAGATCGGCGGCCGAGGCCAGCCCGCAGGGGTTGCCATGTTTGATGATGGCGACGGTGGGCGTGGGGAAATCCTGCGCGGCCTGCCACGCGCCATCCAGGTCGAGCCAGTTGTTGTAGCTCATCTCTTTGCCGTGCAGCACTTCGAAGGGGGGCGCTTCGCCGACATAGCCATAGAAGGCGCCCTGCTGGTGCGGGTTCTCACCGTAGCGGTTGCGCTGCACCAGGCGCAGATCGAGGGTGAGTTGGTCGGGCAGCGCTGCGGTGTCGGCTGGGGCGTCTGTCTGGCCGGCGAGATAAGCGGCAATGGCCGTGTCGTAGGCCGCGGTGTGGCGGAAGGCCTTGAGCGCCAACGACCGGCGCAGCGACGCCGGTGTCTCTCCCTGCGCCAGCGCCGACGCCACGGCGTCATAGTCGGCCGGGTCGCAGACCACGGTCACGGCCTCGTGATTCTTGGCCGCCGCGCGCAGCAGCGCCACCCCGCCGATGTCGATCTGCTCGATGGCTTCGGCCAGCGAAACCGCCGGGTCGGCGACCGTCTGCTGGAACGGATAGAGGTTGACCACGACAATGTCGATGGGGGCCAGGCCATGCCGGGCCAGTTCGTCGAGATGGTCGGGCGTTCGCCGGGCCAGGATGCCGCCGTGGATGGCTGGGTGGAGCGTCTTGACGCGCCCGCCGAGAATTTCGGGGAAGCCGGTGAGCGCCTCGACCGCGGTGACGGGCAGGCCGGCGTCGGCAAGCTGGCGGGCCGTGCCGCCGCTGGCGATCAGCTGCACGCCCGCAGCCTGAAGCCGGCGCGCAAAGTCGAGCAGCCCGTGCTTGTCGGACACAGAGAGCAGCGCACGCAGTTGTGACATGAGGGTCCTCCTTGGATGGTTGCAAAAATCCATACGTGTACAAAACAAATATGTGTACAAAACAAAAAGGGCAGTCGAACCATGTTCGGTTCGACTGCCCAGCCCAGGCGTACGACTGAAAGTCTGAAGACGCTCTTCTCCCCTGTGGTTGCTTCCACCCTTGCGCGGTTGCGGCAAGTTCGCCAGTTGAAAAGCGTAGTGATTCTGTTGCAGGCCCAGTATACGAAACGGGCGAGATGATGTCAAACGGCGCTACCGGCAAAGGTCGATTTCGCGCCGGCGCTCGCCTCATGGGGCGCTTTCTGGCAGGCCGGCATCATTTCCAGATGCCGGCAGATCCATCTGCTGCAGAATGAAGCGGTCCAGTTCATCGAGGCGTGAGAAATAGCGGCGTTGGCCTGTGGGCACATGCTCGACGAGGCCACGCCATTCGCCCGCAGAGACCACGCTGCTCGGCTCGCGCCAGGTGCGGACGATGAAGAGATGTTGAGGACGCTCACTCGAGATGGTCATAGTTCTCCCAGTTTGCTTTAACAAAAGTTTGCTTTAACAAATACGAATGCAGAAGATATGGGATTTAGTGTGACATGAATCCGTCCGCACGGCGTCCGAAAGTCGTCCTTCGGTTGGCAAGCGTATTCATTGATGAAGATGAACAGATTGTTTCGGTTATAACCGCCCGGGGCCAAAGCGCCGTAGGTCGCCCTACCCGGGGCGACGGCGCTGCGCATCCGGGCAACTCTTGAGCTTGGCCTTAAACCGCCAAACTCGAGCACGTGAATTATGACAATGGGCTACATCTGGCGTATACTATATGCTTGTGCTGTGCGTCATTGTGTGCACAGCGGTCAATTTTTTACGTCATCGGGCTGAGAGTGCGACTTGGCTCAATGGAGTCAAGGAGTATTTTCAGTGAGTTTTGAACATTTTGGTCTTAACCCGCGCATCAACGCGGGCATTCAGGGCGCGGGTTACACAAGCCCAACGCCCATTCAGCAGCAGGCCATCCCCGTTGTGCTTCGAGGGGGCGATGTGCTCGGGCTGGCGCAGACCGGCACCGGCAAGACAGCCGCCTTCGTATTGCCCATTCTGGAGCGGTTGAGCAAGGGTCCTTTGCGCCACCCACGCGCGCTCGTTGTTGCGCCCACCCGCGAACTGGCCGAGCAGATTCACCAGAGCATCGTCGATTTGGGCAAGCACACCAAAGTGCGCAGCGTGCCCATCTATGGCGGCGTTGGCAAGTATGGCCAGGTGGCCGCGCTGCGCCGTGGGGCCGAGATCATCGTGGCCTGCCCCGGTCGCCTGCTCGACCATCTCGGCGATGGCGCCATCGACCTGTCGCGCATCGAGGTGTTGGTGCTCGACGAGGCCGACCGCATGTGCGACATGGGCTTTTTGCCCGACATTCGCCGCATCCTCAAGCAGCTTCCGGCGCAACGGCAGACGCTCTTCTTTTCGGCCACCATGCCGGAAGAGATCCGCACGCTGGCCGACAGCATCCTTACCAACCCGGTGACGGTGCAGGCTGGTGTGATCGCGCCGGCAGAGACGGTTTCACATGCGCTCTACCCCGTGCCCGATGGGTTGAAGAATCGGCTCCTCTTCGCCATGCTGGAGAAAACGCCGACCGGCCGGGTAATTGTCTTCACCCGCACCAAGCGCCGCGCCCGCAACCTGGCGGCTGACCTGGAGAACCGGGGCTATCGGGTGGCGGCGCTGCAGGGCAATATGGCGCAGAATGCGCGACAGGCGGCCATCAACGGCTTCCGCGATGGCAGGTACGACATTTTGGTCGCCACCGATATTGCCGCCCGCGGCATCGACGTGACCGAGGTGTCGCATGTCATCAACTTTGACATGCCCGACACCACCGACGCTTACACCCATCGCATCGGGCGCACGGGGCGCGCCGAGCAGAGTGGCGAGGCCTACACCTTTGCCACGCTGGCGGATGAGCCACTTGTGCGCGATATCGAGAAGGTGCTGGGCGCGCGCATCGAGCGGCGAGGTCTGGATGGTTTTGATTACGGCGCCTTTTCTTGGGAGGCGCAAGGCAAGACAACGCGGTTGAGCCAGGCCCCAGCCCGCGCCGGCGCCCCAGCCCGCAGCCATCGCGGCAGCAATGGCAATGGCAGCGCGCCCTATACGCCCCGCCGGGACAGCCATGGCGCGCAGAACGGTTCGCACAAAGGTTCGCAGAACGGCGCCGGCAATCCCACCGCCAATCGCGCGCCGGCGGCAAGCACCGGGCTGCGTCGTCGCCGCCGCGCCGGGGCCTGGTCCAGCGGCCGGTAGCGGAGCCAGGGGCAGCGACACCGACGACAGCCAAACATTGAAGACGCCGCAAGAGCACGAAAGGGAGTAGCCATTCCTTCCGTGCTCTTGTGCTTGAGG
>JAHDWG010000659.1 GCA_023384495.1 Caldilineaceae bacterium
CGGCCCGACAGCCCGGATTCGCCCCAGCCGTAGATACCCTCGTCGGTCTCGACTTTGACCAGCATCTGGTTGCGCATCCCCACCCAGACCGGGTAGGGTTTGATGTCCGTGATCTTCATGTTTTTGTAGAGTCCTCAAGATGATGCTCAAGAAGGATAGAGATAAACCCGGTCGGGCCGAAAGACAATCGAGCCAGACCTTCCACGAGATCATACCGCCAGGTGGCGCAAAGGCCAAAGCTACGGAACGGAGAACGCTCGATGTTCAGCGTTCTCCGTTCAGCGTTCTCCGTTCAGCGTTCCCTGTTCTGCGTTCCCTATTGGGTCACCACGGGGAGGAAGATTCGAGTGGCTGTATCGCCGTCCGGTTCGACAGGTTCAGCCGGCATCGCTTCCGGCAATCTCGTCTCGTTCGTGGCTGTCGGCTCCTCGAACACCTCTGTTTCGATGATGGTGGCGCCGGCGTTGCCCGCTGGTGAGCCTGTCACTAGCGGGAGGAAGAGGGCGTCGGTCCATATGCTGGGCAACGGCTCCTCCTCGACCGGCAGGGCGTTTTCGTCATCGTTGCCGCTCGCATCCTCCTCATCGGTTGGCGTCTCCTCAAGCGGTGGCAGGGGTGGGTTCTCCCCGACCGGCGCCACGGTGTCTTCAGCGGCGGGGTCGCCGGTCGAGGCGGGGTTGATGGCGCCCGGTTGGCCAAAGGCGCTAGCGAGCGTGAGCTTGACCTGCTGGCCGACGCTGACCCAGCGCCCCAACAAGGCGCCGGTGACGTTCGTCAGTTGGTCGATCTGGACCGTGCCGTTGGGGGCCACCACGTTGAGCTTGAGCGTGCTGCCCTGCCCAAAGACGGCCGCTTTGGGCGAGGCGTTGATGGCGCCGTTGTTGCCGTTCTGCCCGGCGACATAGAGGACGATGTCGCCCGGTTGCACGTTTGTGGCCGTGGGAGCGGGAGCCAACGTGCTGTACTGGACGACGTTGACGCGCCCGGCCACACGGATCTCGGTGGGGGCAGCAAAGTAGAGCTTGGCATACTGGTTGACCGACCAACTCTGGAAGTGGTAGACGCCGCCGCTGAAGGTGACGGTGGCATACTGGTTGACGGTTAATGCGCCATAGCGGCCGGGATTGATAGTCAGGTTGCCAAACTGGGCCACGCTCAGGTTCTGTGTGCCCGGCGTGACGGGCGGCAGCGTGGGCAGGGCCGGCAGCAGCGCCAGGTTGAGCGGGGTGGCGGTCGTGCCCAACACCTGGCCGTTGTTGGTCAGGTGGTTGTAGCTGGGGTTGTAGACCCGTGCCTGGAGCTTGACCGCCAGGCGGTTGCCCAGCACGCGGCTGGTGGGGTCGAGCAGCCTGGCCTGCTGACCGATGCTGACTTCGGCGTTGTCGGCCAGGTAGGGGCCGTTGCCGGACGCACGAGCGCCAACATCGCCGCTGTTGACCTCGCTGAGCAGCCCCAGCGCCACGCCCTCTTGCCCCAGCAGGACGAACCTGCTCAGGTCATAGCCGACGGTGTAAGCCGCGCTGACCGGCGTGCTGGCGTTGCCGGCGTTGTCCCTCGCCACAGCGCAGGTGGCAGTGAAGCTGCCCACGCCGTGGGCGTTGCCGCCGCTCACCTGCACCGTCGCCGCACTCGCCACGCCAGCAGTGGCGTCGCTCGTGTCGCAGCCGGCTGCCGGCACAGCGCCCAGCCGATAGGTGGCGCCGCCGCTGACACCGGTCACGCTCACCAGCGGGGGGGTGCGGTCGAGCTGGAAGCTCAGGCTGAGCGGTGTCTCGCTGTTGTTGCGGTTGTCTCGGCTGGCGGCGTAGATGGTGTGAACGCCATCCGCCGTCACCTCGGCTCCAGCGCCGGTGTAGGGGCAGGCAGCCGGCAGGTCGGCGAAGGCAGCCGGTGCGCTGGCCGGGTCGAGGACGCAGCGCGTCTCGGCCACGCCCGACGCCTTGGGGTCGTCGCCATCCGTGGCCGTCACCGTGACGCGCACCGGAACGGTGTACCAGCCGTTCTGCCCCTGCGGGGTGGCGGGTTCGAGAGCAATGGTCGAGATAGGTGCGTCGTTGTCCTTGGCCTCGACCGTGATGCTGATCGTCGCCAGGTTGCTCTCGCTCTGCCCATCAAAGGCGCGGAAGGTAAAGCTATCGTTCCCGCTGAAACCGCTGTCGGGCAGGTAGCTCAGCGTAGGGGCGGCGCCGACCAGCACACCGTGTGCAGGCGGAGTGACCACCTGATAGGTGAGCGAGTCTGCATCGCTGGCGGTGAGCATGACGGCGAGGGCCTCGTCTTCGAGGGTGGTCAGCGACTGGTCGTTGGCGACCGGCGGCGTGTTGAGGATGGTCCAGGTGTAGCGCGCTGCCGCGCCGGCCTGTCCGCCGCCGTTGACCGCCCGCACGGCAAAGCTGTGGTCGCCGTAGCTCAGGTTGCTGTAGGCGGTGGGATTCGTGCAGGGGGTGAAGGCTGCTCCATCCAGGCTGCACTCGAAGCCGCTGCCCGTGCCGGCGAAGGTAAAGCTGGCCGCGCGACTGCTGCTCGGATTGGCCGGGCTGCCGGTGATCGTCGCATCGAGCGCGCTGGCGTTGACCGTCCAGGTGTAGCTGGCCGGGGTCAGATCGACGTTGCCT
>JAHDWG010000071.1 GCA_023384495.1 Caldilineaceae bacterium
GCTGATTGCCGCCCGACAGGCTGCCGCCGGATGTGTCCACATTCGGGGTGCGCACGTCGAATTCTTCGATTAGCCGTTGCGCGTGTTGGCGGATGGCCTCGCGGTTGATGGTGATTCCATTGACAAACGGTGGGCGATAGTAGGCATTGAGCACCAGATTTTCAGCCACCGTATAGCTGTCGATCATGCCATAAGTGTGACGATCTTCGGGAACATGGCTGCTCATGCCGGCTTCGGTGATGTGGCGAGGCGGGGCATTGGTCATCACTTCGTCGTTGAGCACAACTCGCCCACGGTCAGCTTTGCGCAGCCCGGTGATCACCTCCACCAATTCGGTCTGCCCGTTTCCCTGGACGCCGGCTACGCCAACGATTTCGCCGGCGCGCACCGTCAAGGAGACACCCTGCAACGCCGGCTGGCCCAGATCGTCTTTGGCATAGACATCTTCAAGCGCCAACACCACCTCGCCGGGAATTGCAGGCATTTTTTGCACGGTCAACAGCACCTCGCGCCCCACCATCATCGCCGCCAAGCTGGCCTGCGTAGCCGTCTTGGGGTCTGCCTCACCCACCACCCGCCCCTGCCGCAAAACGACGATGCGGTCTGCAATGCGCAACACTTCCTTCAGCTTGTGGGTGATAAAGATAATCGACTTTCCCTGGTCGCGCAATTGCTCCATGACCTCAAAGAGGCCATCGATCTCTTGCGGGGTCAGCACAGCGGTCGGCTCGTCGAGAATGAGAATATCGGCGTTTCGATAGAGCGCCTTCACGATCTCGACGCGCTGGCGCACCCCCACGGGCAGGTCCTCGACCAGGGCATGAGGGTCCACGTCCAGATTGTAGCGATGGGACAGCTCGCGGATGCGTTCGGCCACGGTCGGTGTATCCAGAAAGCCGGCCTTGACCGTCTCGCTGCCCAGCATGATGTTTTCGGCCACCGTCATTACCGGAACCAGTTGAAAGTGTTGATGCACCATGCCGATGCCGAGGGCAATGGCGTCATTGGGTGAGTGCATCACCACTGGTTTCCCGTTGACAAAAATTTCGCCCTCGGTGGGATGATAGAGGCCATAAATGATGTTCATCAGCGTCGACTTGCCGGCGCCGTTTTCGCCCAACAGCGCCAGAATCTCGCCGCGCCGCAACTGGAGGTTGACATGCTCATTGGCAACCACGCCGGGAAAGCGCTTGGTGATGTTGCGGGCTTCGAGAACAGGCGAGTGTTCCATTTACCTGGTCCCCTCGGTCTCGTAGACCTGACCCTCGGCTGCCGGTGGGCGAACGCGGCCCACAAAGCCTGAGACCGCAACAATGGTGACGATGTAGGGCAACATGCTGATAAACTGGCGCGGCACGGTTGTCACCCCGGCCAGCAGCAGCTCGTTTTGCAGCGCCTGCGTGTAGCCAAAGAGAAGCGACGCGCCCAAGGCCCCAAAGGGATTCCAGTTGCCAAAGATCATGGCCGCCAGCGAGATAAAGCCGCGCCCGGCGGTCATCCCCTCTTGAAACTGGCCCACCGCCTCCAGCACGAGGAAGCCGCCGCCCAGGCCGGCCAACATACCCCCGAACATGGTGTTGAGATAACGGTACCAGTTGACATTGATGCCCACCGTGTCGGCGGCGCGTGGGTGCTCGCCCACCGCGCGCGTGCGCAACCCCCACCGGGTGTAGAAGAGGGCGACATGCACGACAATCACCAACAGGATCATGAGATAGGTGATGGGCGGATTGTTAAACAGAATGCGGCCAACCACGGGGATGTCCATCAACAGGGGGATGCCGATGGCGGAAAATTTGCCTTGGGCCACCGCGTTGCGGTCAAAGAGATAAGACGAAAACCCCGTCGCCAGGATGATCAGCACCGTGCCCGAGATGATCTGATCCATGCGAAAGCGGATCGAAAGGGTGGCGTGCAGCAGGCCCATCAGGCCGCCCACGAGCAGGGCAATCGCCACGCCAAAGACGAGGCTTGACGCCAGCGGCCAATGATTGGTGGCGACTTTGGCCACAAACGCCGCAAACGCGCCCGCCAGCATCATCCCTTCGATGCCGATGTTGATAATGCCCGACCGCTCGCACAGGATGCCGCTCAACGCCCCCAACACCAGTGGCACACTGGCGCGTAGGGTAAAGTTGAGCGCGCTGACGCCAAAGAGCACGCGCAGCCACGTGTAGTTCCGCAGTTCGGTCGTGTTGACCAATACCGCCATGATCACCAAAAACAGCGCGACGCCGATCGAAAGCAACGCCGAGGTGCGCCAAAACCGTTGATTCCCCATTACCGCCCCCAACTGACGCTTGGGGCCGCGTCCATGGCGTCTTGAGACCGGCGTATGCGAAAGAGCGTGCGGATCAGCAGGGGGGCCGCCACAAAGGCCAGCACCAACCCCTGGATCACCTGAATAATGTCCGCTGAGACGCCTGAAACGAATTGCATGCGCGCCCCCCCGGCATCGAGCGCGCCAAACATAAACGCAGCCAAGATCACGCCTAAGGGGTGTGTCTGACCCAGCAGGGCGACCGTGATGCCGTCAAAGCCGACGCCGCCTGTAAACTCGGGCGCAAATTTATGGTTGACGCCGAGGGTTTCTACTGCGCCGGCCAGCCCGGCCAACCCACCAGCGATGATCATGGTCAACACAATCGTCCAGTTGACCCGAATACCGGCGTATCGAGCGGCCTTGATGTTTTGACCCACGGTTCGGATCTCGAACCCGATCACAGTCTTGTAGAGTAGCCACCAGATGAAGATAGCAACCAGCACAGCCAGCACCACACCCCAATGCACCCGATAGGGCGCATCGACTATGTAGGGGATGCGGGCGCTGGCCAGCACATCGGGCGTCTCGGAAATGGCGCCGGCGGTTGGATCCCAGAGCGGGCCGGGCGTCTGGCCCTGCGTCCCTCCGGCGTAGACCGTCCACCCCACAAACAAGGCGGCCACATAATTCAACATGATGGTGACGATCACTTCATGCGCGCCGGTGTAGACCTTGAGCAAGCCGGGGATGGCGCCCCACACCATCCCGCCCAGGGCGCCGGCTGCAATGGCAAGCGGTAGGTGAATCAGCATGGGCAACCCCTCGAAGTGGATGCCAACGGCAACCGCGGCAATCGCACCCATGAGGAACTGTCCCGAAGCGCCAATGTTGAAGAGACCCGCCTTGAACCCCACCGTCACCGACAAACCTGTGAAGACCAGGGGCGTCAGCTTGCGGAGGGTGGTGGCCCAGCCGCGCGCCGCGCCAAATGCGCCGCTAAATAGCCCTTGGTATGCCTTGATGGGGTTGTCGCCAAAGATCAGCATGATCACGCCGCCGATGATCAGCGCCGTGACCAATGCCAACGTGGGGATGAGCAAAACACGACCCAACTGACGCAAATGCGTTATCGTCATCTTCCTCTCGCAGCACGCCACATACGGCCTGCACACTGGCGACAGGGCCGCACACCCACGGTCGGCCCTCCGACCGGCGAGTGGTAAAACGGGAGGCGCCGCGCGCCTCCCGTCCCCTTTGCTGGCCTGACTCGCTACTTCCCTGTGGATGCGAAAGTCCTAATCAATCGCCACAGGGGTTCACTGGCCTGGGTTGTATCCAGTTTGCAGGGAGCCATCTTTGAGGGCCGCATCGATCTCGATCAGCATGTCTTTCACTTCTTGTGGGATCTGCTCTTCAAAATCGTGGAAGGGTGCGAGGCCGGCGCCGCCGAAGTAGTTGCCGCCGGGGAAGGCGCCATCCTTTGCCATCATCACCAATTCGACCACACCCGGGGTGATCAGCTTCATTGCGCTGGAGACCAAACACGGATGCGCGGCCGGCAGCGTCTCCCACTGATCCGAGTCCACGCCAATGCAGTAGACCTCAGCGCCGGTTGTGGCCGCCGCGGCCACCTCTTGCAGGGCGCCGTTACCCGTGCTTCCGCCAGCGCCAAAGATCACATCCGCGCCCTGGTCGAGCGCCTGCTTGGCGGTGTTGGCGCCCCACTCTGGGTCGGTAAAGGCGCGATCCAATCCACCGGGGTGATAGGTCGAGATGATCTCGATATCGGGGTTGATATACTTGGCGCCCAGCTCATAGCCTTCCTTGAAGGCCACCACCGGCGGCACCAGGTCGGTGCCCAACACCGCCGCGATCTTGCCCGTCTGGCTCAGTTGGGCGGCCAACGCCCCAGCCAAGAAGCCCGACTGGTCTTCGTGGAAGATCAACCCGGTCAGATTGGGGATGGTCTCTACCTGAAACTGGTCGACGCCAATGAACATGACATCGGGGTTCTCTTGCGCCGCCCGCGCAGTAGCCTCGCCCAGGGCAAAGCCGACGCTCACAATGACATTAAAGCCGCCGTCGATGAACTGGTCAATGTTGTCGGCATAATCGGAGGGGTCCTGGGTCTCGATAAACTTGTAATTATCCCCCTCGGCCAGCCCCAACGCTTGCGCCGCCTGCACGACGCCTTCCCAAGCTGACTGGTTGAAGCTGCGGTCGTTGACGCGGCCGACATCGGTCACCAACCCGATCTTGATCGCCATGCCTGCACCATCATCGGCGCCAGCTTCTTCGGCGGCAGCGGTCGGCGCGGCGGCGCCACCGGTGGGGACAGCGGTCGGCGCGGCGCAGGCCGCCACCACGGCAAACACAAGCAACACAATGGACAGACTCCATGCTCGCTTCCACATAGGTATCGTTTCTCCTTGAACTTTGCCTGAGCCACTCAGGCGCTACGGATCCTGTGTAAACGATAGATACATTTATCGGTTGATTGTAGCGCAGCCTGGTCGAAAGCGGTGTGGTGATGCTTGACCGAACTCAGATGGGCTGCTGATTACGCCTGTAGAAAAAGAGGTGTAAATCCTGCTTGGGTGCTCTGCATGTTGACCAGAGCTTCCTATCTGTGTGAGAATGTCGCCAGAGAGTATTTACCTGTGGCGACGGAAAACCCTGAGGGGCATCGCGCTCGCGTGGCGTCTGCTTTTTGAACAACTTCTGAGACAGGGTTTAGCCACCTACGCGTATTATACCCAAGGCCATACGTTGAGGCAAAGCGCAAAGACGCAGGGTGCGCAACAATGGATGGTTGGAACTCGAAATCATGACAATGAATCGATTAGCCCTGGTCGGCATCGATGTGGGTGGCACTTTCACCGATTTCTTTGCCCTGATCGACGGCCAGATACGGGTACACAAGCGTTCGACCACACCGGCAGACCAAAGCCGCGCCATCTTAGAAGGGCTGGCCGCGTTGGGCATCGAGCAGGCTGTCATTGTCCACGGTATGACCGTCGCCACCAATGCGCTGCTCGAACGGCGCGGCGCCAAGACCGCACTGCTCACCACCGCCGGCTTTGCTGACGTGCTGCTGATTGGCCGTCAACAGCGTCCCCACCTCTACCGGTTAAGCCAGCAACGCTCGGCGCCCCTCGTCGCCGACGAGCTTCGGCTCGAGGCCCTCGAACGGCTTGACGCACAGGGCGCGGTCTTGACGCCGTTGGATGAGGATCAGATTATCCAATTGGCCCACCAACTGCGCAACGACGGTGTCGAGAGTCTGGCGGTTGTCTTTCTGTTTTCGTTCCGCAACCCTGCGCATGAACAGCGCGCCGCCGCTATTCTGCAACAATATCTGCCCGACCTGCCCCTTTCGCTCAGCAGCGAAATCCTGCCCGAATATCGCGAATTTGAACGCACCGCCACCACGGTGATCAATGCCTATGTGCAGCCACTGGTGGCCCGTTATCTGAGCCGGCTGCGCGACGCGCTGGGTAAGGTCGCTTCAGTGCGCATCCTCCAGTCGAACGGTGGCGCCATCGGCCTACACCAGGCGGCGCGCCAGGCCGCTCGCCTGGTGCTCAGTGGGCCGGCTGGCGGTGTGGTTGGCGCATTCGAGGTGGCCCGCCAGGCAACCAATGGGCCAACGCTCAACCTGCTCACGCTGGACATGGGGGGCACCAGCACCGATGTGGCCCTTTGCCCGGGTGAGATTCCCACCACGCCGGAGAGCGCCATTGCCGAGTTGCCGCTTCGGCTGCCGGTGATCGATATTCACACGGTGGGGGCGGGTGGCGGCAGCATTGCCGAATTGGACGCAGCCGGCGGGCTGCGCGTGGGGCCGCGCAGCGCGGGCGCGCTTCCCGGCCCCGTCTGCTATGGCCGTGGCGGTGTGGAGCCGACCGTCACCGACGCCAATGTGGTCTTGGGCCGGCTCGACCCCAAGGGGTTCCTCGGCGGGCAGGGGGATGTGACGCTGGATGTGGACGCGGCCCAGGGGGCGCTGGCGGCGCTCGGCGCAAGGTTGGGGTTGGGGGCGCAGGCGGCGGCCCTCGGCGTTGTGCGCATCGTCAACGCGGTGATGGAACGCGCTCTGCGCCGTGTTTCGGTCGAGCGTGGATATGACCCTCGACAGTTTATCTTGCTTCCATTTGGCGGGGCTGGGCCATTGCATGCCTGCGATCTGGCCCAGGCCTTGGGCATTCGCCATATCTTGATCCCGCTTCACCCTGGAGTCCTCAGCGCCTATGGCATGTTGGTGGCGGATGTGGTCAGCGACGCGGCGCAGTCGGTCTTGCAGCCTGCCGCTGCGCTCTGCGCCGACATTGCGCCGCTGCGCCAGACCTATGCCGGCCTGGCCGAACGGGTGCTGGCTGTGTTGCGCGCCGATGGCGTGGCCCAGCCGGCGCTCACCGCCGCGCTGGACATGCGCTACCGCGGCCAGAGCTTTGAGTTGACCGCGCCCATTGACACGCCGCTGACTGGGGATTCGCTTAACCAGGCGCTGGCGCACTTTCATCGGGCGCATGAGCAACGTTATGGCTATGCCTTGCCAGAGGGCAAGGTGGAGGTCGTCACGCTGCGCATTCGAGGGCGCGGGCCTGGCGCCCATCCCACATTGCCGGTGGAGGCCCCGGGCGGGCCGGATGCCACCGCCGCCATTGTGGAGCACAAACCACTCTGGTTTTCGGAGTCTGTTGTTACGATGACTCCCTGTTATGATCGGCAGCAATTGCGCGCCGGTCACCGATTTGTGGGGCCGGCATTGGTCTATCAGTTGGACGCCACCACGGTCGTCATGCCAGGCTGGGCCGTGACCGTGGACGAATATCACAACCTTCGCCTCTCACGATAGCCCTCCGCCACGCCTATACCCGGCCAGTGCTGCGCGCAACAGGACCACATAGGACGTGTGACGTGCACATCCTCGGCATTGATCTAGCCACACGCCGCTATGCGGATATTGGCATGGCGCTGCTGACGGCGCAACGCACCCAGATCAGCGTGGAACTCATTCGCCCCAGCGCTCTCTTACGCGATCCGCCATCCGTGGCGGCGTTGGTGCGGCTTGTCGCTCAACTCAATCAACAGACGTCGATCCATGTCGTCGCCGTGGACGGGCCGCAAGGCTGGCAAGACCCACAGAATGGTCTGCCATATGCCCGCGTTTGTGAGCGCCGGCTCAACACCCAGGCCAAAAGTGGGCTGCCGGGCCACGCAAAGCCGGGGTCTTCGTTGCGCTTTGTTCAATTTTCTGTGGATCTATTTGATGCCTTTGCGCAAGCGGGTTGGCCCCGCTTTGGCGGCCCGCATGAGGGGTCGCCGGCAAAGCCGGTGGCCATTGAGGTTTACCCGACGGCAGCGTGGCGCGCACTGGGGCTACGCCCGCTGCCCAGTAAAGCTGCTGTGCGCCGGGGGGATGAAGCCGTCTGGCTGGCTCACCTGCAGCGCCACTTCGAGCTGAGCATGGTCCATGCGCCGTCTCATGACGAGCTGCAAGCGGTGGTGGCCGGGCTGGTGGGGCTGACGCTGGCGGCGCGCGGCCCCACCCAGGTGGAGATATGCGGCCTGCCGCCTCGGCTTGTCGATGGCGCCTGGCGGGAAGGGCCAATCGTCAATTTTCGGCCCTTGCTCAACTACGAACTCAATGAGTCTCTCTTCCCGGAAGCCCCTACTATCCGGGAAGATCGCCGGTGATTCACTCTGTTTGTAGACCAGCCTTCAGCCCTTTGTTGCCCAATCAGCATCTCATTGATTGGGCTCTAATCCGCCGCAGTTTCAATTAGTGAACCACTACCATTCGTACGGATCGCCCGAACGCCAACCACGGTGAGCACAATGGTGATCGCCGGCAAAAAACCATAGAGCATCAGATTGGTATAGAAGGGCAAGAGGGCGCTTTGCGTGGCGTTGAGCACCAGATAGGTGGTGTAGGCAATGTACGAACCAAAAAAGAGCCAACCCTCCCAGCGAGCAATCTGCCAGCCTGAGAAAAAGATCGGCAGGCAGGCCAGCGCAACCGCCAACATGACGATCATGTCAAAGCGCAACACCGACTGGGCCACTGCCATCCCCCCCGGCGTCGCCATGCTGGCAAACCCGAGAATGGAGAGAAGATTGAACAGATTGCTCCCCACAATGTTGCCAATTGCAATGTCGCGCTCACCGCGCACCGCGGCCACAATCGAGGTGGCGACCTCGGGCAGCGACGTGCCGACGGCGACGATGGTCAGGCCGATGACTACATCGCTGACACCCAACACCTGGGCCAGCGCCACCGCGCCATCCACCAGCCAGCGCGACCCCAACACCAAGATGAGCAACCCGGCGATCACCAGGCCAAACTGCATGGCGACATCCAGCGCCGAATGGCGCGTGCCGGGCGGTTCGCCGAACTCCTCGGCATATTCTGCCTGGATGGCCGCATTCTCTTGCCGGCTCTTGCGGATCGCCCAGACGGTGTACACGATAACGCCAGTGGCAAGCAGTGCGCCATCCCAAAAGCTGATGCGCCCATCGAGCGCCATCAAGTAGACCAGAATCGACACGCCGATCATGAGCGGCACATCAAGGCGAATCAACTGTTGCGAGACGGTCAAGGGAAGAATTGCAGCACAAATACCCAAAATAAAGAGAATGTTGAAGATGTTGCTGCCCACCACATTGGCAACCCCGATGTTGGCGTTGCCGGTCAGCCCAGCCTGAATGCTCACGGCCAATTCTGGGGCGCTGGTGCCAAATGCAACGACCGTCAGACCAATCACCAGGGGCGAGATGCCGCCGATCAGCGCCAATTTGGAGGCCCCGCGCACTAAGATTTCCCCACCTACGGCCAGCAGCAATAAACCAGCCACCAACATGCCAATCAAAGTCATATCCACGAGCAGATCCTTTCAAACGCACAGCCACGCCGCACTACAGACAACCAAAATTTCGTGATTCACGATTCATGTGCTCCGGTCGGTCCGTGACCAGACCGACGACGGGTCCGCGACTCGTCGTGAGCAGAAATCGTAAAGCACCAAAATTGCGCCACCGTTCTTACATCTGTCCAGCGCCCCAAACGGGCAAGGTAGGGCCAGCTCGACACCAACAAAAAAAACGAGACCCCCCCAACGCTCCAAGCGGTGACCAAGAACAACTATCACCCTGACAGCGTTGTGGCGGTCTCGCCAATCGTGTTCACACACTTACAAGCAACCGAGAAAAGCCCTGAACGAACTCTTCTGTCTTGACGGCCGCTTGGCCTGCATCTGCAGGAGGCTACTCCCCAGCCCATATTCAGTTCAGATTAGTTCAATGGTAACATAGAGTAGGCCCAACGTCAAGACCCATCTTTACTTTTCGGCGCATCCAGAATTTGAGGAAAAGTGTCAGCGGCCCCCACATTTCGGGCGCACCCCTTATCATTTCTATCGGCCCACGATAATCGCGATGACATTGCCTCATGAACGGTCGAGCAGATTGCGCACCTGTCTGGCCAACGCCACGGGCGAGAATGGCTTCTGTAGGAAGTCATCCGTCGCCTCAATGATGCCATGACGGACGATGGCGTCATCGGTGTAGCCGCTGATAAACAGTACCTTGATGCCCGGGTGGTGGTGGCGCAGGTGTTCAACCAGTTGCCTCCCCCCCATCTCCGGCATCACCACGTCGGTGATGACCAGGTGGATTGGGTGTTGCCCACTTTCGATCATGTCGATCGCATTCCGGCCGTTGACCGCTTCCAACACGTGGTAACCGTGCGCCTCAAGGGCCAGGCGGGCAACCTGGCGCACTTGCTGCTCATCTTCAACCAACAAGATGGTCTCACCCTCTGCGCGCGGGGCGCCCTGCGCGTCCGTCGGCGATGTTGGACGGCCGTCCACTGCCGGAAAGAGGATTTTGAACTGCGCGCCCCCCCCAACCTCGCTGTAGACCTCAATCTGGCCATCGCTCTGTTTCACGATCCCAAAAATGGTCGCCAGCCCCAGGCCGGTTCCCTTACCGGGCTCTTTGGTTGTGAAGAACGGTTCAAAGATACGGGACTTGACCTCAGGCGTCATCCCTATGCCGGTGTCCGTCATGATCAAGGCCACGTAGCGACCCGGCCTGCAATCGAACTTGTGGCGGCTCTGCTCGTCGCTGATCTCCACATCAGCCGTTTCAATGGTCAGACGCCCCCCGGCAGGCATGGCGTCGCGGGCGTTGACGGCCAGATTGATGATCACTTGCTCGATCTGGCCGGGATCGACCTTGATGCGGCTGAGGTTGGGCTGGAGGACGCTGGTTAGCACAACGTCTTCGCCGATCAACCGCCGGACCATTTTTTCGATGTTGCCCACCACGTCGTTGAGGTCGAGCACCTGGGGCGCCAACAGCTGCTTGCGGCTAAAGGCAAGCAACTGGCGCGTCAGATTGGCGGCGCGCTCGCCTGCATCCTTGATCGAGGCCACCATGTTCATCATGGGACCGGCCGTGACATGGCCGGCCAACAGAAGGTCACTGTAGCCCAGGATGACCATGAGCAGATTGTTGAAGTCGTGGGCCACCCCACCGGCCAGTTGGCCGATGGCTTCCATCTTCTGGCTCTGGCGCAACTGCGCTTCGAGGCTTCGCTGTTCGGTCAGATCCGTCATGCCTCCGATCATGCGCGCCGCTTTGCCGGCGGCATCGCGGATTACGTAGCCGCGGTCCAACACATAGGCAATGCTGCCGTCTTTGCGCAAGAAGCGATATTCGCGCTGCCAGCCCGTCTCACCATGTTCGATTACATCATAGATGCCCTGCACGACCCACTCTCGATCTTCGGGATGGATGTGGTTCGTCCATGATGTTACCGGCGACTTCACCTCGTCGCGCCGATAGCCAAATAAGGTCTCATAACCCTCACTCCACCAGACCATGTCTGTATTCAGGTCCCAGTCCCAAATGGCGTCGCTTGTCGCCTTGGACAGCAGACGGAAGCGTTCTTCGCTTTCGCGCAACGCATTTTCCGCCCGCTTACGCGTCGTGATGTCGCGCTTGACGGCGATGAAGTGGCTGATCACCCCCTGATCGTTCTTCAATGGCGTGATCGTCATCTCCTCTGTGTAGAAGCTGCCATCCTTGCGCCGATTGATGATCTCGTTGTGCCAGATTTCCCCGGCAAGGATGGTCCCCCACATCGTCTTGTAAAACGCTTCATCATAGAGGCCGGAGCCAACGAGCTCCCCTGGCTTCTTGCCAATCGCCTCAGCGGTCTGGTAGCCGGTCAATGTGGTGAATGCGGCGTTTGCCCATTCGATTGTTCCATCACGAGTGGTAATGACGATGGCATTGGCTGCGGCTCCGAGCGCGGCGCCCTGCAAACGTAGGAGATCCTCGGCCGCTATGCGCTCGGAAATATCCTGGCACGCGCCCTGCACGCGAAGGGTCTCCCCGGCGCCGTCGCGCACGGCCTCCCCCATGACGCGCACCCAAAGCCGGCGGCCAGCCATGGTCACCAATTGCCGCTCCAGATCAAAGGGGACGCCGTCATGCATACAGGCCAGGAAAGCCTCGCGCAGGACGTCACGATGCTCGGGCGCAAAGAAGCTGATCTGCTCCTCCACCGTGCAGACAAAATCTGGCGGGGCTTCGTGGATGGCGCGCACCTCGTCCGACCAGGTCATCGTCTGCCCCTGCGCCTCGACCGCCCAACCGCCAAGTCGGCCAAGCCGGGACGCGACGCGCAGCAGGGCTTCACTGGCCTGGAGTCTTGCTTCGGCCCGCTTGCGTTCGAACAGCTCACGCTGCGCCTCTTCATACAGGCGCGCATTGTCGATGGCGCTGGCGACATGGCTTGCCAGGGTCACCAGCAGCCGTTCGTGCTCGGCGCTGTAGGCGCCGGGCATATAGGATTGGATCGACATCATCCCAATGGGTTTGCCTCCGGCGCGCAACAGCGGCGCAGCCAGCACAGACAAGGTCGGTTCGTCCTGATACCCAAAGTCGGTGGCGCCTGTCAACCGGTAATGCGACTCACCCCAATAGCCGACCCGTAGGGGCTTACCCGTGGTCACCATGTAGTGCACCAGATCTTCTCCGGCCGGATAGCGTTCGCCCGCCCACAGCCGGTCTCGATCCCACAGATAGACATCCTCCGCCTCCTGTTTCGCCTCATCGACCAGGGAGATTACAAAGCATTCCCCTGGCATCAAACTCGCCGCCGCCCGGTGCGCCGCTGCATAGACATTCTCCAATTCGAGATTGGCGCTCACGTCCTGGCTCAGCGTGAAGAGCGCGGCAATGTTTTTGAGCTGCCGCTCGAGCGCGGCCTCGGCAAATCTCTGATCGCTGATGTTCTCATGCGCGATCACCACCCGCCGCTGGCCGCGGTCATCAAAACCACTGATATGCGCGATAAACCATCGCTCGGCAAATGGGCTGTGACAGGGGTATTCGACATGCGCCTCGGTGATGTTGCCGAGGACAATGTTGCGGAGGGCGGCGGCGATCTCGGCCGCGTTTTCCGTCTCTTCACTGGCTGCGGCGTCTGTGATCGCCAGATAGTTGGCGCCGACGTCATTTCCGCCAGATTGCGAACCATTATCGCGCCCAAACCGGCGCCAGGCCTCATTGACCGCCAAGATGACGCCGGTTTCGTCAAGGATGGCAATGTGTGAGGTCAATGCATCCAACGTGGATTGCAGAAAGACTTTGGAACGGTGGAGCGACTCCTCCGCCTGTTTGCGCCCGGTGATGTCGCGCGTCACGCTCAGCACGGCGGTGATGGCGCCGCTCTCGCCGCGCAACGGCGTCGAATGGGTCTCCACCCAGCGGGTTGTCCCCTTGAGCCCGGTGATGCGAAAGGTGAGTTGTCTGCTCTCTCCCTGGCTGGCGCGCTGGTGCAGCTCGGCAAAGGCCGCACGATCTTCAGGGTGGATCAGCCGGCCAATCGGCTGGCCAAGGACCTGTGCGCCATCATCCGCCTCGATCAGGCGCAGACCGGCGGGGTTCATCTCAAGCAGCCGGCCATCGACCGACACCAGTTTGACGCACTCCGGCTCGCTCTCGATGATGGCCCGCAACCGCGATTCGCTGGCGCGCAGGGCCTCTTCCATCCGCCTCTGTTTTGTGATGTCGTGGCACGTACGGCTACGCGCAACTGCATATTTCAGCGCGCGGCTCACCGTCCTCCTATTGGCCTGGCCCCTCACCAGATAATCCTGCGCGCCTGCCTGGATGCACTGCAGGCCAAACAGTTCGTCGTCACAGCCGGTCATGACAACAATGGGGATATGGGGCGCGTGTCTGTATAACGCATGGATCGCCTGCACAGCCGGTTCGCCCGGCTGCTCCCAATCCAGCAAGAGAGCATCCGCCGGTCTGCTAGCGAGGAGCGCGCTCGCCGCCGCCAGGGTCTCTGCGTGTTCCCACGCCACACCGGGCGCATCCGCCAGCCACCCGTCTGGCAGTCGAGCCTGGATTGGGGTCTCGCTCACCCGCAATACTCGAATGGGCACTGGGCTTGCCATGCAACGCCTCCGATGACCAGGGCATACCAATCGCACCCTATCATTGTGGTCGTCTGAAAGCGACGGTTTTGCCACCGCCGAAACTGTCGCTTTCAGACAGAACTCGATTTATGCTGGTTGCCATTGCAGAAATTATCAGTGGATCACAGATTGGACTCGTAGCGGCGGTTTCCATACCGCCGCCCCTTCTGGACGAATCGGCGGTATGGAAACCGCCGCTACAAATTCGTGATCTACTGATTATAGCAGAACGATACAGAATCGAAACGCCAAAAAGCAATGACTTTTCCTCAACCTGCCTACTGATTTTTCATGAGTTGTACTCAGGCGCAACGGACATGGTGTCTATCCGGAAATGATCGTGGGTGTCAAAACGCTGCTCGGCTGCCCAGAATGGCGCAAAATTTTCGGATGAATGCGCCGTTCATGTTGACTGCCGGGCCGGTCACCAATTACCGGCCCACCAGGGGCAAATGGAGCCCAAAGTGGGGCGCTGCGCCCTGTTCGATGGTGGGGACAAGACACCAGCGCGCCAGCCGGCCCGTTTCATCGGATGCGTGGTCGATGATGGTGAGCGTCCATCCACCGGCTAGCGATCCGCCGTTGAAGACGCCCAGCCCCTCACTCAATCCGTCGTGTGGGATCAGATTGCCGCGCAGGGCCGGCTGTGTGTTGCTGTTGCAGCCATACTCGGCGCGCAAGACGCTTTGGTCGTCAAAGAGCACGTCCATGTCGGCGCCGCTGCACCCAAAGGCCCCTGGCGTCTGTGAACCGGGGCGGTCGAGCAGCGTAGCCTGGATACCGCTAGGCTCGTGGGTGAGCGTGATGCTCAAATCCCCAAGCCAGGTGTGCTCGGCCTGCACATAGACATCAAGATCGGTGACAGTCTGACGCGGGGACCAAGCCGAGCCGGCAAACGGATGAGGGGCAGCGGCGGCGATCATGATCGTATCACTGAGGCCGGCCGGGCTGGCATCGGGGATGGGGGCATTCGGCGCGCTACAGAGGGCCTTGCCAAGGTCGACACAGATGCCCGGCGCGCCCGGCTGGCTCCCAATCGGCGTTACCGGGTCTTTGCAGAACCAACCCGGCTCCACCTGGCACAGGGCGGAACAGCCGTCGCCGTCGCGCTGATTGCCGTCATCGCAGCTTTCGCCCTCGTTAAGCTGACCGTTGCCACAGCTCTGGCAATAATAGGCCTCTACATCGTCCACATACCAGCCATGGACGCCGCCAAAGGCGCTCAAATGCTTCTCGAAACGCACCCGCACCACATCGCCGCCCTGGGCCAGATCGCCCAGCCGCGCTTGGGATTGGCCCCAACTCCCCTCGGTAAAGGTGGTGTAGTTGACGCCGGTGAAGGCGCGCTCGACGCCGGTGTTGGTCGTTACCGACCCGTTGTATGGGTTGAAGGTGAACGAAGCGGCGGGCAACAGCGTCCATGGCCCACCATTGACGCTGACTTTCACGTTGCCACCGTCCTTGCCCTCTTCGGTGGCAAACCAATGCGTGAACGCCAAGCGGGGCGCCAGCGCCTCTGTGGGGATGGGGATGGGCGGGCTTTCCAAATAGAGCACGCCGCTTTGATCGGCCCCCGGCGGTTCATCGCGGTTTTGGACAAACGCCGCCGCCCCTGTGCGCGGCGCCGGCAGATCGGTCACAACGGCCCAGTCGGGGGTGAGAAAGGTCGTCGGGCTGATCACCGCACGTGTCCCCACTTGCCACGGCCCGAGGCCGCTTTCCCAGTCTTGTCGCAAGAGCGTCTGCACCGGGCCTTCGTTGGCGCACAGCGGGGGCGCATTGGGGTTGAGCATGGTGGGGAAGCGACACTGGCTGGGGGGCAGGCGTAGCTCCACCGCGGCGATGGCGTTGCTCACCTGGGCGCAATCGTCGGCGCTGATCGTTTCGGCGGCAACTGCCGGTGTTGGGCTTGCCGTGTTGAGCGCATAGAGCGGCGCCTCAATCAGGTCGGCGCACGCTTGCTCCAGCGCATCGGCATGGTCGGCAAAATCACTAATTCGTGTGTGATAGACTTTCTGCGCGCGCCAGTAGAGGTTGGCGGCGCGCATCAACCCAATTCCACGCACCGTCTGTCCATTATAGACGCCGCCGTCCACCAGTAGGGCAAAGGCGTGGTTGGGCACGCCCGAGTTGGTGTGTACGCCGCCATCGTCGCTCGAACTGCAAAAGTAGTTACGATCTGAGACTTTGCCTGGGTGCCCAAAGCAGTTGGGGTTCCACAGATCCCGAATCGCCAAGCCAAAGCCGCGCGCATCTTCAAAGGCCAGCCAGCGCCGCGAATGGTCTGTCCCATCAAGATGGGTAAAGGTCGTGCAGGCCCCATCGCTGCGCGGGGTGTTGGGTTCGTCGTTGCCCGCACCGTTGATCAGATCGATGGTCTCGCCCCAGATGTCCGAATAGGCCTCGTTGAGCGCACCAGGTTGCCAACGATAGACAAGCTGGTGGGTTGACTGTGTATAGCCATGCCCCCACTCGTGGGCCACTAAATCGTCGCTGACTACATCGACGCAAAAGCTGACAGCCTGCCCGTTCCATGTGGCGTTGGGGCAGCGCAGCGCGGGGCTGGCGTAGAGCATGTTCATGGTGGCGCCAGCGCCGTTCCAACTGAGAAATTCCCCCCCGCTTAACGTGGCAAAGAAGTTGTAAACATGGCCTGTGTATTCGATCACTTTGTTGATATTGGATGCGGCGCTGGCGTCGCTGTCGGTGTAGGGAAGCGCTTCACCCTCTTGCCAGACCAGCCAGTTGGGGTCGAGCAGGGCGCTGTTCTTGTAGACGCGGCGGTTGATGGCCGTGTGGAGACCGCTAAACTGTTCGACAATCGCGCCGCTATGGGCGTCGACAAAGACGTGTTGGCGCACGTCCGGCGCGCGGGCGACAATCACCTCGTAGGCAAGATGATTGGCCCCGGGTAGCCCTTGGAGCAGATTGGCGCGCAGGATGGTCAATTGCTCGACGGAGGCCGTAAGCGTATGGCTATGCCGGTCGCCCTCTGCCCGCAATTGAGCGGCGACATGCTGTTGCGCCAGGGTCGCTGCGGAAGCGGCGCTCAACGCGGGCGAAGGATTCACAGCCAGGTCTGGGATGATCACGCCATTGACGGCGGTCAATCCCCCGGCGGCGTCAACGTGAAGCCGTAGTGAACCGCCAAAGACGGGCAGACCCTGGTGGCGCTGCTCATAAAGCAGATGGGTTGCGCCGAGATGGTCGGTCTCGGTCGCAAGGTGACGGAGCTGCTGGGCGGGGTCGGCCAGCCCAAAGAGCGCGCCATACAGGGCGAGGAAGGCGTCGGCCTGCGCTGCCGGGCTGGCCCCAGCCGCTGCCCGCATGGCGCCGGGGGGGATGCGCACAAAACGGGCCGCGCCGGTGGCCGGGTGAATTGAGATTTGGGCTTGTTCACCTGTAGCGGAACGCAGGGCGGTTGCCGCCGCCGCCACGGTTGGGGCAGCAACCGCCGGGTCAGACGAAACGACCAGCGGCGTCGCCAATACGGGTGTGCTGAGTGCGATGGCGAAGAGGCAGGCGACAACCCCCCCTATCTTCGCCCTGTGCGCCTGTGAAAGTCGGAGCATGGATTGCTCACATCATACGAAGCGTCTGACCTTGCTCGATCGTGGTGACAGTGGCCAATCGGATTTCGGCGCCAGCCTGGGTAAAGGCCTGCGGCGCGCCGGCCACTGTCACCGTCTGCACCTTGCCCCCGGCCACGGCAGGGAAGCGCAACGTCTGCACGGCGAGATGGCCGCCCAACAGTCGAATCTCCACGGCGTCGCCTGTGATCTCGACTTCACCCCAGCCGCTGTCGAGCGACCAAAAAGAGCGGAAACGCCCATCGTCCATGCGAACAGGGTGGAAACCAATCCGGTGGTGAACCAGGTCGAACTCAAAGCCGCTAAAGGCGTTGAGCAGGGCATACGACGCCAACGAGCGAGCGTAGTTACTGCCGCACTCGAATTCGTTCCACGGGTTGCGCCGCTCGCCATCGAAACGTCGGCGCGTTTCGGCCACCACGGCCATGCCTTCATCCACCAGCCCGGTCATGATCATGTGGCTCGCCGCCGAATACTCAGTTCCTGGCCACGCCTCCTGGGCATAGGGCACGGGGATGAGCGGTTTCTGTGCGCCGTCGGGCCAGGCGCAGATGACCAGCCCCCCTTCGTCATTGAGCGCGTAGATGCGGCACGGGTTGTAGGCCTGCCCCAAGTGGGGGATGAAGTTATGTTTGAAGATGGCGGCGTTGGCCTGCTTTACCTTGGCCGGGTCGAGAATATCCCCCAGACCATAGAGGCTGGCGTGCCATTGGCCGAGCACCTGGTCGATGCTGCTGCCCTCGCCGATCTGGTACTTGATCTCGGCGTGCTCTTCGTTCCAATAGGCTTGCAGCGCCGAGCGGCCGTGCAGCGAATCGTGTTTGCCCTCGAACGATTCCACAAGGCCGCGATCGTTGAGGTCAATTCGCTGCACATAATACTCGCCCGTAAAAAGATGCTCATCGGCCCACGCCTTGCCCCGCTCGAAGATAGTACGATACTCAGCAGCGGAATCGGCCTCGCCGAGGTAGGCCGCCATCTCGGCTGCGGCCTTGAGTGCGCCAAGATAAATGCTGGTCAACCATGAGTTGGGGCCAAATAGCTCCATATCGAGCGTGTGGTGCTGGCGCCCCCAGAGCACGCCTGTTTTCTCGGGGTCCCACCGGTCTTCGTTGGCCGGGCTCCAGGTGTATTCCAACGACATCTTCACCGCCGGCCAGACGCTGCGCAGCCATACGTCGTCGCCGCTGACCTTCCAGTCGCGATAGCTCTTCATCACCCCGCCCAACTGGCCGTCGGCGCAGGCGCGGAATTGCGACTGGCCAACGCCCAGCGGCAGTTGCAGCCGGAAGGGCATGGAGCCATCGGGCCGCAGGTTGTGGCGGTAGTCTGCCGTGCGCATGGAACGCTCGAGCCGCGGGAAGAGGAAGGGCAGCGCCTGCGCATAGTTCCATACATGGGTGCAACTGCCTTCGCAGCAGCCCTCGCTGGGGTGGCAACCTTCCCAGCCATAGAAGGCGCCATCTTCCAGGCGCAGCACCGTGGGCGACTTGAGGATCGAGATGTTGGCCGAGATGGCGTCGAGCGCTGCCGGCGGAAGGTGGGAGGCAAAGAGGGCGTCGTGGTAACGCTGCGTCTCACCGGCCAGGCGATCCCACTCGCGCAGGGCGTATTCGGCGCTTGCCTGTGCGTGTGGCCAGAGCGTCGCATAATAATTCTTCCACGTGGGCTTGGGGGGTGTGAAGTCGCTTTCGCGGTGGAAATCGGCGATCTCGATCAGCGAGCTTTGGGGGGGCTTCCAATAGTTTTCGCAGTTGGGGAAGCTCCAACTGATGACAAAGCGCACCCGTTTGGTCTCGCCCGGGGCCAGATCGATGTGGGCGGCGAGCAGCCCTTCGTTGTGCTCGCCGGCCCTGTCGGCGGGGTAGGCGCGATTCTTGAACGGCCCTGGCGTGTTGAGATCATGCCAATAGACCTCGAGGCTGTCAAACCAGGCCCCGCGGAACCAGTATTGTTGCCAACTGACGCGACCGCCCCGCTGCGCGGCATCGGTGGCGAGCGTGAGATTGCCGTAGTGGATCGATTCGGGGTCGAGGCTGTCGCAGTGCAAATCGAGCGTATGGCCCCAACCATGTTGGGCCACCGTGTTGAGATTGTTGGCCGGCAGCGGGTTAGTGAGCACGCCGGCCACGGTGTAGGTCAGCGTTTCCGCCGTCGTATTGGTCCCGGTAAACTCAAAGAACGCCGCCGGGATGCTGGAATCGTCTTCGTTGAGTGGGATGAGCGGATTGAAGGCGCGCATGGCGACCTGGCCCGGGAACTTGCCGGTAGCGTCGCGGAAGGTCAGGTCGGCCAGTGGATACTCGCCGCGAAATTCTACCTCGGTGAAGTGGGGCAGCCCGGTGAGATATTCGCGGCGCGGGCCCCAGCCAAAGCTGTTGAAGCGGCTGCCGCCTAATTCGCCCTGATATGGGGGAGGCAAATCGCCATGAAGGATGCGGGCGTCTATCACTTTACCCTGGGCCTCGGCTCGGATGGCAAAGTGCGAAAAGCCGTTGACGCTCCCTTTGTTGGGCCGGTTGAAGATCTCCCAATCAATCAGACGGCCATTGCCCCCCAGGCCAATGCAGCCTGCGCCGATGCCGCCCAGCGGAAAGCTGATCTGGCTGGTCTTGGCCCCGCGGTAGACAAACTGGTCCATGAAGATCCTCCTGGTTGAATTCAATGTTGTATTCGATTTCAAAGCGAATTCTCATTAGGCTTGTTCCCCGCTGGTTACATTCAAGCCGAGCGTGGCCCGGATTGGCCCCAATTGGCCCAATCCATCGTGAAAGACGCAGCCGCGAGCGAGGCTGGGCAATATCTGTTGCGGTGTGGTGAGCCAGTTTACGGCGTTCATTGCCACCAGTGGATCAAAACGCAGCACGCCCCGAAAATAGCTGCGGACGCCATAAACTCGCACACTGTGTTCGACCGGAGCCCCTGTCATCGGTTCCCCAACTGGCGTATCGTCCCTTGCCACAGCGTGACTGGTGCGGATGCCATGGATAGCGTGGGGAAGTTCGGCGCGCATTACCCCATCGAGCTGCCTATGATACACCGGGTAATCGACATCGTCCAGAACGATCAACAACCGCGACCTCATCTGCCAGGCCACTCTTCTGCTGTTCAGGTAATAGACCACCCGTACGATGCATCCGCAGGGTGCGTTGCACGTAGACGCCCCGCCTCGCCATCCACAGTGCATTCAAATTGTGCATCGTGGAGCGTCTTGGGCTGGCCGATACAAAACCGAGGGGAGATAAGGTTATTTGCTCATATTTGGCTCCTTACTGCAAATAGCCCCTTACTGCAAATAGCCCCTTACTGCAAATAGATCGTGTAATCCGCCGCTGTAGAGATGGTTGAACGCGTCGGTCGAATCGATAAATTGATCCACCGCGCCCAGATGGGTAGGTAGCGCCAGCACTTCCTCGCTGGTAATTGCCGCCCGGATGGCATCGGCAAAGCGTTCGCCGCCGATCACTTGGAAGGGGCGGGTAAAAAAGGGTTGCACCTGTGGCGAGAGGGGCGGCGTGATCGCCAACCCATTGTGTTGTTCGGCCACAAGATGATACGCCGCACTGAGATAAGTTTCCCGCTCCTGCCACGACTGTGCCAGTGTGATGTTGAGCAGTGTGGGCAGCAAGTCCCCTGCACAGGCGAGCCGGACAAAGGCCGTGCCAAACCATTTGATATACGGAGCATACTGGCGCTCCTGCAAAAAGGTAAGCTTCATCAGGTCGCGCACCAGCCGCGCTGCTATCAATCGCGAACCGAGCTCATCGCCCACCTGGCCGCAGCGGCCCATAAAGTGCTCTTCTTGGCCAATGCGCGCCCACTGCGCCGCCATCAGATAGAGCCACACATCGTGCGGATAGTAGTCAAGGCGAGCGCGGATTGGGGCCAGTTGACCCAGCCCATCGTGAAAGACGCGCCCACGCACCAGGGTCAAAATCGCATAGTCGGGCACCATGAGCCAGTCAACCGCACGGATTTCCCCGGTTGGATCAAAGCGCAGGATTCGGGTAAAAAAGTCACGAACCGTCACCATGACAACACTATGATCATCCGGCGCCGGTTCGCTCCCATCCTCGCCACCTTTGCGCGCCAGGTTGAGCGGATAGCCGGCGATGGTGAGAGGCAATTCAGCCCGCAACCGCCGTTCAATGGGTTCCTGGTAGGTTGTCAGATCGGCGGGCGTCAAAAAGAGTTGCAGGCGTGGTCCCCAGTCGTGGTCGGTGGATTGCCCATCGTCATAGCCCAGCACTTCGGAGCCTGGGCCAAGCAAAGCTGCCGAATAGCGCAGGTGCGGAAAGTGGGCGGCCAGGATCGGTTGGATGGCTTGACGGTAGAATTGTTCGCTCAGTTGTAGACCTGTAAGGAAAGGCCCCTTCATTGTTCCTCCGCGTTGGGCTGTGTTGCCTGTCAGTGCATGGTAGTCGGCAGTTGCCCCGCCAGGTCTGCCAATGAGTTATCCTCGGTACAGGCAGACGAAAGTAACACGAAATCCGGTTGTTCAGATGCCATCTCGCCCGCTGCACCTGCATTGCGGGTGCATCCAGAAAAAGGGGCGAGTTAACCCACGTCCCTGGCACAGGCAAGTGAATGGCTGCCAACCGAAAGCATCTGTCGCCGGCGCCGGGGACGTTTGCCCCAAATTTTGGACGCACCCCGCCATGCTTGGCCGATGACAGCGAGCGCCTTTTTGTGTTACAATCTGGTAGCAACGTTCATCAATTCACATGACCACACGAGCGAAAAATCTATGTCTACACTCAACGCCTTTCAACAACAATTTGGCAAGCCATCACCCGGCGCCCAGGGGAAAGTGCGCCCCTACCTAATCGACTGGATTCAGGACTTTATTCGCCAATCGCCCTTTGTGGTGCTGGCCACCAGCAACGCAGACGGCCAGTGCGACGCCTCGCCCAAAGGCGGCAAACCCGGCTTTGTCAAGGTGCTGGACGAGCGCCATTTGTTTATCCCCGATGTGGCGGGCAACCGCTTGTTCCAATCCTATGAGAATGTCTCCACCAATTCCTCGGTCGGTCTCCTCTTTCTGATCCCCGGCTATGACTGCACCGCACGGGTCAACGGCACGGTCGAGGTAGTGAACAAAGAGCAACTGGCCGCCATGAATGTCGAAATGGAAATCTTCAACCCCGACGACCATGCCAGGATCTGGCAAGGTCTGCTGCTTACTGTGGAAGAGGCCTACGCGCACT
>JAHDWG010000660.1 GCA_023384495.1 Caldilineaceae bacterium
CTGCGCACCCAGGCAGGGTCATCGCGCATCAGGAGCATCGCCGGCGGTGTCCCGTAGGAGACGCCGTAGACGTTCACCTGGTCGATGCCCAGTGCAGCGCGCAGATCGGCGACATCACCGGCAATATCTGGAAGACCGTAGGCGGAGAAGTTGGCGCCTTCCGCCACAAGCCGGTCATGGCAAGCGCGGTAGGCCTCGGCGAGCCACTCCATTTCCTCGGCAAAGCCCATGCCCACCCTCTCGGCGGCGTCGGCTTCCGTCTCCGGGCAATAGAAGGCCGGTTCGGAGTACATGGCCCCGCGCGTCTCCAAGAGATAGACATCTCGCTCGGCGCGCATGACATCGCCCACCGGCAAGGCAGCCCACAGCCAGGCATAAAAACTGCCCGGCGCACCTGGCCCGCCCGGAATCACGACGACCGGGTCGGGCGCCGGGGTCTCGCTGGCGCTGCGGAACTTGATCACGTGGACGCGGATGGTCGGGCTGTCGGGGTTGCTGCGCTCCTCGCGCACGACCAGATAGCCGCACTCGGCGTCAGCGTCGGCGAGGATCGGGTACTTGCATTCGGACGGTTCGAAGCGGGGGACCGCTTGCGCCGCCGGCTCTGCCAGGAACTCCAGCACCGCCGCCGTCCATGCTGCCGGGTCCTCGAACGGCGCATAGTGGCTGAGGCCGGGCAGGAAGGCCAGTTCGGCGTTCGGGATTGCGGCGGCCATCGCCTCCAGGTGCTCGCGCACGATGAACTCGTCCTCCTCGCCGTCCAGCACCAGGGTGGGGGCTGTGATCTCGCCCAACTGGTCAAGCGTGTAGTTGGGCTCGGTGAGGAACATGGCGCGCACCCGCTCCAAGATCACGGGCAGGTACTCGGGATTGGGCGCAATCCGTGCATAGCCTTCCTCGAACATCCCAGCCATGTCGTCCAGGGTGAGCGACTTCAGCCAGGCCCGGTGTTCCTCGGTCAGGCCTTCGACGGTGTAGTTGGGCGCATAGGCCACCAGCCTGTCGACTCGCTCCGGATAGCGCATGGCCATCTCCAGCCCCACGATCGCGCTGTCGGCCCAGCCGACAACATGGGCGGTCTCGATGCCCAGCTCGCCCATGAGCGCCACGACATCGTCGGCCATGACGGCAATATCCAGCCGCCTGCCGGAATCGGTGGAGCGCCCGCGACCGCGCGCGTCCATGACGATGACCTGATACTCCTCAGCCAGGGCTGCGGTCAACCCGGCGAAGTTCTCCGTGCTCCACATGCCGCTGGGCATGAACAGCAGCGGTTCACCCTCGCCGTGAATCTCGTAGTACATCTGGATGTCGTTGACCGCCGCGTACTTGCCCGCAGGCGGCGCATCCAGTTCGCCGCGGAGGAACAGGTCCACAGCGTCCATCCACGCGTCGAATTGCTCGTCCAGCACGCCGTGACCAGCATCTTCGATCCACACCAGGGAGGCATCGGGAAGTGCAGCAGCCAGATGCTCGACATGCCCGATCTTGAGCACCTCTTCATCGGCCCCTGCCAACACCAGCACCGGCGTTGTGATCGCGCCCAGTTGCTCCAGCGTGAAGTTTGGCTGCATCAGCAGCAGGTTGCGCACCTTCTCCAGCATCACGGGCATGATGGACGGGTCCGGCGCCACGGTGCGGTACATCTCGCCCGTCATGGCGTCCCAATTTTCGAGGGTGGCGCCTTTGACATAGTCCACAAACCAGGGGTGGAAGCCCGCCGGCGACCAGTTGACGGACGCGGCGACCAGGCTCTTGACCCGTTCAGGGTGCTCCATTGCCATGGCCAGGCCGATGATGCCGCCATCCTTGTTGCCGACAATGTGAACGGCGTCGATCTCCAGTTGATCCAGCAGGGCGACCATATCCGACGCCATCAGCTCATAGGAGAGTGGCTGGCCGGCGTCGGTGGTGCGACCGTGGCCGCGGAAATCGACGGCGATCACCTGGTATTCCTCGGCAAGGATGGGGATGACGTTCTCGAACTGCGCCATGCTGCCGGTCACCGAGTGCATGAGCAGCAACGGCTCGCCCTCGCCGTAGATCTCGTAGTACATCTCGATGTCGTTGAGTTGGGCAATCGCGCCCCCTTCGGGCAGTTCCGCCGTCGTCGGCGGCGATTGCGCCACAACCGGCTGGAATGCGCTGACCAGCAGCGCCACCAGCACCAACCATGTGAGCACTTTATTCATGCGATACATCGTTGTATCTCCTTTTGGTCGTCGTTGTCCGAGAAATTACAGCAACGCTTACTCTGTGTAACCACCTCCCGTAATGGAAAGTCACCATCTGACAGGCGCTCCGCGCCGAGCACAGGCCGAAGCTTTATTCGGTAGAGCATGGAGGACCGTCACGATAGTTAACGTCTAGGTTAACTTTACTGGGCATCCCGCCGTTGAAATCTGCTCGTGGAATCTGAAAAATCCAGTATGGGTGCTGGAAGCTAAAGGTTGTGCGACACCAGCGGCCCGGGCCCTGCACCTCAATCTTAACCATCAGACGGTTTTGATCGTTCGCAAAGTTGAACGGTCCCGCTGAATAGCCGCCGGTATTAAATTGGGTCCGTACAACAACCACAAAGTGAGTCGAGAAGTCTACTGCTATTG